>JAQTSO010000089.1 GCA_028711215.1 Endomicrobiaceae bacterium | reverse complement strand
CATTGCCTGAAATGTCAAAGTATAAAAAATTTTACAATATAGATGTTGTCTGTGGCGGGAAAGAAAGATTTGATTCTGTAAAAAACGGATTGAATATTCTCGGCGGCAACATAGATTTTGTTGCAGTTCACGATGCAGCAAGACCATTGATAACAGAAAAAATAATAAAAGACGTAATAGAATCTTCCAAAAAGTTTGGCGGAGCAATAGCGGCAGTTACATCAAAAGATTCCATAAAATTTTCAAAATCCGGAACAAAAATAACAAAATCTTTGGACAGAAAAACCATTTGGAATGCTCAAACGCCTCAAATTTTCAAAAAAGATATATTGAAAAAAGCATATTCGAAAAAAATCAGTAAATCTACGACCGATGATGCTCAGTTAGTTGAAAAAACAGGAACAAAATCAGCCTTAGTATTTGCAAGTTACGAAAACTTTAAAATAACAGAACAAACAGATTTTCTCTTGGCAGAAGCAATTTTGAAAAAGAGAGGCAAATAATGTTTATAGGTTTCGGGTATGATGTTCATAGATTTAAAAAAGGCAGAAAATTATTTTTAGGCGGAGTAGAAATACCGTCAAAAAAAGGATTAGACGGTCACAGTGATGCCGATGTTTTAATACATGCTTTAATGGACAGTTTGCTTGGTGCAAGCGGACAAAATGATATAGGCCATTTTTTCCCGAATACAGATTTAAAATATAAAAATATATCAAGCGTTAAGTTGCTGGAAATAGTAGTTAAAACTTTAAAAAATAAAAAATTTAAAATAAATAATGTAGATATGACGATAATTGCAGAAGAACCGAAAATATATCCTTATATTGATAGTATGAAGGAAATATTATCAAAAGTTTTGAGTATAAAAAAAGAAAGGATTGCGATTAAAGCTACGACAAACGAAAAAATGGGTTTTATCGGACGTGGTGAAGGGATTTGTGCCATGGCAGTAGCATCTTTACAAGGAAATAAAAAATGATCAGGTTTTACAATACACTGACAAATAAAAAAGAAGAGTTTATTCCGATTAACGAAAACAAAGTAAATATGTATATTTGCGGAGTTACTCCTTATGATGTTTGTCATCTGGGGCATGCAAGAGCTTATGTAACATTTGATGTTATAAAAAGACATTTTACAAGAAGCGGTTATGAAGTAACACATATTCAAAATTTTACTGATGTAGATGATAAAATTATAAACCGTTCAATAGAAAAACAAATTACACCGCTTGAGCTTGCCGAAACTTATATTAAAGATTATTTTACACAGATGGATAAACTGAATGTTTTAAGAGCAAATTCATATCCTCAGGTAACTCAGATGATACCGCAGATAGTTTCTTTTATAGAAAAACTTATTCAAAAAGGTTTTGCTTACGATGTTGACGGGGATATATATTTTGCCGTTGATAAATTCAATGAATACGGAAAACTTTCAAAAAGAAAACTTGAAGATATGAGAATGGGTGCAAGAGTTGAAGCTGACGGTAAGAAACAACATCCTTATGATTTTATTTTATGGAAAAAAACAAAACTCAATGAACCGCAATCTGTTTCATGGCAAAGTCCATGGTCAAACGGACGCCCGGGCTGGCATATTGAATGTTCTGTTATGTCAACCAATAAATTGGGCGATACAATAGATATTCACGGTGGTGGGCAGGATTTAATATTTCCTCATCATGAAAACGAAATTGCCCAGAGTGAAGCTTGTACAGGTAAACTGTTTTCAAGATACTGGATTCATAACGGTTTTGTAACGGTTAATAAAGAGAAAATGTCAAAGTCGCTTGGTAATTTTTTTACATTAACAGATATTTTTAAAAATTATGACCCGAGAGTTGTAAGATATTATTTATTAACACAACATTACAGAACACCGCTTGATTTTTCAAACGAAGCGTTAAACGTAGCAAAAACTACTTTGCAGGGTTTGGATGAAGCTTATTCGAGGCTTGTAGCAGTTGCCGGTGACAGTGATAAAAATATAATAAATGACAACTTAATAAAAATTCAGCAACAGGTTAAAAATGCTTTGGATGATGATTTTAATTTTGAAATGGCATTATCTTATTTTCATGAACTTAAAAATTTAATTTTGAATAATTTGTCAGGCGATATAGGATTTTTAAAACAGGCAAGATATGTTTTTGAAGATATTTGTGAAGGGGCATTAGGTATAAAAATATTGAAACCTGAAGTTAACGACGAATTAACAGATTTATTAAATCAAAGAAATTTAGCAAGAAGAAATAAAGATTGGAAACAGGCAGATTTGTTCAGAGATAAACTGGCTGAACTTGGGTATAAGATAGTTGATAATAAAGACGGGTCGTCGACGTTAGTCAAAAAGATTTAACATTATAACGGTTTCAAATTTCGGGCTGTAACTTTCAATTTTCAAGTCTCATGTACCGTTCGCTCCGCTTTACTAATGTACACCACAACTTGAAAATTGTTTGTTTCGCTCCAAACTTTGAAACCTAAAAAACTACAAAGCAGAGCAGTCATAAACATGCTCTAATGCTCCAAAAAAACAGAAGGATAAAAAACAGCAAAAGGAATTTATGGATAAAATTTTCGGACGCAATGAAGTGCTTGAAGCAATAAAGTCAGGTAACAGAACAATAAATAAAATATTTATTTCAAAAACTGCACATGGCAGTAGTATCGGGGAGATTATTAAGTTAGCCAAAGAAAGCGGAATCCCTGTAAATAATGTTCCGCCTGAAAAACTTGATAAATTTGAAGATACAAATACACAAGGCGTTGTTGCTGAAGTTTCAACCACTGAATATGTTGAACTTGAGGATTTAATAGCAAGCGTTAAAAACAAAAAAAATGCATTATTGTTACTTCTTGATTCAATTGAAGATCCACATAATTTAGGTGCTATTATAAGAAATGCAGTTGCTTTCGGAGTTGACGGAGTAATTGTTCCTAAATGGCGCTCTGCAACAGTTAACGATACAGTTTCAAGAACGTCTGCCGGTGCAATTGAACATATTAAAATTGCAAGAGTTACAAATTCATCACAGGCGATATTAAAACTTAAAGAAAATGATTTTTGGATTATCGGAGCTGAAAACGGTAATAAAAGTATTCACGAAACCGATATTCCGTTTCCGGCAGTTTTAATTGTCGGCAGTGAAGGGTTTGGTATTCATCAGAAAATCAAAGAAAAATGTGATGTTATAATTACGATACCGCAAAAGAATTTAATTTCTTCGTTGAATGTTTCGTGTGCGAGTGCTGTTATTCTTTACGAAATATTTAGAAAACAGAATATATAGCGACCGCAATATTTTGGCTGCAGTTTTGTAATTTTAAAGCTCATTTACCAATCGCTTACGCTTTTTTACGTAAACTTCACTTTAAAATTACTTCACTTCGCACAAAATCTTGCTAGTCTTAAAAATACAATCCCAAACGGTTGTGTACACTGCGGTTTGAAAATTCTTCGTTTCATCTCAAATTTTGAAATTATAACGACAATTTTGGTTTAAGTTTTTTTTCAGGCTTTAAGTTTTCGTAATGAAATGAAGTGTTTTAACATTTAAATCTGGGTAAGTTGTTGTAGTTGCTCAGCTTCCAAGCTGCCAAGCTTCAAAACTTCGGTAGTTATCTGACGTATTTTTTGAAATTTTCAAGAAAACTATTGATAAAACTCCACTTATCCTGCTTTACATCTTTTCTAACCTTAAAACCGTTTGTTTTGCCTCTGATAAATTCGGCATCGTTATGGTAATCACGGGCGAAACGGACAATATCAATATTTTTTAAATCTATATCATTCGGGAAGTACACATATATAAATATTTTATCTTCCGATAATCTCTCAATGTTTAAAGCGGTTGCAGATATTCTTAATTTGCAAACTTCAAATAAATTGATTATAGGTTCAACAAGTTTGCCGAATCTGTCAATTAATTCATTTTTGATTGGTTCAATTTCTTTTATATCGGCAATATTTGAGATTTTTCTGTAAAATAATATTCTTATATCTTCATCTTCTATATAACTGTTTGGAATATAGGCTTCAATTCTTAAATCAATTTCGGTTGTTACATTTTTTTTGTCTGAATCTGAAGTCGTACCGGTATTTCTGATTTTTTTACTTTCTTCTTCAAGGAGTCTGCTGAACATATCAAAACCGACATCTCTTAAGAAACCATGTTGTTTAGCACTTAAAATACTTCCGGCTCCTCTGATTTCCAAATCTTTTAGAGCCAGTTTATAGCCGGAACCTAAATCGCTGAATTCTTTCATTGCCTCAAGTCTTTTAACTGCTTCATTACTTAAGTCTTTATCTTTGTATAGTAAATAACAATATGCTTTTTGTTTATCTCTGCCGATTCGTCCTCTTAATTGATGTAATTGGGATAAACCGAAATTTTCGGCATCTTCAATTATCATTGTGTTAACGGTCGGTATATCAATACCTGATTCAATAATAGTAGTTGCAAGCAAAACATCAATTTCTTTATTTAAAAATTGCCACATGACTTTTTCAATTTCAGTTGATTTTAACTGACCGTGAACAACTGCAAGTCTTGCATCTTTTACTAATTTTTTAATCTCTTGTGCTTTTGTTAAAATAGTTTCTACTCTGTTATAGACATAAAAAACCTGTCCGCCTCTTGAAAGTTCAGCTTCAATAACATGTTTTATTAGTTTTGTATCATAATTTGAGATAGTTGTTTGTATCGGTAATCTGCCGACAGGCTGTGTTTCTATCAGAGATAAATCTCTAAGACCGTATAATGCTCCGGATAAAGTTCTCGGTATAGGAGTTGCCGATAACATAAGCATATCTATATCTTTTTGCAACATTTTTATTTTTTCTTTTTGTTTAACTCCGAATCTGTGTTCTTCATCAATAACCAAAAGTCCTAAATCTTTGAATTCAATATCTTTTTGTAATAATCTGTGAGTACCTATTACAATATCTACAGTCCCGTTTTTAATTTCTTTGATAGTTTCTTTTTGTTGTTTTGCTGTTTGGAATCTGCTCAACATAGCTATTTTAGTCGGGAATGCCGATAATCTGTTCATAAACGTATTATAATGCTGTTCTGCCAAAACGGTTGTAGGAACAAGTACAGCTGCTTGTTTTGACTGACAGACAATTTTAAAACATGCTCTTATAGCAACTTCAGTTTTACCGAATC
>JAQTSO010000088.1 GCA_028711215.1 Endomicrobiaceae bacterium | reverse complement strand
TGTTGCTTGTCCGTGCGGCGTTTTAATACCGACAATAAACATATCGTCGTACATACTACCGTCGCTATGACGCTTAGACTTCCACGATAATTCGGGATAATTATTACATATCACACTGAATAATACGGCTCTATGGTGATATAGCTCATTAAACGTGTGATACCCGTCAGACGTGTTGCCATCAACCTCTATTGTAGGACATTTATCTATATACCCTATTGCAGCAGCCAAAGCACCAGATAGTATATTCTCTCCTTGGTCTCTTAGTTCTTCTGAACGAGTCCAAATAAGTTGCTCGGCAACGCCAGCGTCAATCATTCTGTGAGAAACATTATATGTATCAGATTTATTTGATGTTTCCATAAAAAGACTTCTCCCTTTCTTTTTTCAAACACTCGTCGCAAACCATACCGTAACCTTCTGGCAAATACACACCACAACAAACACAGGTATCAGAAGCGTCGTATACCACATTATCGGTAGTTTTGACCAACTGACGCGGATTTTGGCAAAGCGGTGCGTCACGTTCTTTGCCTATTTTGCAAAACTCGTTATGCAATGATTCTCCTAAACAGTTACTACACAAAAATAAACCTACTTTACGACCACATCTTTTACACTTTTTCATTTCTTCCTCATTTCTTTTAATTCAAAACCAGAAAAGTCATTATCAAAGCAGCCGTGACAAGGAGTGTTTTCTAAAACGGCACATTCGCCATAATTAAAATCCTCACAAGTCCATTTGAAGTCATAATACTTACCATCAATTTCTCCGCCTCTCCCAGAAACGAAGGATTTGCATTTCTCTTTTTCGCATTTATGATAATTTACACACTTCAAACAAATATCATCACCGGCTCTTTTTAAGGCAGATATATATAAGTCGGTATAATATTTACATGATTTAGCCGAAGCCATAAGTTGAGATTCCAAATCATCTATGGCATCACACAATTCGTTAATCTCTTCTTCTACAGGAGTATACTTATGATTCTTCCTCGCCGCTGCAGAAAGTCTCTCGTACATTGTCTACCTCGCTTTCTGCGTTCAGATAATGAAGAGGACACTCTTTACACTTATCACAAGGTTCATCATCATAATCTCCACGCCCAAAACCCTCACAAACTCCGTCATACTGAACCGGCCTACCAAACTTCTTTACAAGCCGACAGTTATCAAGCGTTCTCTTGCTCATTTGCCCCTCCAATAGCGACCCATTCGGTAACAACAATGGTTTTTTCATATGTGTTTTTCTTAACTTCAACAGGCTGGTTATAAAACTCATTTTCTTGGCTTTCGGTTAGTCCTTCTTCCCAATCAATAGAGAAAAACCTACCAAGAAGTTCAACGATTGTTGTAACAGTCCGCGTCCAACGTCTGTTATCACCATACTCAGTATCAACTTCGTAGCCAAATACGACTTCGGAAAGTTCTTTTTCGGTGAGGTTTTCTTTTGCATCAATTTTTGCAAGCATGATTTCTCTAAAATGCTCTCGATAATATTCGCGTTCTTGCCTCTTCTTTTCTTGTTCAAGCCGTTCGGCTTCATCTTTTTGAGCCTTTTCTTCTAAAATCTTTTTATCACGCTCTTTTTGTGTGGGAAGCTGCTTGACACATGACAAGTTCATATCCCGCCATGTCATGCCATTAGAACTGAGATTTTTAATAATAGGGTTTGTATCAATATTCTCATTCCAAAACGAATCTATTTGAGATTCCGTATACCCGGTACTCTTCATCCATTCTTTTTGCTCTGCAGTAGGCGTTTTTCTCGGTTTATTCATTTATTATTTCTCCTTTTTTCACATGGGAACGGGCAGTAATCACACTGGCTTGTGTCGCAATCCTGCCTGTCAATATCAAAGTCCGTACAGAAAACATATATAACATAGACAAACATAACGACTAAAAATATGCATCCAACCATATTAGCCTCCGTGGAGCTTATTGTAATCAGATACAATAAAGTCCCATGTATTTTTTATGTCTATATGCCGTTCAGTTCTCTGTCCATTACGATATCCTGAAATTGTAATGCTGTTACTTATATCATTCTTGCTTGAGATTGAGTCATAATCTGAACCGTTATAACACTCCTTACAATACGGGGAAATCCACGCAGTATTAACCATCCTCGCATTTGGATAAGGTTTTCCGCAAACAATACAGATAAACCCACTTATATAACTGTATTTAGTGATAATATCTCCAACTTCGTCTGTTTCGTAGTTGCTATACCACCTTAGTTCTCCAAACTTTTCTTTAATCTGGTAAATACGATAATCTCTTAAACAATCTGCACGAGCAAGCGCGTCTCTTATCTCTGAACACATTCGTTCTCCAAATGCAACCCTCCATCCATCTGGCATTTCGTCTAACCATGTATACGAATAATCATAGTCATCTGGAAGAATGTCTGTAAAAACATTTCGTGGATAAAGAAACGGGTATTTTTCACACAGCGCCTTATTTTCATCGACCTTATCTTTTATCCAATCCTTATATTCATTGCTTATCTTACTCACCACCATTCACAAATTAATTATTGTTAGCTATAATGATTTTAACCAACTTATATCCATACCACGTTTGACAAATTCTTTCGTGCGTTCGTGATTAATTGCATTCCCAAGCGCGTCATATATATCACTCGCATCTTGCTCAGAAAAATTAGTATCAAGAAATGCGTTAATACCGTCAAGCATAAACTTATGGAACGCACGATTTCTCCACTCCTGTGAATACGGGGATGTTTTATGAGCCGGTCTGCTAAACCATTCTAACACCTTGTATTCAATATCCTCCGGCGTCTCGCAGTTACTCAGGATAATGTATTGATTAGACCTCAAATGCGCAATAAACTCGTCGTTGTTATTAATGAAACTGTTTGGAAACGCCCTAAGTAACGCCTGACGCGCCTCTAACATATCTTTTGTCATAATCAGCAACTACCTCTAAAATCGGAGTCTGTTACCGGCCTTTCACAGTCTACATCAATAACTTTCGCACAATAAAGCCGTCCGTCCAGCGTAAACCAGAAATCATCAGAGTGTTCTACCTCAATATGCCCTTCATGATGCCATTCTCCGTAGATTGTATCGACAACTTTCTGAGCAAGCGCATGGGTGATATCACAATTCTTCACTTTTTCTTTACCCCACTTCCATTACAAGAACTACATTCGTAATAATCTCCTTCGTCTTCTGCACAACTACGTTTGAATACTTTGCCTTTACCAGCACACATTTCACAAGCGGTATTGATTTTCCTTAGTTCACGCAAACTTGTTTCATATGGTTCAAGTTCCATACGGTGTTTTGCCTTTATAGAGCCTATCTCTGCTTCAATAGCTTTTATGGCAGGAACAACATTCATATTACCTCGTCATCTCCTTTATTTTATCATTCATACGACACACGCATTCAACACACAACGAGATAGAAGGGGATTGTGATATACAAGGTTGAAACCTTATTACTTTTTCACCATTTCGCTCAATTTCCTTTCCACAACAAGCACAATGCCCGAATCGCATTAATTGACGAAATTCTATATCTCTATTTACCATTAATTACCCCTCACATCTTCTGCGTATTTACTATCAGATAAATATACGCAGTGAAAATATTTCGCAATATCGCTTATCCTACAATCACCAGCAATATCACCGGCAGTATAGTTTAAGTGCGATATAAAAACAGAAGGCTTTATGTTACATGATACTGAATTAGAATCAGACTGGTCTTTTAATACTCTGCTCAAAAACTCTTCTTTATTAAATAACCCATAGCGAATATTTCTTTGATACCTATTAAAAAGGTTCGTGTCATCTTGTATAGACGGGTTAATGTTTTGCATATCGCACTCTGTCGGCAAAATACCAGTTCCGTGTCTCGTGAAATATGACCTTGTAACATAACATACTTCAATATCACAATCTATATCAAGAACACGCTGCACTGGAGTTAATGACGTTGTTTTGCTTGCTGTTATATAAGGCATACACTTACTATTGTCCTCGTCAAGCTCAAGACCTTGCGCACCCTCAAATACCACGCAACCATATGAATCAACAAGAGTAGGGAACTCCGCCTGTATAACGCTTGCTTGCATATATCTGATATCAGATAAATAATGATTCAAAAGCCCATCTGTAGATATAAGAGACATATAATCTGATGGAATGCTGTCTATCCCGTATACCATAAGCCTATCTTTTACATAGTCATATGCGATAGAAGATAGGTAACGTATATTTTCCTCGTCTGAGTTATTAGCAATTTGAGAAAATGTAAGGTTATAGTTACTCAGTTCGTATCTCTTCTTTGTCTCCCATATACCAAATCCGCAAGACCCATGCCGTTTATCTTTTCTTGAATCCTCAACTATTTGATTGATAAACATATCATATGGTGTAGTTACCCTACACTCTGGCGAGATAAAGCATATTGGTCTTATCCCGCCAAAGTGATAGAGTTCGTTCATCTCATCGACAAACATCATTGGATTTACCATAAAATCTCGGTCAAAGTATGTATCGGCATTATCAAAAGAGCCTGAACCAAAGTGGTGAAAAACGTGCTTCCTCCCATCATTCATATGAACTGTATGCCCGCGTTGGCAGCCTCCATTATAAAGAACATTCAAACATGGTACAGACCTGTCTTTTGCAGATTTGCAAAAATAATGCGTCGCAAGCCCTTTGCACTCATCACCATAATTACTTCCAATAACAACCTTAACTTCGATTTTACTCATTTATATCACCACGAAATTTCCCCGTTAGTATTTATGCTTTCTACCGTTGTAGACACGCATCCAGCTCCAGAATTACACACAATATTGACAATCGTATTTGCAATATTATCGAGGCTGACGGTAATAAGATGGTCTTTATCAAGATATTGCCCAAACGACGCCTTGATTTTACTTGCATATCTATCATAGCTTGTCTCTCTATCTTTGACAGCAAGATGATAGATATTAAACTTCTCAGCCGCAGACTTATAGAGAGCAGGAGTCTCAATATTTCCCTGTATTCCATCGCCGGTCACTGCTGACAGTTGACTGTATGGAAGGTACGGATTAAGCGGCTCGTCTCCCATCGTAATGATAATTCCTTTCTTGCCACGGTTCCAGCAATCAAGCTTTGTATGCCGCAGCCCGAAATACCATGCCCCAGTATAGGACTCAAAATCATTACCTCCGCCGCCACCTTCAAAGTAAATCTTATCAAG
>JAQTSO010000087.1 GCA_028711215.1 Endomicrobiaceae bacterium | reverse complement strand
TAATACTTGGCGGAAATATGAGCTCTAGGTTGTTTGTGAAAATTAGAGAAAAATTAGGATTGTGTTATTATATAAGATGTGAAAGCTCACATTATGAAGATACGGGAATATTTTCTATAACTTCAGGATTAGATAAGACTAGAATAGAGCAAGCAATAAAATATATTTTTGAAGAAGTAAAAAAAATTGTAAGTAGTGGAGTTACAGACAAAGAATTAAAAATGGCAAAAGAATTTTTGAAGGGTCAGTTTATGCTAAAAATAGAAAACAGTATGAGCGTAATAGATTTTTATTTAGAACAACTACTTTTAAAACAAAAATTTAAAACTCCAGAACAAATTTTGAAAGAATTTGATAGAGTTAAAAAAGAAGACATTTTAAATGCTGCAAGATATATTTTTAAAAAAGAAAAAATTAATTTAGCGGTGATATCTCCCCAAGGTGAAAAAAAATATTTTTTAAATTTAATAAATAAGTATTATTAATAATTTTCAAGTAATAACTTGACAGAAATAATATGCATGAAAAAACAACAATAGACATTTCAACAAGAACATTTTTAAAAATCATTGGAATAATCGCAGTTTTTATTTTTTTCTATTTAATAATTGATATTTTAGCTTTTATTTTTCTTGCTTTCGTAATTTCCTCTGCATTTAAACCAATTATAAATTTTTTAGAGAATAGAAAAATTCCAAAATTATTAAGCATTTTAATTGTTTATTTGTCTTTTATAGGCGTACTTATATTTGTTTTAGTTATGGTTATACAACCTATGGCTGTTGAAGTTGGTCAATTTGCGGAAGTATTTCCTGATTATTATGCAAAGCTGCAAACATTTTTGTCTCGCATTGATATTAGGTCAAGCTCTGATTATTCAGGCAATATCCAAAATGGATTAGCTGGTGTCAGCGGTGTTTTAAATCAAACGGTTAATTCTTTGTTAACCAAAACGATGAAAGTTTTTGGTGGAATATTTTCATTTATAACAGTTATTATAATGTCTTTTTATTTTTCTACACAAGAAAATGTTATAAGAAAATTTTTAAAAAGTATTGTACCGGTGAGATATCATGACTATTTTGTAAATTTAAATTCCGGAGTAGAAGAAAAATTAGGTAAATGGTTCAGGGGTCAGATATTTTTATGTATTATCATTTTTTGTCTGACATTTGCGGTTTTACTACTTTTTGGCATAAAATATGCTCTGATTTTGGCTATAATTGCAGGAGTTTTTGAAATTATTCCATCTTTGGGTCCTTGGTTTTCTGGAATTTTAGCAGTTATTTTAACATTTGCTCAGTCACCAACGAAAGCTCTTATAGTAGCGATTTGTTATTTTGGTATTCAACAACTTGAAAATAGTTTTATAGTTCCTAAAATAATGGGAAGTTCAACTGGGCTTAATCCACTTGTTATTATGATAGGTATACTTGTCGGATTCAAAGTTGGTGGAGTTTTGGGAGGGCTAATAGCTGTTCCTATTATAGCGACACTGTCTGTATTCGTTTTGGAATATTTTAATAAAAAACCTCAAAACTTAGAAAAAACAGCATAATGAAATTATATATAATAGCAACTCCAATAGGTAATTTATCTGATATAACGCTTCGTGCAATTGAAGTGTTAAAATCCGTGGATTTAATTTTTTGTGAGGATACAAGAATTACAAAAAATTTATTAAATCATTATAAAATAAATACTAATTTAGAGAGTTATCATAAATTTTCTGATTCTAGTAAAGAAAAAAGGATTTTAGAATTATTAGAGTCCGGAAAAAATATTGCGTATGTAAGTGATGCAGGAACACCAGGTATAAGTGATCCAGGAGAAAAATTAATTTCATATATTTTGACAAATAAGCCCCTAATTAAAATAGAAGCAATCCCGGGAGCATCGTCAATTATAACAGCACTTTCAATTTGTGGTTTTAATTGTGATAGATTTATTTTTTTGGGATTTTTACCCCATAAAAAAGGCAAAGAAACAATTTTAAAAGAAATTATAAATAGCGAAATTACAAATATATTTTTTGAATCCACTCACCGCATTATAAAAACTTTAGAAAAATTAAAAGAATTAGGATTTCAAGAAAATAGAAAATTAGTTATTGCTCGCGAGCTTACAAAAAAATTTGAAACAATTTATCGTGGAAATTTAGATAAAATTTTAGCTGAATTAAAAAGTGGCGTAACAAAAGGAGAGTTTGTTGTAATAATAGATAAAAAATAATTTTTAATTTTTTATTTAGAATATTTTAATTTATTTTCAATTTAATAATTAATTATTGAAATTACAAAATAAATATTTAATATATTGAAAATCAGGGAGTAGTAAATTAATAAAAATTTAAAATAATAAATCTCGCTAAACGGGATAAATAAAACTATGAATTATTTAGATATATTTTTTTTGGTGATAGTAATTTATTTTGCGATTTTAGGACTTAAAAAAGGCATTATAAAAAGTATTGGTGGAATACTATCTATTGTGGTGGGTTTTTATGGTGCTAGTTTGTTTTATCAAAGAGTTTCTATTTTTCTTCAGGGTATATCTGGTGTATTTACCTCTACAATAGCAAATATTATAAGTTTTATTTTATTGTTTATTGTTATAAATAGATTGTTTATGTTGATAATAAATATTTTGGATAAAATATTTTCTTTGCCAATTGTGGGATTTTTTAATAAATTTTTGGGTGCTATATTTGGATTTTTTGCAGGAATTTTAATAGTCGGAATATTTGTTTTTGTAATTTCTAGTTTTTCAGGCGATAATGTTTCATATTTTGAAAATTCGAAAATAGTACCAAAGATAAATACAGCAATAAATTTTATAAAACCAATTATACCAAAAAATTTTAATTTATCTTTTTTAGAAAATGAATGGATAGACAATCTAAAAGAAATTATACAAAATTTACCAGATGATATAGACAATATAGATGATCTAATTTCTTATTTAAAAGAAAGAACAAATTTGCCAGAAAATATAATTGACAATATAAAAGAAACGCAATTTAAAGAAATTAGTAATTTAAATATTGATGAAATAAAGAGCAAATTAGAGGAATATATAGGCAATAAATGAGTTATGTATATCGTTACGAGCCTCTAAACCGCTAGACGTCAAATAATATGTTAATAGACACACATGCACATTTGAATTTTAAGGCTTTTGAAAATAATCTAATTGATGTTGCAAAAAGATGTGAAAATTATCCAATGAGTGTTATAAATGTTGGTGCGCAATTTGAAACATCTAGAAAAGCTGTTGAAATTACAAAATATAAAAATTTTTATGCATCACTTGGTCTTCATCCAATTCACGTATTTGATGAAGATTTTATTTTAGAGGATTATCAAAAATTAATTAGTAAAAAGGTTGTCGCAATTGGAGAAACTGGACTTGATTATTTTCACTCTCCAAAATCAGAAGAAAATAATAAAGCAATTACTCAAAGTGTTGTTGCAAAACAAGTTGAAATTTTTGAAGCGCACATAAAATTAGCAAAAAATAATAATTTGCCATTAATTTTGCATGGTAGAAACTCCAATGATGATTTTACTCTTCAGACAGTTTATTTTGATATGTGTAAAATTTTAGATTCACACAATTATTATAATGGAGTTTTTCATTGTTTTTCTGGAAGTCAAATGGAAGCAAAAACTATAATTGATAATGGCATGTATATAGGTTTTACGGGCATAATTACATATCCAAATGCAGAAAATTTACGGGATATTGTAAAATATGTATCAATTGATAGAATACTCATAGAAACTGACTCCCCGTACTTAGCGCCTCAGAAATATAGAGGCGAGTCTAATGAACCAATTTATGTTTTAGAGGTAGCGAAAGAAATAGCAAAAATCAAAGATTTGAGTTTAGAAGAGGTAATTGAAGCAACGTATGAAAATGCAAAGAAACTATTTAATTTAAATACTAAATCTTAATATCTAAGCCCCAAACAAACTATAAATCTAAAATTAAAAATGTTTAAAAAATTACAATCTTGATATTAGAATTTATTTAGAATTTAGGATTTATTATTTAGAATTTAATAAAAACATATGCTAAACTATATTATTTTAATCCTATTAATTGTTCTTATAGTAATGATATTTTTGTTAATGAAAAAGAAAAATATTAAAACCGATGATCAATCTTTTTTAATGATCCAGAATCAGATAAATGAAATGAGTAAAACACTAGACTCAAAACTCAATGATTCAAACCAAATGATCCACTTGAAAATGACAGAAAGTCTAGATATCGTAAAAAATGTCACACAAAGTTTAACAAAGCTTGATGAGACAAATAAACAGGTTATGGGATTTGCTGGACAATTGCAATCACTTGAAAATATTTTAAAAAATCCTAAACAGCGAGGAATACTTGGAGAATATTATTTAGAAACTGTACTTAAAAATGTTTTGCCACCTGATGCATATCAAATGCAATATAAATTTAATAATGGAGAAATAGTTGATGCAGTTGTTTTTACAAAAGAAGGAATCATTCCAATTGATTCTAAATTTTCACTTGAAAATTATAATAAAATTTTAGATGCTAGAGAGGAAGGTGAGAAAGAAATTCTAGAAAAACAGTTTAAACAAGATTTAAAAAATAGAATTGACGAAACAAGTAAATATATAAGACCAAAAGAAAAAACAATGGAATTTGCTTTTATGTTTATTCCATCTGAAGCAATTTATTATGATTTGTTGGTAAATAAAGTTGGTGCTGTGAAAGTTAATACCCGTGATTTACTTGAATATGCATTTCGTGAAAGAAAAGTGATAATTGTATCTCCAACTACATTTCTTGCATATTTACAAACAGTTTTGCAGGGACTTCGTGCTTTAAAAATAGAGGAGTCAGTAAAAGATATTTTGAAGCATGTTTCAAATTTACAAAATCATATTATAAGCTACGAAGATTATTTAAAAAAATTAGGAAATAATCTGGGCACAACAGTAAATATGTATAACTCCGCTTATAAAGAATTTGCAAAAATTGATAAAGATGTGGTAAAAATAACAGGTCGTGAAACAAAAATAGATGCAAATTTAATAGATAAACCAAAAACAAGCGACGAGTCATAAAAAATAAATTTTGTTTTTATATTTTAATTTATATAAGTCAGGAGGAAATAATGACGCAATTTGATTCAAGCGAAAAAGGTGTCTTGAATATCTTGGAGGCTTGCGGTATCAAAGATCAAACGATTAAATGTTTGAGCGATTTAATTGGTTTGTCATTTGAATTCCGATATAAATACGGAATTATTTGTCAAAGAATT
>JAQTSO010000086.1 GCA_028711215.1 Endomicrobiaceae bacterium | reverse complement strand
AAGCCGCAAACATTCATGGAGGTATTATTACGGGCAAGTCAAGAGACATCGTTAAAGACTAACCAGCGTGACAATCTAATTAAAGTAGACTTCTTCTCCGACTATGGGAATACTGTTGAGCTGGCAAGAATGGTAGATTTCTTTTCGTTGCTAAAAGACGGGACGGCAAAAAAAATAAGCAAAGACAAGGCAAAAGATAAAATTGGTGAGTTGATTTCTAAGTATTCAACAGATAAAAATAAGGATGGGAGCGAAGCAAAAAGCTATACCATAACCGATATGGGAGGGCTGCTTGCTGAGGCGGAATCAATCATCAAATCTCTTCATCTCCCAGATGTAGATATTCGCGTAAAAATGGCTAACCAGCAGGATATTATGGGTTATGTTGACCTTACGACAGGGAAAAAAGAAGATAGAAAAAGGCTTATTATAACAGATGTGTATCCGCTCGTTAACAAAGACAAAAACCAAGCGTGGGCGTATGCAATTAAAACAAGGTCTATTGGTACTGGTAATACTTCAAGACTAACTGTTCAAGAATTTATCTATTCAAAAAACCCGATTAAACGCATGGATATTATTTATGTAACAGATATTGGTTATAAAGGCTGGAACGGCAAACGGTATGTGATGTTTGCAAGTAAGGCTGAGTATTACCGCAACGTTCAAAATGCCAAAGAGCTTGACGCTCAAAAGCCGGGTTTTTGGTATCTATTAAACTATGATTTAGTAGTATAGCTAACAACAAATTAATTTAAGGGTGTGAACCATGATAGAAGAGTTTATTAAAGAGTACGAGCATCTAAAGAGTGTTGAAGAAAAGTATAACGCAATCTGTCGGTGCTTTAAGTTCTCTGGAGAGCCTATTTATGCTTTTGCCGTAAAGAACGGCGTGGAGATATCAAGAGCTATAACAGGATACAACTACAGCGCCTCTGTGGATATTGTGAGTCTATTAGAAGCTGCCGGATTTACGTCTGAAATTCCGTTTGAAAATATGAAGTGGGATATAACGATTGGAGAAAAGGTATGAAAGAAGAAAAATCAAAAGCGTCTTCGTTAGGTAAAGGGATTAAAGAGCTGTGTCTATACATCAGCTTAGTTTTCTGTGCATTGAGAGCAACCGGGGTAATAGAGTGGAATTGGTTTTGGATTCTCTCTCCAATAATCATTTCTAATGCTTTTGCGATATTAATACTTGCCGCTGCTGGGATTGCTTTATCAAATAAGAAATAAAGGAGATTACTATGAAAATTATAGAACCAAGTGTAACGATTTTAACACCCATAAACGGTATAGAGGTTTTGAAGGCATTGGAGCTTGCCGGACGTACTTGCTACAAATCCGAGGATAAAATTACTGAGGATTCCTGTGTAAAGTTCGTGCAAAACGTGTTAAAGCGCGGACATGAAGCGGTTATTGAACACTATAACGTTACTGTTCGGTTTGTTTGCGACCGTGGCGTAACACATGAGATTGTGCGTCATCGTATTGCAAGTTATTGTCAAGAATCAACACGGTATTGCAACTATTCAAACGATAAGTTTGGCAATGAAATAACTGTTATCAAACCTTGTTTTTGGGATGAACACAGTGCGCTTTACGGCGGATGGGAAATCGGATGTAGACAAGCAGAAAAGGCGTACTTTGAACTTATTGAGAACGGCGCTACCCCACAGGAAGCAAGGTCGGTTCTTCCAAACAGCTTAAAGACTGAAATCATTATGACCGCTAATATGCGTGAGTGGCGTCATTTCCTCAAGCTTCGTACTTCTACGGCGGCACACCCACAAATGCGCGAAGTTGCAATTATGCTTCTGAACCAATTCAAATCAAAAATCCCCGTTTTGTTCGATGATATCGAAGTGTAAAAAGGGGTGATTGAATGAAAGTAATTGTTATATCTGGCAAAGCGCAACACGGGAAAGATACAACAGCCGGATATCTGAAAGACGCTTTATCTAATGACGGGAAACGAGTGCTTATAACACATTACGGAGACCTTGTTAAGTATGTATGCACAAAGTTTTTTGATTGGGACGGCGTAAAGGATGACAAAGGGAGAACACTTTTACAGTTTGTAGGGACTGATATTGTTAGGACAAAGAAACCTGATTATTGGGTCGATTTTGTTTGCGATATAGTTGAGCTGTTTAGTAACCAATGGGATTATGTGCTTATCCCTGATTGCAGATTCCCAAACGAGGTTGAAAAGTGCAAGGAGCGTGGTCTTGATACCTTGCATATTAGAGTCACAAGACCGAATTTTGATAACGGACTTACGCCTAAACAAAAGGCTCATGCGTCTGAGGTTGCGCTTGACGATTATAAGCCTGATATCAAGTTGATTAATGATGGCAGCTTGGACGAACTTCAAGCAAGAATTGATGTAATCGCCAAAAGCATATAAGGAGACAGAATGAGGAAGCTAAGAGTATTATCCGACGCAGACGATACAATAGAAAACCTGATTGATTGCTGGGTTGGTGCGCTTAATAAAACACATGGTTTGTGTGTTACTCCAAATGATGTGAAGTCGTGGGATTTCTCTGACGCATTCCCCATGCTTACAGATGATGAAATCTATGCTCCATTGTACGTCAAGGAAATATGGAAAGAACTTCAGCCAATAAAAGACAGTTATCGTTACTTGAAGCAGATTATGGATGATGGACATGACCTTAAAATAGTCACTGCTACAAATTATCATACCTGTGATGTAAAGATAGCAAGGATTTTAGAAATCTTTCCTTTCCTGACGTGGGAGCAATTCGTAATCACAAGTCATAAGCAAATTATCGAAGGTGATGTGCTTGTTGATGATGGGGTACATAACCTTATTGGTGGTAAATACGAAAAGATTTTATTCGACCAGCCGCACAACAGGAGTTTTAACGAGCGCGATATTGGCGCTATTCGCGTTTATAACTGGGAACAAGCGTACAAGGCTATATGCGATATAGCGTCTTAAAATTAGAAAGGGTGATAAGTATGCGTGTTATTCTTTTTACCACAGATGGATGCCCGCGATGCCGGGTATTGAGAGAAAAGCTTAATGCGAAAGGTATTAAGTTTGAGGAAGACAGCAATCCATCACAAAACTACATAGACGAAATGACAAAAAACGGAATTGCAATGTTCCCTGTGCTTGTTGTGGACAACGTTATGATGAACTTATCCGCAGCAAACAAATGGGTACAGGAACAGGAGTGATGAATATAGATGGAGATTAACGTAAAACTCGACAGAAACTTTACAATGACCTTTAACCGGCTCAGAGCGGAATATGGAGAGACGTTAGCCGCGTTAAATGGTTTTTCAGATAGCCAACTCAGTTATACGGACTTTATTGATAACTTTGTTGATAAGTCCACAGTTGCGGACGCCAGTATTGATGGAAATGCAAATGTTGGGCATAAGGATATTGTGTCTCTCGAAAATGAGATGAGCAAGCCGCACTCCAAGCTACTTGGCGCAAATAAAATTTTCTATGAGATTCAGAAAAAATACGGCTTTAAGACAGCGGTTGATTGGATAACAAACGAATGGGATGGACATTTGTATCTCCACGACTTTTACAACTCGTCTTATAAGTCTTATTGCTTTGCTTACGATATCGAAGAGCTTATCAAGAACGGCTTGTACTTTATCGAGGGATTCAATGCGCAGCCGCCAAAGCATCTGATTACATATACAGACTTTGTTGCGGAGTTTATCTCTTGGTGTTGTAACCGTACAAGTGGCGCTGTTGGTACTCCAAGCTTTTTAGTTTACTCCTACTATTTCTGGCAGAAAGATATTAAATCTAACTTCTACCAGCACAGCCCTGAGTATTACAGAGACCAGGAGTTTCAGCGTATTATCTATAAGCTGAATCAGCCATTTCTTCGCGGTGGTATTCAGTCTGCATTTACCAACTTCAGTATTTTCGATAGAGAATATCTTGAAGCCTTATTTGGCGGGAAGCAATATCCTGACGGTACATATATTATCGACTGTATTGATGAGCTTCTTGAATACCAGAAAGCATTTATGCGTGTATTAAGCGATATTCGCTCAAGCAATATGATGACATTCCCTGTTATGACATTTGCTCTTCTCAGGAAGAACGGCAAGTTTGTTGATGAAGAGTTTGCTAAGTGGTGTTGCGAACACAATATGAAATGGGCTGATAGTAACTTTTTTGTCAGCAATGATATCAACAGCTTGTCGAATTGTTGCCGGTTAAAGAGCAATATCACAGACCTTGGATATTTTAACTCAATCGGCGGCACTGCGCTGGAAGTTGGCTCGGTTAAGGTCAATACCGTAAACCTTGCAAGATTATCTTATGAAAACGACAAAGATACATATTTTGACGCTCTGCGCGAAAAAGTTATACTCAGCCTAAAAGCACTTGATGCAGTAAGACATATTATTACAAGAAACACGGAAAAGGGCTTGCTGCCTAACTACGCTCTCGGAATCATTAATATGTCAAGCCAGTACAACACCATAGGTATCATTGGTATCTATGAAGCGTTACAAAAATATGGTTTTACGTATAAGGACGAGCTTGGGTATACCTACTACACCGACGAAGGAGTGGAGTTTGCAAAGAAAATCTTAAATACAATCCATGACGTAAAGAACGAGTTCGCAAAGGACAGCGGATATATGATAAACATTGAGCAAATCCCCGGAGAAAGAGCGGCAAGCATCCTTATGGAGAAAGATAAGGTCTTTTATCCGAATGAGGCATATGAACTTCCTCTTTATTCAAATCAGTGGATGCCTCTTGGAGTTAAAACAAGTATTCAGGAAAAGGTGCGTTTGTCCGCTATACTTGACGAAGCTTGTTCTGGAGGAAGCATTGCTCATATCAACATTGATTCACCATTCAATGATTTTGATACAGCGTGGAAAATGCTTAATTATGTTGCGGACGCTGGCGTTACATATTTCGCATTTAACTTAAAAATCAGTGCGTGTAAAAATAACCACGGGTTCTATGGAGAGGTTTGCCCTATTTGCGGAGAGCGTAAAGCTACAACATATCAAAGAATTGTTGGGTTCCTTACTCCTGAAAAGACATACTCGAAAGAACGTAAGGCGGAGTTTAAGATGCGTGATTGGATGGACTTAAATTCAATGAGTGAAATGTAAATTGGGAAAAACAAAACATGGATTACATGGTCATCCGTTATACGTAGTTTGGAAGGGCATGAGAGAGCGTTGTAATTGCAAAACCGCAGACAATTATCAGTTTTATGGTGGGCGCGGTATATCTGTTTGTAAAGAATGGAACGATTTTCTGTGCTTTTATGAATGGGCAATAACAAA
>JAQTSO010000005.1:69806-96697 GCA_028711215.1 Endomicrobiaceae bacterium | reverse complement strand
AGAAGGATTAAATATTTTTTTGCATTTTTTTTTTGTTTTAAATAAAATACATTACTATATTAAGTAAATATAGGAGCTATAAAATGAAATATATTTTCATGACAGGCGGGGTTGTCAGTTCTTTGGGTAAAGGTATTACAGGTGCAAGTATAGGTAAACTTTTACAAATGCACGGATATAAGGTAACAATGATAAAAATGGATCCTTATATAAATGTTGATCCCGGAACAATGAATCCCTTCCAGCATGGTGAAGTATATGTTACAGCAGACGGAGCAGAAGCTGATTTAGATTTAGGAACCTACGAAAGATTCTTGGATATGGTAACAACAAAAGCCAATACAAATACCGCAGGTCATATTTATCAAACAGTAATAAACAATGAAAGAAGAGGTGACTACAACGGCGGAACAGTACAGGTAATCCCACATATAACAGATGAAATCAAAAGAAGATTTTCTGCATTTGAAAAAAAAGTTGATATAACTATAATAGAAATCGGTGGAACTGTTGGTGATATTGAAGGCTTACCGTTTATTGAAGCTACAAGACAATTTATGTTGGAACAAAAAAGAGAAGATGTAATGAGTATACATTTGACACTTGTTCCTTATATACATGGTGCAAACGAGTTAAAAACAAAACCTACACAGCATTCGGTAAATAAATTAAGAGAAGTAGGTATTGTTCCGGATATGATTATTTGCAGAACAGAACATACAATTTCAGATTCGATGAAAGCAAAAATTTCTCTATTTTGTAATGTTACAAAAGATGCAGTTGTTGAAGCTAAAAGTTGTTCTTCAATTTACCATATACCGGAATCTTTACATAAACAGGGAGTAGATGCTTTTGTGCTTAAAAGACTTGGCTTAAAAAGTAAAAAAACATTTTCAAAAGAATGGTTCAAATATGTCAAAAGAGTAAATACTTTAAAGGATACTGTTAGCATAGGCATTATCGGAAAATATGCGGATTTAAAAGATGCGTATAAATCAATAGATGAATCTTTGAAAATTTCTGCCATGGATGAAAAATTGAATATTGATATTCAATATATTTCATCAGAGGATAAAAATTTAATTAAAAAATTAAAACAATTACACGGAATCTTGATTCCGGGTGGTTTTGGTATCAGAGGTATAGAGGGAAAAATTGCAGCGATTAAATTTGCAAGAGAAAATAAAGTGCCGTTTTTTGGTATTTGTCTGGGCATGCAATGTGCTATTATAGAAGCAGCAAGAAATTTACTTGGTTTGAAAGATGCAAATTCTACGGAAATATATCCAAAGACAAAAATTCCGGTAGTTGAAATGCTGGAAGAACAAAAGAGTATAAAGAATCTCGGCGCTACAATGAGATTAGGTAATTACGAAGCTAATCTTGTCAAGGGTTCGTTAGTGCATAAATTATATAAGACGGATAAGATAGTGGAAAGACACAGACACAGATATGAAATGAATCCAAAATATATTGAAGATTTTAAAAAAGTCGGAATTGAGGTTTCCGGTTTTCATAAAAATATTTTACCGGAAATTATAGAAATAAAAAATCATCCATTTTTTATAGCTGTTCAATTTCATCCTGAATTTGGTGCAAGGCCGACGAAACAACATCCTATTTTTAGAGGATTTGTACAGGCCAGTAAAAAATTTAAAAAGAGTTGACAAAGTTTTTATAAATATTGTAAAATAAGAGAAAATTAATAGAGATTTAAGCAAAGATGCTTAAAGGTGTAGTGCTGACCTTTGAGCATCTTTTTTGTTTTTTCGGGAGTTTGATATGTGTGGAATATTTGGGATAGAAAATAACACCAATGCATCAGTATTAGCATTTGCCGGTTTAATAACCTTGCAGCATAGAGGCGAAGAATCGGCGGGTATAACCTCTAATGGTGACGGCATTACATATAATAGCCATAAATCAATGGGGCTTGTGTCTCAGATTTTTAAAGAAAAAATATTAAATAATTTATTGGGCAGTGTGGCAATAGGACACGTCAGATACAGTACTCATTCGGAAAGCACTTTACTCAATGCACAACCTTTTGTATACAACTGTATACACGGCAATATTGCCGTTGCACATAACGGTAATATTACAAATTTTGAAGAAATTAAAAACAGGCTTGCAAAAAGCGGTTCTATTTTCAACCATACTTCTGATACGGAAATAGTTGCTCATTTACTGGCAGAAAATACAGGAAAAACTTTTGGGCAGATTATGAAAAAATCAGTTCAAAGTTTAAAAGGTTCTTTTTCTCTTGTGCTTATTCACGGTAATAAACTTGTAGGTGTAAGAGATTCGTTTGGATTTAGACCTTTAGTTTTGGGTAAAGTTGATAACTCGTATATTCTTTCATCCGAAACAAGTGCAATAGATGCAGTCGGCGGTGATTTCGTAAGAGACGTAAAACCCGGTGAAATAATAGTAATTGAAAATGGAAAGATCGTTGAATCTTTGCAGTTTATAAAAAAAACAAAAGAGAAATTATGTATTTTTGAACAAGTATATTTTTCAAGACCTGACAGTATGCTTTGTGAAAGAAGTATAAGAGATGCAAGAGTTCAAATGGGCAAGTATCTTGCACAACAGATGAAACATATAAAAGCAGATGTTGTTGTTCCTGTTCCCGATACCGGAATATTTTCGGCAAAGGGATTTTCTCTATATTCAGGAATAGTAATGCAGACGGGGTTTATAAGAAACCATTATGTAGGAAGAAGTTTTATAAAACCATCACAGAAAATGAGAGAAATTACGGCAAAATTGAAATTGTTTCCGATAAAAGACGTTATAAACGGTAAAAGAATTGTGTTGATTGATGACTCTTTAGTAAGAGGAACAACGGCACAAAAAATAGTTGCTACTTTGAGAAATGTCGGTGCAAAGGAAATACATCTTGCTTTGTCATCTCCGGCTGTAATTTCCCCCTGTTTTTACGGAATAGATACTCCTAATAAGAGTAAATTAATAGCTGCCGTAAAATCTGTGGAAGAGATAAAAGAATTTTTAAATGTTGACAGTCTTACATTTTTGAATATAGATAGTATGAAAAAGGCATGCGGTAACGGTAAGGTGAATAATTTTTGTTCTGCTTGTTTCGACGGAAAATATCCGTCGCCTATAGACAGAAGAAAATTGTTAGTATAATGTAATTTATTAACCGTAAAGTAAAATTGGACAAAGAAGCCCAAAATAATATAACGGCATTGAGTATTTTGCCCTATATATTTTTTTAGGTTTATTTTTTTTTGTAGCAATAAAAATTCTCATAGCAGAAGTTCGTGCAAAAAATATTTTTAAAGGAGATTTTCGGATGTTGACAGATAATGCCATAAATAACCTTCTTGCTTCGACAAATGTTCTGTTTTTGCTCGTAGGTGCGGTTATGATACTTGCTATGCATGCCGGATTTGCATTTTTAGAAACAGGATCTGTTCGTAAAAAAAATCAAGTGAATGCATTAAATAAAATTTTGCTTGATTATTCTTTTTCCACATTGGCATATTTTTTTATAGGATATCCTATAGCACGCGGAGTATCTTTTTTAGGTGTTGATACCAACAGTATATTTGCAAACAGCGGAATAGAATCGGTAAAATTTTTTTTACTGTTAGGTTTTGCGGCTTGTATACCGGCAATAATTTCCGGTGGAATTGCAGAGCGTGCAAAATTTTGGACTAATACAATAGCAGGAATTCTTTTTGTAAGCATTATATATCCTTTAATAGAAGGATTTACTTGGGGCAGGTTTAATGAAATGATTGGAAGCCAGACCGGTCTTCTTGCATCTGTTTTTGGTGCGCCTTTTCATGATTTTGCAGGTTCTGCCGTAGTACATGCCACAGGCGGATGGTTGGCGCTTCCGGCAATATTACTGTTAGGTGCCAGAAAAAAAAGATTTGAATCAAGTGCTATACGTATAAGCAATATTCCGTTTTTGGCTTTGGGAAGCTGGATACTTATTGTCGGATGGTTTGGCTTTAATGTAATGAGCGCAGGCTCGATAGAGGCGGTATCAGGTCTTGTTGCAATAAATTCTCTTATGGCTCTTGTCGGCGGAGCTATCACGGCATTATTTATCTCCAAAAATGATGTAGGATTTGTTCACAATGGAGCTTTGGCAGGATTAGTTGCAGTTTGTGCCGGTTCTGATATATATCATCCTGTAGCGTCATTGGTGGTCGGCGGGATTGCCGGAGCAATATTTGTAATATTGTTTCAGATAGAAACTCAAAAATTTAAGATTGATGATGTATTGGGTGTTTGGCCGTTACACGGAGTATGCGGGGCATGGGGCGCAATTGCGGCAGGTATTTTCGGACTGGAAACTCTTGGCGGACGCGGCGGAGTATCATTTTTTTCTCAGTTGATAGTAACAATAGGAATTATTTTATTTTGCATAGCATCAAGTTTTCTTGTTTACGGCGCTTTAAAATCTTTATTCGGAATAAGATTAACGGAACATGAAGAAGTTATAGGGTCGGACCTTGCTATACATAATATAGAATCTCAACCCGAAGAAGCGCTATAATAATATAAGGAGAAAATATATGAAATTAATAACAGCTATTATTCAGCCTGAAAAACTAGAGGATGTAAAAAAAGCATTATTTAATGCGGAAGTATGTAAAATGACAGTAAGTAAAGTTCACGGTTGCGGACAGCAGGGAGGCTATACTGAATCTTACCGAGGACAGATTCATTCAATAAATCTTCTGGAAAAAATAAAAATAGAAATTGCAGTAAATGATAATTTTGTAAAACCGACGGTAGAAGCCATTATAAAGGCTGCCAGAAGCAATAACATAGGCGACGGTAAAATATTTGTTACAACACTTGATGAATGTTATCGTATACGTACGGGTGAGATTGGGTCAGATGCGATAGGATAATGAAAAATTAATAATAAGATTGAGAATATTTATAAATGAGTTGACTTTGTAATTTTTTTTTTGTATAATTCTTAAAAGTAGAAAAACGAGTTCTTTTTAACAACTTAATGTATTGGACAAAGAAGCCCAAAGAATATATTTCTTTAGGGCTTATTTTTGTTTCAAAAAATAATATAAGTATTTTTATAAGGAGGTAATATGGTCAAACAGATTTGTACAAGATGTGTACAGAATGAGACGGTACCCGGAATAAGATTTGACAAAGACGGAGTTTGTAATTTTTGTCATTTACATGATGATTTATGCAAGAAATATCCAAATGATGAAGTTGGTCAAAAACGATTAGAAAAGATAATAAGCGATATAAAAATAAAAGCAAAGAATAAAGAATTTGATTGTATAGTAGGAGTAAGCGGAGGCAGGGACAGTACATATTTGCTGTATAATGCAGTAAAGAGATGGAGGCTGAGAGTATTGGCGGTGCATTCAGATGACTGGTTTGATAATCCGATAGCGACAGACAACATGAAGAAGGCAGTATCCAAGCTTGGAGTTAAGTTTATAAGTGTAAGGTATCCTAAAGAACTGGCATACGAATTAAAGAGAGATTTTTTAAAGGCATCGGTACCGGATTTAAATATGGGGACCGATATAGCAATAGCGACATCGTTATACAGTACGGCAGTTAAATACGGGATAAAAGCGATATTGATAGGTCAGTCGTTTCGTACGGAAGGGATAAAGCCGTTGGAGTGGTCGTTTTTTGACGGGAAATATCTTAAGACGGTACATAATATATTCGGGACAATCCCCCTTGGCAAATGGACTCCGGAGGAGCCGGGATATAATTTAGGCTTAAAAGAATTATTTTATTATACGGTAATAAAGCAGATAAAGACAATATTGCCGAATTACTATATAAATTATGTAAGAAAAGATGCCGAAGAGATAATAACAAAGGAGCTTGGCTGGGTATATACGGGAGCACATTATTTTGATGATTTATATCACAGTTTAATAAAGTATATACACAGGGTAAAATTTGGAGTAGATTTAAATATGAACAGTGATTCTGCGCTTGTAAGGTCGGGACAGATGGATAGAGAAGTTGCATTAAAAAGAACAAAGGAAATTTACCACATAGAAAAACAAGATGTTATAGAAGAATGTATAAAAAGAATAGGCATGACTCAGCAGGAATTTGAAACTATTATGAGATTTCCGGTAAAATCATTTAGAAATTATGATACAAGTTATAATATGATAAAGTTGTGTAAATATCCGATAAAAATGTTGGCAAGTTTCAATTTAGTACCGTCAATAACATATAAAAAATATTTTGAGTTTTAGTATATTAGCAGAATAGTTCATTCAAATAATAAATAATAGGCATTGGACAAAGAAGCCCAAAGGATAGAAATATCTTTTGGGCTTCTTTTGTTTAAAGGTTGAAAAATAAAATAATTTTACAAAGGCGTAAAAGATTCCCGGAGGTGGTGATACGATTTGTAGTTTTGTTTTGTTTTTTATGTTTCATGTTTTTTTAAAAAAGGAGGAGTTTATGAAAAAAGTATCTTTGGCAGTTTTGTTTGTAATGTGTTTTTTAATATCGGCAGTTTCAATAAAAGCAGAAGAACTCGGAGTTCTTTCCGGATGGAAATTGAGCGGTGATGCTACTGCATTTGCATCTTTTAAGGCAGAAGAAAGAACAACCGATTCAAAATTAAATTTTTCTTACATGCAATTTTATGCAGAAAAGCAAATTCAGAAAGACTTAACGGTTTATTTGTCTTTGGTCGTAAACAATAAGGAATATAATAATGACCAGAACAATTATGAAACAACCATATTGGTTGACACTGCATTTTTGTCTTATGCAGTAAATGATGTTTTAAGCGTACATATGGGTAGAGAAATTATAAATTACGGATATGAAAATCCTATATGTATAATTGATGAAAAATTTGCATTTTTACCTACAGTAAGTTCTGATTATTTCGGCGGTTATATTTTGAGAGGAGACGGAGTAGGAATTGTGGTAAGAAATTCTGTAGTTGATGTTAACGCAGCTTATATTAACATTCCTACTGATAATTCAGTTAACGGTAAATCTTATTATGCAAGAGTAAGTAAAACTATGGGTTCTTTAACATTAGGAGTAAACGGAATGTTTACAAAAGGTCCGGACAGTGCAATACAGGCAGATGGAGTATCTTATTTTGGTCCGGATTTTAAGTTTCAAAATGATTTACTTGATTTTAGAACGGAAGTTATTTTCGCAAACAGAGAAACAGATTTCGGGTACGGAACAGAATCCGTAAACAGACTCGGCTTCTATTCTCAGATTACGGTTAATCTTCTTTCTGAAAAGAAACTTTATGTAGGTTCAAGACTTGACTATGATGAACCTTATACAGTATATGTTAAAGAAATCAACAGATATTTAAGCGGCGTAGTAGGTTCTTACATCTATGACAATGTTTTGGTAAGAGCTCAGTTTAAATCAAACGTTGACGAAGGAAAAGATTCTGAAACCGGTCTTATGCTGACAGTTACATTTTAATTTAATAAAATAGGAGGACAAAATGAAAAAGTTTTTATGGTTGTTTATGTTTTTAGGCCTTTTGATGGTTCCTTCAGGTGCTTTGATTGCGGACGATGCTGTTGTTACGGAAACAACGGCAATTGCCGCAAGTACAGATATGGCAGTTACTCCGGCAGTTGAAGCTCCTGCTACGGCAGTTGAAGCTCCTGCAGTACCAACGATTGATACGGGTGATACTGCATTTATGCTTATTTGTTCAGCACTTGTTATGATTATGACTCCGGGTCTTGCTTTGTTTTACGGCGGTATGGTCAGAAGGAAAAACGTGTTGGGAACTATGATGCAAAGCTTTATTGCTCTGGCTGTTGTCACTATAGTATGGATACTTTATGGCTACAGTTTAGCTTTTGGTAAAGATGTCGGGCATATAATCGGAAATCTTGACTGGGCATTTCTAAAAGGCGTAGGACTTGACCCTAATCCTGATTATTCCTCAACAATCCCGCATCAGTTGTTTATGGTGTTTCAAATGATGTTTGCCATTATAACACCGGCTTTGATAACAGGTGCTTTTGCAGACAGATTTAAATTTAAGTCTTATCTTATCTTTTTAGTAGTCTGGCTGACAGTAGTATATTGTCCTATTGCTCACTGGGTATGGGCTGTTGACGGATGGATAAGAAATCTCGGCGGTCTTGATTTCGCAGGAGGTTTGGTTGTTCATATTGCTTCCGGTACATCGGCATTAATTACTATTTTGTATATAGGAAAAAGAAAAGGTTATCCTAAAGAAATTATGACTCCTCACAGTTTGCCGTTGACATTGATTGGTACTGCTCTTCTCTGGTTCGGTTGGTTCGGATTTAACGCAGGAAGCGCTTTGTCGGCAGGCGCATTGGCTTCATCGGCTTTTGTAGTAACACATATAGGTGCAGCTTCTGCAGTTTTGGGTTGGATGTTTTTGGAATGGATACAAAAAGGAAAACCTACGGTTTTAGGTGCTCTGTCAGGTGCAGTTGCAGGTTTGGTTGCTATAACTCCGGCAAGCGGATTTGTATCGCCTGTATCGGCTATTTTTGTAGGTTTGGCAGGAGGAGTAATTTGTTACTTGGCAGTTAACATGAAAGAAAAGTTTGGATACGACGATTCGCTTGACGTTGTCGGTGTGCATGGAGTAGGCGGACTTGTAGGTGCTCTGTTAACAGGTGTTTTTGCTTCTACGCTCATTAATTCAGCAGGTGCTGACGGAAGTTTGCATTTACTTAAAATTCAGATTATAAGCTCTGTTTCCGTTATTGCTTATGCAAGCATCGGCACATTGATTATTCTAAGCATAATAGATAAACTTTTCGGACTCAGAGTTGAAGATGTTGAAGAACAGCAGGGGTTGGACTTATCTCAGCATGGTGAAAGCGGTTACAGATTTTAATTAAAGGAGAGAAAGATATGAAAAGAATATCGGCAATAATAAAGCCTTATAAAGTTGATGATGTAAAAAATGCTTTAAAAGAAATCGGAATTACCGGACTTACCAAGTCAAACGTGGAAGGTTTTGGTAAACAGGGAGGGCACAAAGAAATATACAGAAGCAAGGAATACAATGTTGCATTTGTTTGCAAAACAAAAATAGAACTGGTAGTTGCAGATTCAATAGTTGACAAAGTTATTGATGTAATAATTAAAAATGCCAGAACAGGTGAAATCGGAGACGGAAAAATTTTTGTATCTCCCGTAGAAAGAGCTATTAGAATCAGAACAGGTGAAGAAGGAAATAGTGCGCTTTAATTTGAATAGTATATAAGCAATTATTGAATAAAACAAACAGTATTGACAAGTTTTTAAAAAATATGTAGAATTTTAAGAACTTAATAGATACTTAAGCAAAGATGCTTAAAGGGTGTTGTGCAGAACCTTTTTGCATCTTTGTTTTGTTTTAAAAATTAAAAAATATTAATATGGAGGAGATTTTATGGGTTACACAAAAGAGCAGGTTGTTAAGATTGTTAAGGAACAGGATGTCAGATTTATTCGTTTACAATTTACTGATATTTTTGGAATGTTAAAAAATGTCGCAATTACTGCAAGCCAGATTGAAAAGGCAATGGATAATAAATGCATGTTTGACGGTTCATCAATTGAAGGATTTACAAGAATTGAAGAAAGCGATATGTATCTGTATCCGGATCCTGATACATTTGTTATTTTTCCTTGGAGACCGCAAGACGGTAAAGTCGCAAGATTAATCTGCGATGTATATACTCCTGACGGAAAACCTTTTGTCGGTTGCCCAAGACATATACTCAAAAGAAATTTAAAACAGGCAAGTGAGTTGGGATATGAATTTAATGTTGGTCCTGAATTAGAATTTTTCTTATTTATGACGGATGAAAAAGGCAATCCTACAACACAAACTCACGATGATGCAGGTTACTTTGATTTGGCACCTATTGATTTAGGTGAGAGTGCAAGAAGAGATATGTGTTTGACCCTTGAAGCTATGGGTTTTGAAATAGAAGCGTCTCATCACGAAGTAGCAAGAGGACAACACGAAATTGATTTTAAATATGGTGATGCTTTGAAAACTGCAGACAATATAAATACATTTAAATTAGTTGTCAAAACTATAGCACAGAAACACGGTCTTCATGCAACATTTATGCCAAAACCAATATTCGGGATAAACGGTTCCGGTATGCATACAAACATGTCATTGTTTAAAAATGGAAAAAATGTTTTCTTTGATGACAAGGATAAACTTCAACTTTCACAAGATGCTTACAGTTATATTGAAGGATTAATGACACACATAAAATCAATGTCTGCGATTACAAATCCTTTGGTAAATTCATATAAGAGATTGGTGCCCGGTTATGAAGCACCTGTTTATATAGCATGGTCAGCACGTAACAGAAGTCCTCTTATCAGAATTCCTGCAGCAAGAGGCAATTCAACCAGAGTTGAATTAAGATGTCCGGATCCGTCATCAAATCCGTATTTTGTATTGTCGGCATGTTTAGCAGCCGGACTTGACGGAATTCAAAACAAAATGAAAATCAGACCTTCAACAGACAGAAATATATTTAAAATGACACAAGAAGAAAAAGATAAAGCAGGTATTGCAAGTTTGCCGTATAATTTGATAAATGCAGTTCAGGATCTTCAGAAAAGTGAATTGATGAAAAAAACTTTGGGAGACCATGTTTTTGAATTATATACACAGGCAAAAATTGCAGAGTGGGATGCATACAGAACAAAAGTACACCAATGGGAAATAGATGAATATTTAATCAATTATTAATTGAAAAAGTTGACATACTCTTGTAGGAGATAAAGATGCTAAAGAAAGAAGGTGAAATAAGAATACCGGCAGGTTGTGCGATTAGTGGTATTATTGATAAAAAGGGTAATCGGTTCAGCGGAAGTGATGCTGTTAAATCAATAGCACTTATGCATGACAGATCAAACGGATTGGGTGGCGGTTTCGCCGGATACGGAATTTATCCTCAATTTAAAGATTTTTTTGCACTGCATATTTTTTACGACAATGATGCAATAAAACATAAGACAGAAAATTTTTTAAATAATCATTTTGAAATTGAAAGTGCAGGAAATATCCCTACAAGAAAAGTTTCAACAATTAAAAATAAACCTCTGATTTGGAGATATTTTGTTCAACCGAGAATTTATAAAGTCAGAGATTTGTATATGGATGAAAAAGAATTTACGGCAAGATGTATTATAAGAATTAACAGAGAATTTGAAGGTGCTTACGTATTTTCCAGCGGTAAAAATATGGGTGCTTTTAAGGGAGTAGGTTATCCTGAAGATATCGGTAAATTTTTTATGCTGGAAAATTACGAAGGCTATATTTGGACGGCACACGGAAGATTTCCTACAAATACTCCCGGCTGGTGGGGCGGAGCTCATCCGTTTACAATGCTGGATTGGTCTATAGTGCATAATGGAGAGATTTCTTCATATGATGCAAACAGAAGATTTGTAGAAATGTATGGATATAATTGTTCTCTGCAGACTGATACGGAAGTAATAACATATCTTTTAGATTTATTGGTCAGAAAACATAATTTGCCGATAGAAAAAGCTTTGCAAGTTTTAGTGGCACCTTTTTGGGATGAAATTGAAAAAGAGAATCCCAAGAAAGCTAAAGAGTTAAAGGCAATAAGAACGGTTTACGCAAGCGCTTTAATTAACGGACCTTTTTCTATACTTATCGGTTATGAAGATGGTTTGATTGCACTAAATGACAGAATCAAATTAAGGTCTATGGTAACTGCAGAAAAAGGTAATAAAGTATTTTTTGCCAGTGAAGAAAGTGCAATAAGGGTAATTTGCCCTGAACCGGAAAATATCTATCATCCAAAAGGCGGAGAACCTATTGTTGTAAAGTTGGAGGCGAAAATATGAGTTTAAGTCTAGTTACACCTCAATTTGAAGTTTTAAGAGATGAAAACAAGTGTATTCAGTGCAAAGTGTGTGTTAAACAATGTGCAAATGAAGTACATAAATATGATGCAGAAGATAATGTTGTTTTAGCTGATGATGCAAAATGTGTAAATTGTCACAGATGTGTTGTTTTATGTCCGACAAAAGCCTTAAAGATAAGAAAAAACACTTTAGAGTTTAGAGATAATGCAAATTGGACAGGGCAAGCAATAAGTGAAATTTATATTCAAGCTGAAACAGGCGGGATATTATTGTCCAGTATGGGCAATCCCAAACCTTTCCCAATTTATTGGGATAAAATGCTTTTAAATGCAAGTCAGGTAACAAATCCGTCAATTGATCCTTTAAGAGAACCAATGGAAACAAAAGTAATGATAGGCAGAAAACCAAGCAAACTGGAATTTGATAAACATGGAAATCTTATAACGGAGATTGCTCCTCAGGTTGAATTGGATATGCCGATAATGTTTTCTGCTATGAGTTATGGTTCAATTTCTAAAAATGCCCATGAAGGACTTGCAAGAGCTGCAGAAAAATTAGGAATTGTCTATAACACAGGCGAGGGCGGATTACATAAAGATTTTTATAAGTACGGAAAGAATACAATTGTGCAGGTTGCTTCCGGCAGATTTGGTGTTCATTTAGAATATCTAAATGCAGGTATAGCTATAGAAATAAAAATGGGTCAGGGTGCAAAACCCGGCATAGGCGGTCATTTACCCGGTATAAAAGTCGGTGAAGATGTATCGGCAACCAGGATGATACCTATAGGTTCTGATGCAATTTCCCCCGCTCCTCATCATGACATATACTCTATTGAAGATTTAAGACAATTAATATTTTCTTTAAAAGAAAGCGTTAACTATAAAAAACCGATTTTTGTAAAAATAGCAGCAGTTCATAATGTGGCAGCAATTGCATCCGGTATCGCAAGAGCCGGTGCCGATGCCATTATGATTGACGGGTTCAGAGGCGGAACAGGAGCAGCTCCGACACGAGTCAGAGATAATGTCGGTATACCTATAGAACTTGCTTTGGCTGCAGTTGATCAAAGATTAAGAGATGAAGGTATCAGAAATGAGATATCCATTGTTTGTGGCGGTTCAATTAGAAACAGTTCGGATATAGTAAAGGCGATAGCATTAGGTGCGGATGCAGTTTATATAGCAAGCGCTGCATTAATTGCTATTGGTTGCCATATGTGTCATAGTTGTTCAACAGGTAAATGTAATTGGGGTATAGCAACACAAGATACAGATTTGGTAAAAAGGTTAAATCCGGATATTGCTTATCAAAAATTAGTGAATTTGTTGAGTGCATGGAATCATGAAATAAAAGAAATGCTTGGCGGTATGGGTATAAATGCTATAGATAGTTTAAGAGGAAACAGATTAATGTTGAGAGGCATAGGCCTTAATGAAAAAGAATTGGAAATACTTGGTATAAAACATGCAGGTGAATAGGATGGTAATAAGATGAAAAAAGTTTATGCTTTTGAAAAAAATTGTTTAGGATGCGGTTTGTGTGAAGTGTATTGTAGAACAGCACATTCTCAATCTAAAGATATTATAAAAACATATAAAAGAGAAAATATACCTTCGGCAATAGTTATTGAAGAAATTATTGCTCCTAAAACAAAAACTTATTTTGCCTTACAATGCAGACATTGTGCAGATCCCAAATGTGTAAAAGCATGTATATCAGGTGCAATGCATAAAGATGAAAACGGAATTGTTAAAAATATAAAAGAAAAATGTGTCGGTTGTCTTTCATGTGTTTTGGTATGTCCGTTCGGTGCAATTAAAAAAGATAAAGAAAAAAAAGTAATATCAAAATGTGATTTATGTATTGATATAGGGAATCCGGCTTGTGTGCAAAATTGTCCGAATAATGCACTGCAGCTTATTGATGAAGAAGAGGTAAAATAAAATGGAATATTTAATAATCGGAAATAGCGTAGCCGGAACAAGTTGTTCTGAAAAAATCAGAAGTATCGATAAAGACGGACATATAACTATGCTTTCTGAAGAATCATTTGCAGCTTACGGAAGACCTTTGATTTCTTACTATTTATCAGGCAAAGTTGATGCAAATTTGATGCAGTACAGAACAGAAGAATTTTATAAAAAAAATAAAATAAATGTTGTTTTAAATTGCAAAGCATTAAATATAGATGTAAAGAATAAAAAAGTTAAATGTTCAAATAATAAAATATACAGTTATGATAAATTGTTAATAGCTACGGGCAGTGTTCCTTTTGTTCCCCCTGTCAAAGGTATAGAAAATCAAAAGAATACTTTTACTTTTCTTAAACTTGAAGATGCAAAAAAAATTGAGAAAGCCGTAACAAAAAAATCAAATGTCGTAATAGTCGGTGCAGGTTTGATAGGATTAAAGGCGGCAGAAGCTTTGGCAGATAAAGTTGCAAAAATATCAGTTATAGATTTGGCGGACAGGCTTATGGCTTCTGTTTTAGATAAGCAAACAGCATTGATAATTCAAAAATACATTGAAAAAAATAAAGTGAAATTTTATTTATCCAATACAGTTTCAGAAGTTAACAAAGATTCTGTTGTGTTAAAGAATGGAGAAACTTTGCCGTGTGATATTTTAATAATGGCAGTCGGAGTAAAACCAAATACTGAAATAGCATTAACAGCCGGTGTTAAAATAAACAGAGGGATAACCGTAAACGAATATATGGAAACTTCGGTCAAGAATATTTTTTCTGCCGGAGATTGCGTTGAATCTTTAGATCTTTTGTCAAACCAAAATAAAGTTTTGGCATTATGGCCGAATGCTTATATGCAGGGTGAAACAGCCGGTTCAAATATGGCAGGAGTAAAAAATGAATTTAAAGGTTCATTTGCAATGAATGCTATAGGTTTTTTCGGTATACAGCTTATATCAGCAGGTATTGTTGACCCTAAAGACGGAAAATATAAAATTTATATAGAAGAAAATGAAAAAGATATTACTTATAAAAAATTAGTGGTAGATGATAATAAGTTATTAGGTTTTGCCTTGTTAAATTTGCCGGACAGAGCAGGTATATATACTTCCTTAATAAATGATGATGTAAAACTTGACAGTTTAAATTATGATATAACAAAAAAAGATATAGGATTGAATGTTTTTCCCCAGGATATAAGACATAATAAAATGTTTAGGAGTAATAAACAATGAAAAACATAAATATAGATGTCGGATTAAGAACAGCATATGATTTAAATAAAGAGATAAAAAAACAATCGGAATATTTTGACAGTGTAACGTTAAAAAATGTTTATGGTCAAAGATTTATCGGTTGTGGCGTAAGCAAGAATATAAAAATAAAAATTTATGGTGTTCCGGGGAATGATTTAGGTGCATATATGGACGGACCTGAAATAGAAGTTTTTACAAATGCTCAGGATGCTATAGGAAATACCATGAATAAGGGGAATATTGTAGTTCATGGCAGTTGTGGTGATACAGCAGGTTATGCGATGAGAGGCGGAGAAATTTTTATAGAAGGAAATGTCGGTTACAGAGTCGGGATACATATGAAAGAATATTTAGATATGAAACCTGTAATTGTTATTGGCGGAAGTGCAGGTGATTTTCTCGGAGAATATATGGCAGGCGGTTTAATTATATTGCTTGGTATAAATATAAAAAACAAAGAACTTGTCGGAAAATTTTGCGGAACCGGTATTCATGGCGGAGTCATATATGTTAACGGAACCATTGAGAAAAACAAAAGAGGTAAAGAATTAAAAGAATTAAAAATCGACCAAAAAGATAAAGACATAATCAGTAATTATATAAAAAAATATAAAAAATATTTCAAGTATGATAATGAAATAAATGTGGATAAATTTTCAAAATATATGGCATCAGATACTAATCCGTATAAGAACATGTATGTTAAATATTAACAGTTGAAAAAAAAATTTAATTTATATATTCTTGATGCAAGAGGATATAATGGATATTCCCAAGATTTTACTAGTTTGTTCTGAGGCTACAGAAAAAGAGATAAAAAATATTATATCTTTATCCCCCAATAATTTTAGAATTATAGATGTGTGCCGTTCCGGAAATGACGGGTTAAGAAGAGCAAGTATACTTTTGCCGGATGTTGTTGTAACGGAGTATACATTAACCGATATGAAAGGATTTGACATAGCAGAAAAAATTGAAGAATTGAATTTATGTCCGACAATAATAGTAACCAATCCGTCACAAAGCGCTTACATAGATGATCTGAAAAAAGATTCAATAAACATATTTTGTATTACAAAACCTTTACATAATTTGGTTTTGTTGCATACTATAGAACTTGCTGTTAGATTATCCCATAAATTTTACAGTATAAAACAAAAAGTTCAGAGTTTAGAATATCAATTGGAAGAAAGAAAAAATGTTGATATAGCTCGCGGTATATTAATGAAAAAATTTCATTTAGATGAAGCTCAGGCGTATAAAAATTTGCAAAAAAAAGCTATGGATTCAGGCAGAACCATAAATGATATTGCTAAAACAATTATAAAAATGTTTGAGTTTATCGATAAAAAATAAAAAACATTTTAATCTTTAAGTGAAAATATGATATACTAAAGCGATAGGTTTAATATAGTGGCAGGTATGCTGCTTGTAGGCATGTGTTTTGAGTATCGCATGCATGTTTTTTTTGCGTAATAATAAATTGGAAAATATAGGTGAGTGAGCGCTATGGTAAAAAAACAGAGAAAAAAAGCAACATTAGAGTTGTCAAACGGTATGAAATTTGATGGTAGACTTATTGGATCTGATACTTGTGTAAGCGGAGAGATGGTTTTTAATACAGGTATGTTGGGCTACAGTGAATCAATGTCTGATCCGTCATACATAGGTCAGATATTAGTGTTTAGTTTTTGCCTCATTGGCAATTATGGTGTCCCTACCTTAACCGGTGGGGATTTTTTTATGGCTTACGGACATGAAAGCAGTTCAATCAAAACACAGGCGATAATTGCTTCTGAAATCTTTGAAGAATGTTATCATCACAGCAACGGAATTTCTCTTGAACAATGGATGATAAGTCAGAATGTTCCGGGGATAGTGGGGATAGATACAAGAAATCTTGTACAAGTAATCAGAAATACCAGAAATTTATTCGGGTGGATAGTACCTGAAGGTTGTAAAAAGGAAAACACGCTAAAAAAATTCCCCTTCATTGAAAATTTTCAAAAAGATGAAATTGTTGACCCGTCAAAATATAATTTAATGCCTACAGTTTCAACTCCAAAAAGAAAAATTTATGGGACAGGTAAAAAGAAAGTTGCGGTTGTTGATTGCGGAGTTAAGTGGAATATTTTAAGAATGTTAGTAAATAAAGGGTGTCAAATTGAACTTTTGCCGTGGGATACGGACTTTTCAACAGTAGAAGCTGACGGTTGGTTGATTAGTAACGGACCGGGAGATCCCAGAAATACGGGCGATTTGGTAGAGAAAGTTGCAGGACTGTTAGAAGGCAATAAACCTGTACTTGGAATTTGTCTCGGGCATCAGATTATATCACTTGCTTCAGGAGCAAAAATTAAAAAAATGACATACGGGCACAGAGGACATAACCAACCCGTATTTACTGTGCCTGAATATAAAGCATTTATGACAAGCCAGAATCATAGTTATACCGTTGAGTCAACTTCAATTCAACAAGATTGGGAATTGTGGTTTGAAAATGCAAATGATCAGGCAGTTGAGGGAATAAAACATAAAAAGAAACCTTTTATGTCAGTTCAGTTTCATCCTGAAGCTTCAAGCGGGCCAAACGATACAGGATGGATTATAGATTTGTTTATCAGCAAACTTTAACAAGAAGCTCGGAAGTTAGGATGTTGGGCGGATTTGCAAAGCAAACCGAAGATGTTTAGAAGCTTGGCAACGACACAAAGACAAAAAAATAGAACGGCGGAAAATTAAAAGCAATTTTCCCCCCTGATAACAAAAAATTGATTAGAAATAAATATATTTTGTGGTGATTTGCGTAGTTTTTAAGACTTTACAATTTTAGCTGAAGTGAAGAATTTTTAAATAGCGGTGTACAAAAGTAAAAGCGAAGCGGACGGTACATAAGATTTAAAAATTCAAAACTGTAAGCAAAATTCTAAAGTCGTCATCGTAAAGAGAGGAAAAGATAATGCCAATTTTGAATTTTTTAAACCAAAAAGGAAATAAAAAACAAAAAGTTATTTTGCTCGGTTCGGGAGCATTGTCCATAGGACAAGCCGGAGAATTTGATTATTCAGGTTCTCAGGCCGTAAAAGCATTACAGGAAGAAGGATTGGAAGTTTTGGTTATTAATCCCAATATAGCTTCCGTACAAACAAACAGCGACGAATCAAAAAAAGTATTTTTATACCCTGTAACACCTTTTTGGGTTGAAAAGATTATTGAGCAGGAAAAACCTGTCGGCATAATATCAAGTTTTGGCGGACAAACAGCGTTAAACTGTGTTATAGAACTTGAAAAATCAGGTGCATTAAAAAAACACGGAGTTGAAGTTTTAGGAACGCCTGTGTTTTCGCTTGAAATGTCTGAAAACAGAGATTTATTTGCAAAGAGAATGCAGGAAATATCAATACCTATTCCTAAAAGCAAGGCAGTTTCTACGGTTGCGGAAGCTTTGAAAATTGCAGAAGAAATAGGATATCCCGTTATTACAAGATCTGCTTTTGCTTTGGGCGGTCTGGGAAGCGGACTGGCAAAAGACGCAGAAACTTTAAAAAAACTTGCTCATTCGGCATTGATGTCGGTACCTCAGATTTTGATAGAAAAATCGCTTCACGGCTGGAAAGAAATAGAATATGAAGTAATGAGAGACAGACAGGGTAATTGTATAACAATATGTAATATGGAAAATTTTGACCCGATGGGTATTCATACTGGTGACTCCATTGTTATTGCCCCCTGTCAAACAATTGATAATATTGAAAATAATATGCTCAGAGATGCTGCAATAAAAATAGTGCACAGTATAGCTGTAATCGGAGAATGCAATGTTCAGTTTGCTTTAAACCCTTACAAATATGAATTTTTTGTTATAGAAATAAATGCAAGACTTTCAAGATCATCGGCGCTTGCAAGTAAGGCAACGGGTTATCCTATAGCTTATATAGCCGCTAAAGTTGTATCGGGTTTTAATTTGTTGGAACTTAAAAATCCTGTAACTGCAACCACATCGGCTTTTTATGAACCGTCATTAGATTATGTAACATTAAAGGTCCCCAGATGGGATTTGACAAAATTTGTAGGTGTTTCAAAACTTCTCGGAACTCAGATGAAATCAGTCGGTGAAGTAATGGCAATCGGAAGAAATTTTTGTGAAATAGTACAAAAAGCAAGCAGAATGGTTAATGAAAATGAAGAAGGGATAACAATTGGAATATTTAAAGATGCAACTAAAGATTTATTAGAGTATGAAATAGAAAATCCGACAAATTTAAGACTCTTTGCTATTTATGAAGCATTTAAAAGAGGATATACAATAGACCAGATATTTAAAATATCAGCAATATCAAAATGGTTTTTAACACATGTGAAAACTTTAGCGGATGCAGAGCATGACTTGAACGCTGTCTTATCTAAAACTAAAGCAAAAGATGTTTATGGTGCATATGCAAAATTGGAAAAGAGTTATCTGAGAAAATTGAAGTCATTAGGTTTTTCCGACTATCAATTGGTTAAATTTTATTTGAATATTACTGATCCAAAAACAAAATATACACAAAAACAAATCAAAGTATTATCCTTGCAAATAAGAAAATTAAGAAAAAAACTAAAAGTAATTCCTGTAGTAAAAAGAATTGATACAACATCGGCGGAATATCCGACAAGTTCGAATTATCTTTATTTATCTTATGACGGTGATTTTAATGATATAACACTGACAAAGAAAAACAACAGTATAATAACTTTGGGTAGCGGGAGTTATCGTATAGGAAGCAGTTTGGAATTTGACTGGTGTTCTGTTATGACAAGCAAATATTTTAAGGGTAAAAGAACAGACAGCGTTATTATAAACTGTAACCCCGAAACTGTTTCAACAGATTTTTCAACATCAAACAGATTGTACTTTGAAGAACTGTCCTTTGAAAGAGTTTTAGATATAGTTGATTTGGAACATCCAAAAGGCGTTATTGCTTCTATGGGCGGACAAAATCCGAATAATTTAATACCGGCATTAAGTGAAGCCGGAGTTAAAATACTCGGGCATAGTGCAAAAACAGTGGATATGGCAGAAGACAGAAATAAATTTTCGACTCTTTTGGATAAACTGGAGATAGATCAGCCTGAGTGGATATCTGCTACATCAAGAATAGAGATAGATGAATTTATAAAAAGAATAGGTTATCCTGTTTTAATAAGACCAAGTTTTGTATTATCGGGAACATTGATGAATGTTGCAAGCGATGATGCAAGCTTGGATTATTTTTTATCATTAACAAAAGATATTTCCGATGATTATCCTGTGGTTATATCAAGATTTATACTTGATGCAAAGGAACTGGAATGTGACGGTGTTGCAAAAGACGGAGAAGTAATGGTTTCTTTTGTAAGTGAGCATATTGAAAATGCAGGTGTTCACAGCGGTGATGCGACGCTCGTATTTCCTGCAGAAAAAATTTATACAAAAACAGTAAATACGGTTAAAGATATTGTAAGGAAAATAGCTAAAGGGTTAAATCTTAACGGACCTTTTAATATACAGTTCATTGCAAAAGATAATGATGTGAAAGTTATTGAATGTAATTCAAGAGCTTCAAGATCTTTTCCGTTTATTTCAAAAGTTTCAGGCATAAATCTTGCTGAAGTATCATGTAAAGTTATGAATAAGGAAAAAGTAAAAAAGATTTTTATGGATGAAAGCGAGATTCCTTATGTTGGGATAAAAGCTTCAATGTTCAGTTATCAGAGGCTTGACGGAGCAGATCCTGTTACAGGTGTTGAAATGGGTTCTACGGGCGAAGTAGGCTGTTTAGGCAATACATTTGACCAGGCAATGCTTTTGTCCATGGAAGCAACCCAGATTAAAAAACCTAAAGTCGGAGTATTGGTAAGCTCAGGCAGAGAAAAGGATAAATTGAAATTTATGGATGTTGTAGATAATTTATATACATTGAATGTCCCTATATATGCAACCACCGGTACTGCAAAATATCTGCAAGAGAAAGGTTATAAAGTTAATCTTGTAAATTGGGATGATGAACCAAGAGCATTAGATATTATAAAAGACGGTAAAGTTGATTTTGTCATAAATATATTTAAAACTTTTGATTTAGAAGACAGAAAAGATAATGCTGAAATAAGAAAAATGGCAATCAAGTGTGGCTGTTCGGTTTTAACAAATATGGAAAAGGTTATGGCCTATCTTAAGTCTTTTGATGAATATGAAAAATTACAAAAATCAAAATGTATTAATTTATAATAAAAATCACGTTTTTTGAATTAATTTTATTATGGTTTTTATTTCATTCCTGTATTTATGTCGGTATCGTTTTTATAATTAATTATTTTAAAATGATATAATAACATCGGTTTTTTGTAATACATTTTATCAGGATGACAATGCAATATTTTATCAAAAGATTAATAGCATCAATTCCGATACTTTTCGGAATAACAATAATTACATTTGCCGTTATGCATTTAACCCCCGGAAAACCGACAGATCTGATGACAGATATGAATATGAAAGTATCTGCCCAGTCAAAAGAAAGATTGCAAAAATTATACGGACTTGATAAACCTATATATATCCAATATACCGATTGGTTGAAAAGGTTTATTTTTTTTGATTTTGGAACTTCATTTAAAGATTCAAGACCTGCAAGAGATAAAATATTCGAAAGACTTCCTGCAACAATTCTTCTCAATTTTTTATCACTGTTTTTAACATGTTTAATTGCTATTCCGATAGGGATTTACGGTGCAATAAAAAAAGATTCAATTATTGATAAGGGTTTAACCGTTATATTATTTATATGTTTTTCTATTCCGTCTTTTTGGCTGGCTTTAATATTTATGATTTTATTCGGACTGCAATTAGGATGGGTTCCGATATCGGGATTATATTCTTTCAATTTTGATGACATGGATATTTTTATGAAGATTCTTGATATATCAAAACATCTTGTTTTGCCTGTAGCAGTATCTGTTATAGTATCGCTTGCAACACTTTCTCGATATACAAGATCGGGAATGCTTGATGTTTTAAAACAGGATTATATTAAAACTGCGTATGCAAAAGGACTATCTCAAAAACAGGTTATATTCAGACATGCTTTGAAAAATACGCTTCTTCCCATGATAACAATAATAGGTTTATCAATACCTGCTCTGATAGGAGGAAGTTTTATTTTTGAAACAATATTTTCATATCCCGGTATAGGAAGACTCGGTTATGAAGCTGTTATGTCAAGAGATTATCCTGTTGTGATGGGTATTGCTACATTATCCGCAATTTTAACATTGGCAGGCAATATTATCGCTGATATATCTTATAAGTTTGCAGACCCTAGGATTAAATACAAATAGAAGCTGAGAAGTTTGGAAGCTTGGTAACGACTTTAACAACGTAAAAATAGAAGCTGAGAAGTTTGGAAGCTTGGAAGCTGGGCAACGGCGTTAACGACATAAAGGCAGAAGCTGAGAAGTTTGGAAGCTTGGAAGTTTAGTAACAATTTTAAAGGCATAACAACGAGAGCAAGATAATAAATATGAAAAAATTACTGAAAAACAAATTTGCTGTTTTAGGTTTGATAATAATTATGCTGTTAATTGTTACCGCTGTTTCTGCACCAATTATTTCCCCCTACAGCCAGTCAGAACAGAATTTATACCAGAGATTATTGCCGCCATCATCACAACATTTATTTGGAACTGATGATTTAGGCAGAGATGTTTTTAGTAGAATGATTTACGGTTCAAGAATTTCTCTGGCAGTCGGTTTTATATCGGTATTTATTATTTTATTTATAGGAACATTGTTAGGAATAGTTGCAGGTTATTTTGGCGGTAAAATTGATTCTGTCATTATGCGGTTTACCGATATAGTTTTATGTTTTCCGACATTTTTTTTAATCCTTTTAATAATTGCTTTTTTGGAACCTAATATTTTTAATGTGATGATAGTGATAGGGCTTACGTCTTGGCCGGGACTTGCAAGGCTTGTAAGAGCCGAAGTATTATCTTTAAAAGAAAGAGAATTTATTTCAGTTGCAAAAATGATGGCATTGAGTAATACCAGAATATTTGCCGTTCATATTTTGCCGAATATTATTTCCCCTCTTATGGTGTATTCATCTCTTGCAATAGGTGGTGCGATACTTACAGAATCAGCTTTATCATTTTTAGGATTGGGTGTTCAGCCTCCAATGTCATCCTGGGGACAGATTTTAACATCAGGTAAAGATTATATATATATTGCTTGGTGGTTATCGGTTTTTCCGGGAATTGCAATTTTACTTACGGTTTTAGCATTTAATTTAGTCGGTGAAGCAATAAGAGACGTATTTGACCCAAAGGAAGAGTATGTCAAACAATAATATAATATCAATTTCAAATTTATCTGCCGGATATTTTGTTAACGGCAAATATTTTGATGCTGTAAAAAATATTAATTTAAGTATTAAAGAAGGCGAAGTTTTTTCAATAGTCGGACAGTCGGGCTCCGGCAAAAGCACACTTGTTCTTGCAATTATGGGGCTTTTGTCGATAGATAACGGAAAAATTTCAACCGGTTTGGTAAAATTTTATGATAAAGATATTTTAAGTATAATAGATAAAATCAGAGGTAAAGATATTTCAATAGTTTTACAAGACCCAAATTCCTATCTTAATCCGGTAATAAAAGCCGGTCATCAGGTTTTTGAGGCATTGGAAATTCATAATCCGAATTTAACAAAAGATGAAATTTATAATACTGTTAAAGAAACTTTTAAAAAAGTTAAACTTGATGATTTTGAAAGAATATATAATTCTTACCCCCATCAGCTTTCAGGCGGACAAAAACAGAGAATTTTAATTGCCATGGCGATTATCAATAATCCAAAAGTTTTAATTGCAGATGAGCCTACTTCCGGACTTGATGTTCATGTGCAAAAACAAATACTTGAATTGTTTCTGGAATTGAAACAACAGCTTAATTTAACTTTAATAATAATAACGCATAATATTTTAATTGCAAAAAAATATGCAGATACGGTTGCTGTTATGTTAAACGGTGAAATTGTTGAAAACAAAAATGCGGATGATTTATTTTTTAATCCCGAGCACGAATATACCAAAATTATTTTAGGACATATCAAATTGAGCAATTTCAATAATATTATAAAAGGAAAAAATGTTAATTAAAGTTAAAGATTTAAGTAAAATTTATAAAACAAACTCTTCCGTAAACAAATATATTAAAGTATTAAACGGTATATCGTTTGACCTTGAATACAGTACGGTTTTGGGTATTATAGGTGAAAGCGGATCGGGCAAAACAACATTCGCCAAAATATTGTCCGGACTTGAAGATTATGATAAAGGATTTTTAGAAATTGACGGTAAAAATATATCCTTGTTTGATAAAAAAGAATTCTCAAATACAGTTCAGATGATTTTTCAAAATCCGTATGCTTCTTTTAATCCAAAACTCACGGTCGGATATTCATTGTCGGAAGCTTTTGACAAAAATATAAAAAATAAAGAAGATTTAATAAAAGCGAAATTGTTGTTGGTAGGTCTTGAAAATGATATTTTAAATAAATACCCGCACCAGTTTTCCGGCGGACAACGCCAGAGACTTGCAATAGCAAGAGCATTGCTGAAAAACCCGAAAATTTTAATTGCAGATGAACCGTTTGCTTCACTTGATGTTCAATCCCAAAATGTAATAATGGATATTTTCAAGAAAATAAAACAGGAAAAAAAGACAAATCTTGTTTTTATTACGCATGATATTGCATCAGCTTTTGAGATATCCGATAAAATACTGATATTACAAAACGGCAATCTTGTAAAATATGATACAATAAACAACATTAGAGAATATAAGACAAATGATTACGTAAATGAATTAATCAGTTCAAATTACCTGATGGAGTAGTAATGAGAGAAATTGTAAAAACAATACAAGAACTTGGAAGTCAGACAAACACACAAGTATTTATTGTCGGAGGGTATATAAGAGATTTTTTGTTAAATAAAAAATCTTTGGATTTAGATATTGCCGTATCAAAATCTGCAGAAGCGTTTGCAAAAAAATTGGCCGATAAATTAAAAGGTAAATTTATAGTTTTAGATGCAAAAAATAAAAATTACAGAATTGCTGTTTTCAATAATCTTAAATTAAAATATATTGATATTTCGCTAATGTTAGGTAAAAAAATTGAAAATGATTTGCAAAAAAGAGATTTTACAATTAATGCCTTGGCAGTATCTATAGATAAATTTAATAATATAAAAAATAATTTAATTGATTGTTGCGGCGGATATAAAGATTTAAAGAGTAAAACTATTAATGCTGTTTCAAAAGAAATTTTCAGTCAAGATCCTTTGAGGATGTTAAGATGTTTTAGATTAGCCGGAGAATTGAATTTAAAAATATCCACGGACACTTTTTTATTGATAAAGAAAAATGCAGACAAAATAAAAAAATCAGCACCGGAACGCATAAAGAATGAATTATTCAGAATATTGAATAATAAAAATTCAACAAATTATGTTATACAAATGGATGACTGTAAACTTTTGGAAAATCTTTTTCCGATTATTGCATCGATGAAAAGATCAGCTAAAAAGTTTTATTATCATCCGAAAGGTCTTTTTCAACATACTATACAGACGTTAGAATCTTTGGAGAAAATATTAAGTAAATTAGGAAACTATTTTAAACAATCAGAAAGTAAATTGTTACAACATTTGAATGTAAATTTTTCAGAAAATGTAAATAAGATAAATCTTTTAAAATTTATTTCTGTTTTTCACGATTGTGCAAAACCTGACTGTGCAAAAAAAGTAGGCAAGAAATTGAGATTTTTGGAACATGAAGAAGTCGGGGCCGAAAAAATTGCGGCAATTATGCAAAATTTAAAAATGAGCAAAAAAGAAATAGAATACGCAAAAGATATTGTGAAAAATCATATGAGACCGTCAAATTTATTAAAAACAGGCTCTGCTACCGAAAGAGCAAAGCTGAGACTCTTCAGAGATATAGGAGAAAATATACCGGATTTATTAATGCTTGCACTTGCAGACTGGCATTCTTACAAAAGTTTAAAAGTTTATTCTAAAAAAATACTCAGGATGCAGGAAAAATATGTTTCAAAATTTGTTGATGATTATTTTGAATCATTAAATAAAACTTCAAAGATTAAAATAATAGACGGGAATATTTTAATGAAAAAACTTCATCTAAAACCGGGTAAATTGATTGGTGAATTATTAAGACTTATAACACTAAAACAGGCGGAAGGATCAATCAACAGCCAAAAAGAAGCAATTCTATTCTCAAAATCAAAATTGACAGCATTACAAAAAACATATAAAATTTAAGTCTGTAATATATTATTGCATAGCATCTGTTATAGGTCGCAGTGTTCTTTAAAAAATATAAAAAGGCTTACGTGGATAATATGCAGTGCGTTTTTTTGATGTTTTTCAATATTTTGTTTTTCCAATGTGTTAACATTGTCTTCATAAAATATTGAAAATTAAAGGTGCGGGCGTAGTCTAGTGGTAAAACACGAGGGTTCTTTAACATATATAAAATAATTTACGTTATTTAAGAAATATGTAATATGCAAGGCTGTTTTTTGAAACAATAGCCAAAGCTATTGTGAAAAAAACTAACATAGCAGATTGCTATTTCTGAATAACCCCGAAGGGGCTGTGTTATTTTTTGATAATTTTTAATATTTTATTTGTCCAATGTATTTAACATTGTTCTTCATAAAATATTGAAAATTAAA
>JAQTSO010000005.1:0-69706 GCA_028711215.1 Endomicrobiaceae bacterium | reverse complement strand
CTTCCCAAGCTGGAGATGTGGGTTCGATTCCCATCGCCCGCTCTTTCAAAAAAATACGAAGGCACAAGAGCATTTTATGTTAATACATGCTGTTGAAAATAGATGTTATTGGCAGATTTGAGAGGTGAAAATATGAAACTTATAGTTGCAACAAACAGATCTCCATACAATGTAAAAAAAGAAAAAAATCATGTAACCCTTCAAAAAACAGACGGCGGGCTTATATCGGCTCTTGATCCCGTAATGAAAGAAAACGGCGGCGTCTGGGTATGTGAAAGTGATACATTGCTTAAAGATTATGATGTAAAACTTCCCTATCCGATTAAACAGATAAAACTTACTGAAAACGAAACCAAGCATTATTATGACGGATTTTGTAATACACAAATATGGCCCATATTTCACTACTTTCCCGCAAAATATAAGTTTCATATAAAAGATTGGGACTTTTACAAGCAGGTAAATCAAAAATTTGCAGATGAGATTGCCGCTATAATTGAAACAGAAGATATAATATGGGTACATGATTATCAGCTTATGCTTTTACCAAAACTTTTAAGAAATATGGGAATAAAAAATAAAATAGGTTTCTTTCTTCATATTCCTTTTCCTAATTTTGAAATATACAGAATTTTTCCTAAAAGAACAGAAATTCTTGAAGCACTGCTTAGTTGCGATTTAATAGGTTTTCACACGGAAAGTTATCGAAAACACTTTATTGAATGCGTAAAATATTTTCTCGGCAGTCAAGCCGGAATAAAAGAAAATTTAATACAATATAAAGATATTACATCTAAAGTCATTGCTTTGCCTATAAGCATAGACTATAAGCATATTGAAAAAACCGCAAAAAGTTCAAAAGTAGAAGTTAAATTGTCAAAACTTAAAGATAATTTCAATAATCAAATTATCGGACTGGGCGTGGATAGATTAGATTATTCCAAGGGGATTGTAGAAAAATTTGAAGGGCTTGAGTTATTTTTTGAAAAAAAACCCGAATATATAAAGAAAGTTTCATTCGTTCAGATTGCCGTTCCTACAAGAGTTAATGTAACGGAATACAGAAAATTAAAAAGACAAACGGATGAAGCAGTCGGCAGGATTAACGGCAAATTTTCAAGAGACGGTTGGACTCCTATTCATTATATTTATTCAAGTGTTAAATTTGAAGATTTGATTGCATATTACAGGCTTGCCGATTTTATTATTGTTTCAGCTCTCAGAGACGGCTTAAATCTTGTGGCAAAAGAATATGTCTCAACAAGAATTAATAACAGCGGAACTTTGATTTTAAGCGAATTTACGGGTGCTGCCGAGGAGATGCCTTATAAGTATTTGATTAACCCTTATGACAGTTGTTCAATAGCTTTTGCAATTGAAGCTACCCTTAAAGGCAATGAAGATAAAAAAACTTCCGAAATGGCAAACTTAAGAAATTATGTCAGTCAAAACGATATTTTTAAATGGTTTAACATTTTTTTAAATGAATTGAAACAATAAAAATAGAACTGAAACTAAAATATGGAAAACCTGAATAGCTTAATTGAAACAATTAAAAGAAAAGACAAAATATTATTAATATTTGATTATGACGGGACTTTAGTCCCGATTCAAGATAAACCTGATATGGCGTTTATGAATCCGGTTTTGCGCAAAGCACTTGAGAATCTTTCAAAATCAGATTGTTTGAAAATAGCTGTTGTAACGGGCCGTTCAATAAAAGACCTGAAAAAATTATCAGGATTAAATACACCGGATATTTGTGTCTTTGGAATGCATGGCGGTGAAATTGAGATGCAAGGGAAAATAGTAAATAGTGCACAGAATAAAAAAATATTAACAGACATAGATGATATTTTTTTTAAGTTAAAAAAAAGATGCGCAAAAATAGACGGAATAATAATTGAAAATAAAAAATATTCAGTGGCATTACATTACAGACTTGCAAACGAACCCCAACCGGCTCTGGATATTTTTTATGATCTTGCAAAAGAATATGAAGACAGCGGATTATTTAAAATTCAGAAAGGCAAAAAAGTTGTAGAACTTCTTCCTTTAGAATTTAGTAAAGATAAAGCTGTTTTAAAAATAATAAAGACGAATGAAGATTATTGCCCTGTTTATTTCGGTGACGATGTTACGGATATTTCAGCTTTTCATGAAGTTCATAAGTTTGCAGGTTATGCCGTAGGAATTAAACCGATGCCTTTTAAAAATGAACGGTTAGTTGATTTTGAAATTGAACAAAATGAACTGGAAAAATTTCTGATTAATTTGTCTGTTGGAAATTAATTATATAGCACAAAAGAAATGAGAGGATTGTTTATGAAACATTGGTACAAAGATGCTGTTATATATGAAATGCACGTCAAATCTTTTTTTGATAAAAATAAAGACGGAATAGGTGATTTTAAAGGTCTGATAGAGAAACTTGATTATCTGCAAAATTTGGGCATAACGGCAATATGGCTTTTGCCCTTTTTTGCTTCCCCTCTTAAAGACGACGGATATGATATTTTAGACTATTATGCCATTAATCCTGAGTACGGTACCCTAAGAGATTTTAAAAAATTTGTAAGAGAATGTAAAAAAAGAAATATAAAAACAATTATAGAATTGGTTGTAAATCATGTGTCCGACCAGCATTTTTGGTTTCAGGATGCCATAAGAAACGGCGAACAAAGCAAATACTGGAATTATTTTATATGGAGCGATACGCAGGAAAAATTTAAAGATACCAGGGTAATTTTTAACGATACTGAAAAATCAAACTGGACTTGGCAGCCTGATGTAAAAAAATTTTATTGGCACAGATTTTTCTCATGCCAGCCGGATCTTGATCATAATAATCCCAGAGTAGTAAGAAGCATAAATAAAATAATAAAATATTGGGGTGAAATCGGTGTTGACGGTTTCAGACTTGATGCTATTCCTTATCTTTGTGTGAAAGAAGGTACATCTAATGAAAATTTGGAAGAAACCCATAATGTAATAAAAAACTGGCGAAAATACTTGGACAGCGAATTTGAAAATAAAATTTTTCTTGCGGAGGCGAATAAGTGGCCGCATGATGTTGCCCAATATTTTGGCAATGACGACGAATGTCACATGGCATATAATTTTCCTTTAATGCCGCGTATATTTATTTCAATAAGAAAGGAAAACCGCAATCCGATTACGGAAATAATGGAAAATCTTCCAAAAATTCCGGAAAATTGCCAATGGGCGTTATTTTTGAGAAACCATGATGAGCTTACTCTTGAAATGGTAACGGACGAAGAACGCGATTATATGTATAAAGAATATGCCAAAGATCCTAAAATGCGTTTAAATCTGGGCATAAGAAGACGTTTGGCCCCCTTGGTAGAAAATGACAGGAGAATTATAGAAATACTGAATTCTATTTTATTTTCTTTCCCGGGAACTCCTATAATATATTACGGCGACGAAATAGGTATGGGTGATAATGTTTATCTTGGAGACAGAAACGGCGTAAGAACACCGATGCAGTGGTCTCCTGACAGAAATGCAGGTTTTTCTTTAGCCAATCCGAACCAACTTTATCTTCCGCCGATTATGGATCCGATTTACGGGTACCAGTCGCTGAACGTTGAAAACAGAGAAAAACAGCCGGCCTCACTGCTTAATTTTATGAAGAAAATGTTGGCTACAAGAAAAAAATATAAATCTTTCGGCAGAGGGACAACTGAATTTTTAAAGCCTAAAAACAATAAAATTCTTGCGTATATAAGAGCTTATGAAGAAGAAAAAATTCTTTGTATAGTGAATTTAGCGAAAACTGCAGAATTTTTTGAACTTGATTTGAGTACTTTTAACGGTCATAAAATTGTTGAAATTTTCGGTCAAAGCATATTTCCAAAGCTTGAACAACAAAAATATGTTTTTATGATGCAGCCGCATTCATTTTTTTGGTTTGAAATAAAAAAGTCTGATATTGACGATAAGATTAATTTATTAAGTCAGTCGGCAGTTTCTGCAACAGGGCAAATGCAAAATAAATAATAGGATAAAAATATGAAATCAAAAAATACAAAAGGCATAATTTTAGCAGGAGGAGCAGGCACAAGATTATATCCTGCATCTATTCATATATCAAAAATCTTATTGCCTGTTTATGATAAACCGATGATATATTATCCTTTATCAACATTAATGCTTGCCGGCATAAAAGATATATTAATCATTTCAAATCCCGATGATATAGATAATTTTAAAAAATTACTTGGAGATGGTTCACATGTAGGTATTAGTATACAATATAAAATACAATATGAACCTAAAGGTATAGCGGATGCAATTTTAATCGGTGAGGATTTTATCGGCGAAGATAATATTGCCCTTATTCTGGGAGATAATATTTTTTATGGACAGGGTTTTTCAGATAAAATAAAAAATGTTATGGAACGTGATTCCGGGGCAACTGTTTTTGGATACAATGTTAAGACTCCTGAAAAGTTCGGTGTGGTTGAATTTGATAAAAATATGAAAGCAATTTCTCTGGAAGAAAAACCGCAAAAGCCAAAATCAAATTATGCTGTTGTCGGTTTATATTTTTATGACAATAAAGCCATTGAATATGCGAAGCAGTTGAAACCGTCTGCCAGAGGCGAGCTGGAAATAACCGATCTAAATAAAATTTATCTTGAAAAAAAACAATTGAATGTTGAAATTCTAGGCCGCGGATTTGTCTGGCTTGATACCGGTTCTTTCGATACTCTTTTACAGGCAAGCAATTTTGTTCAATCAATGGAATTAAATGCAGGTAAAAAAATAGGATGTATTGAAGAAATTGCAATTAAAAAGGGGTATATTTCAAAAGAAAAAATTATAGAAAATATGCACCCCAAATTTAAAAACGAATATTTAGAATATGTTTTAAGTCTAAACAAAGAAGAATTGTTAAATACATAAATCTTGTGTTTTGAAAAACTTATTGTCAAAAAAATAATCTTTACTCGCTGATTTAACTCCCAAATTTTACGAAATACGTATTTGAATTCCCCCTGTTTTAATATTTTAAAAATCCTAAAAGAGACATTTGCGGTTTTTTGTGTTATAATATCACTATGAAAAGATTTCTCATAATTCTTTTGGTAGTTTTGTTGTCTTTACTGGCAATATCCTACATATTCTATTTGGGAATAGAACACAGAAAATCAATAAAAAATAATTTTCAAATGCAACTTGATTTAACTCTGCATGAAATGACCACTCAAAGTGCTACAACTCTTGAGAATGAAATCAAAGGTAAATTAAATATCTTAACTGAAATGGCCGATAATATTGCACCGGATATGACTAAGAATAATATTTCAACAGTTTTACAAAGACTTAAAAAAACTGTAGATCGACACGGTTTTAAAAAAATAGCAATAGCCGGTCAGAATGGGATGTCTTATAGTACGGATAATGCAGTTGTAGACGTATTGGACAGAGAATATTTTAAACGCGGGATGATAGGTCTGACGACTGTAACTGAATTGCTCACAGACAAATATGACGGAAATGAAATAAATGTTTTTTCAGTGCCTATTCATTTTAAAGAAAAAACAATAGGGATTCTTTTTGCCATATATTCAAGTGCAGAGCTTCAGAAGTTTCTTGAAGTTTCTATTTTTGATAAAACAAGTTCTTCATATGTTGTTGATGTAAACGGCAATATAATTATAAATTCGCCTCGTTCAAGCGATCAAAATGTAAAGAATTTATTTGAAGATATTATAACAATCAATGAAAATACAAAAGGAAATATTCTTGAGATGAAAAAAAATATGAATCTTGGTAAGGCAGGATACATTAAATTCAATCACGAAAAAAATCAATATGTGTATTACTATCCGATTAATATGAATAATTGGTATTTGCTTATCATAGTTCCGATTGAGACCATGGATGCGATGATGGATGATGTTTTGGAAAAAGGTAATATTTTATTTTTAAAGATTTTAGGTTTGGTTGTTTTCTTGTTTTTGTTAATTTTATTAATTCAGCTAAAAAGAAAAAAAGAATTGGCAAGAATAGCATATGTGGATGCAGTAACAGGCGGCGATACATATGCAAAATTTTGTATTAATGTGAGAAAAATATTGGATGATAGTCCTGAAAATTTAGCCATATTAAATATTAATATTGACGGATTTAAATTTTTTAATAATATATTCGGATATGATGAAGGAAATAAGGTAATTCGTTTTATATGGAAAACACTAAACGATATAAAGCAAACAAAAGAGTTACATGCACACCACTATGCGGATAATTTCTATGCATTATTTTATTTTACCGATAAAAAACAATTATTTGAAAGACTTTTGGTATTCTATAAAAAATTACAAAATTATGCCATTTCTGATACAAAAAAATATATGCTTGCACCGCATATAGGAATATATGAAATAAAAAATCCGGATATAGATATAAATAATATGATTAATTATTCAAATCTTGCAAGAAAAAGTATTAAAGAGAGAAAGGATATTTTCTATGCATTTTTTGATGATAACTTTGAACACAAACAGCTTCAAGACAGTATTATAGAAAGTCAGATGAGAGATGCTTTGGAACAAGAAGAGTTTGTTATATATTTGCAACCTAAGTATAACACATTGGAACAAAAGATTGTTGGAGCAGAAGCACTTGTTCGTTGGAAGAAAGAAGACGGTACAACAATAGTTCCTATGAATTTTATACCATTATTTGAAAAAAACAGGTTTATTACAGAATTGGATAAATATGTATATACAACTGTTTGTAAGAAACAAAAAATGTGGCTTGGCATGGGATTAAATCCTGTTCCTGTCTCAATCAATTTGTCCAGATTAAATTTTTACAATCCGAATTTTGTTAAAATTTTCAAAGAAATTTTAGATGATATAGGACTTGCACCACAATATATACAGTTGGAAATAACAGAAAGTGCTATTTTGGAAAATATTGAATTATTAAATAAAACTATTGAACAGTTATATAAACTTGGTTTTAAAATTTTGATAGATGATTTTGGAGTCGGATATTCATCTATGATGCTGCTAAGAGATACAAGAATTCATGCTTTAAAATTAGATAAATCTTTTATAGACAGCATTGGTGACATGCGCACAGATAAAATTGTTTATCACACGATAAACTTGGCACATTCCTTAAAAATAGAAGTTATTGCCGAAGGAGTTGAAACAGAAAGTCAATATAAATTTTTAAAAGCAGTTAACTGTGACAGTATCCAGGGATATTACTTTTCAAAACCCATAACGGAATTTGTTTTTGAAAAGATTCTTATGAACAGGTAATTCAAATTTAAATGTTTTATCGGTATTGAAGTAACTGTATTTCTACTTTTCTGGTAGTGTTATTATCTTCTAAATCTTCCGAGCCTCTTCCTTGAACTGAAACCGGTATATATCCGTTTTTTGCTAAATAATCAGCTACAGAATTTGCTAATTCTAATGATTGTTTTATGTTACTTTCTTCTTTTTCTGAATCATTTACATAGCCGTAAATGATAACATTGTTTGAATGTCCTAATTTTTTTGATATATCAAGTTTTTCAATTAAATAAGATTTGTGCTCTTGTGTAAATTTATAATCGGAAGTAAAATCTAATATTATTTCAGAAGGTTCTTGAGAGCTCATATCTGTGGTGGTAATAAGTCGATCAGATACAGGTTCTTCTTTTAAAGGTTCTATTGTAAACATAGGTTCTTCATCTTCATCATTTGCTTCAACGTGTATTATTTTGTTTGTTTGTTTTTGTTGTATTTCTTTAGGGGTTTCAGTGGGTTGTTTTTCTTCTATAACTTTTGGTTCTTCTGTTATTTTTTCAGGTCCTACGGCAAATTGAGTTATGGGTTCGGATGTAATTTGAATATTATATGTCTGGTTTATATTATCATTGTCTTTTATGTTTTTTGTATAACAATTTTTTTCAATAATAACGATAGAAAATATGATTATAAAACATATAATAACAATTATAATATTTTTATCGAAATTTTCAGACGACTTATGGGCAGGATAATGTATATCTATACTTTCATTTTGTGATTTAGTTTCTTTGTTTGTATCGGTTTTTTCAGCAGATTTTGCACTTATCTCTTTTTTTTCAATTTTACTATTCTTCTGATTTTTTTTTGACATGTTTCCCCTCTGTTTTAGATAACTACACGGATATAATATCAAAAAGATTATTTAGTGTAAATACTTCAAAGCAATTAAACTAAATTTTTTCTTTTAATTCAATAAAAACTCTTGATTTCATTGTAAAGATTTGAGTTGTTAAGTCTTTTAAAGACTTCAAACTTTGAATTTTTGTTGTTAAAGACTTCAATATTTTAGGCGAAGTGAAGTAATTTTAAAATGAAGTTTACATAAGGGAAGAGAAACGGACCGGTAAATGAGTTTTAAAATTACAAAACTGTAGCCAAAATAGTGAAGCCGATATAATGTATTATTTGAATTTTTTCCAAGGATTGTTGCATGGCATAGTCTCAGTACATCCCACAGAAACACAGTCAGGACCGGCTGTTTCAAATAAAATCGGGGCAATTTCTTTTGCAAGCTTTAACATTCTGCAAGACATATCTCGTATTTCCCATTGTGCTCTATTGCAACATCTTAATGCAAAGAAATGTCTCAATTCTCTTACATTCATCGTTAAAACTATTTTTGTTGATGCGGCATTAGGCAGCACATAACGGGCATCTTCTGCAGGGATTTCCGCATTTAAGAGTTTCTCATAATATTTTTCGGAAGTTTTTAAAAATTCCTGATATTCTTTTAATAGTTCTTTGTTTTTTTTAATTATCGGAGGAACAACGCAGTCTATGCCGTTTTTAAATTTAACATATCTTTGGCTTTGTACCGAAAACGAGGCTATTCTGTGCCTTGTAAGTTGTGCAAGCAAAGCTCTTGAAACCCCTTCTATTGCGAAAGTAAAAGATGCATGTTCCAGAACAGATAAATGTCCGGATTTGACTATTTTAATTAAAATATCTTTTATTTTATGTTCATCAAGTTTTTTATCAAGTTCTTCAACACCGACTGATGAATAACACAATCTTCCTGCTATTGCACATGTTTTTTCCGGTTCTTTTGTCCATTTCAAAAGTTTTACTAACATTATACCCTCTTTCATAATATTTGATTTTGTTTTATTCTATTGAAAAAATAAAATAAATACAAGGTTTTATTGTTTTTTTGTTTTCAAAGTGTTAATATAAAAAAGCCAAATTATTAAATTTATGAAACAAATTTTTAAAATATTAAAAAAACATTTTTCAATAATATTAGTCAGCAGTTGTTTTTTCATTATTGCTGTTATAAATACCCATTCTCATATAGGGTTAATACTTGATAATTCTCGTCAATTTTTTGCATCATTGGTGTTCAATGATATTTTGTATGGCAGTGAAAATATTGGCAATTATCAATATATTGTTCGCTATTTTTCTACAATGTTGCCACAATTTTCAGTTATTTTTAGTATTTTTATTGGCATTGTAGATATTAAATACCTTTTAAGTATTTTTACATTTTGGGTATACTTTTCTCCGATTATTTTTTTAAGTATCATTTATATTAATATCCCAAAAGATAAAAAAGAAACTTTTGAAATTATTCTTTTGTCATTTTTGGTTTGTACGGTTTATATGAAATATGTTATGTTAGCAGAGAGTCTATTTAGTTCATTATTTCTATGGATAATTTTTATTATATATTTTTATATCAATTACGATAAATTGAAATTATTTAATTTAATTACTTTGATGATTTTTTCAATATTTTTAATTAGTTCTCATCCAAATGTAGTTGTTTTTATACCGATGCTGTTGTTTTTTGGGATAAATAAGTATTTCAAAACAAAAAATATAAGCCCCCCAAATAAAATAGTGCTTATTTCTAGTTTTATTATATTAATCATCGCATTAATTTTTAATATATATTGTATATTGTTTCCATTTTCCCTATTTAATGATTATTGGAAATTTAGCATGCTAAGAGATTTAAATTTTATATATTTTATATCAGCAATATTCTCAATTATTATTATATCAATCTTAAAAACTAAATATGATAAATACTTAAAAATTATTTCAATTATTTTTTTTACTATAGTTTTTTATACGGTGTTGCAAATAACCCCTATACAAGGTGTTTTTTATAGAATGTTGAATTTATATCTTGTATTTTTATGTATGTTATTTTTAATTTTTATATCAGTATTCAAAATAAAACTAAAATATACATATATAAAAATTGCTAATATTGTATTAATGGCATCATTTTTAATAAGTACTCTAATCTACGCGAACAAAAATAATCGTTTTAATTATGAGATTCTTGAATATATGGAAAATAATGAAAAAATATCTATCCAACGATTTGCCAGAGATGGATTGACGAATAAATATGATATCCAAGCAGCTATTTTGTTCAAAAAAATATTTTTAAATTCAAACAATAACTGTAAAATATTACTATCTTCAGAAGAATTTTTTGGTAAAAAATATAGTAAGATGTATATTGAGCAAAACCGATTTAAAAAATTCGGTATAGACATTTACAAAATAATGGAAATACCCGGATATTATAAAATTGATACTAATGACTGAAACTTATTAAATGAAATAAGAAAAATTTAAAATACTGACATAAGACAAAACTTTTAGAACCACTTTATTTTTTTGCCGACTTTTATGGTTTCTTCTCTTTTTCTGCCGAGTGAAATTAAATCAATTTTGGCACCGACAAGCGTTTCCAATCTTCTGACATATTTTTGTGCATTTATAGGAAGTTTTTCAAAACTTCTTACTCCTCTGACTTTACCCTTGATGCCCGGCATTTCTTCATAAACAGGTTTGCAGTCTCTTTGTATTATTCTTGAAGCCGGAAAATCTTTAAATATTTTACCTTTATATTTATAAGCAACACATATTTTTATTGTGTCCAATTCTTCTAAACAATCAAGTTTTGTAAGAATTAAGTGATTAATTCCACTGACTCTTACGCTGTGTCTTAGAAGAACGGCATCAAACCAACCGCATCTGCGTGGTCTGCCTGTGGTTGCACCGTATTCTTGACCTTTCTCTCTTAAAAATTCACCTGTTTTATCAAATAACTCTGTTGTAAAAGGACCTTCGCCGACCCTTGTTGTATATGCTTTTACTACACCTAAAACGTTATTTATTGCTGATGGACCTATGCCTGCACCGACACTTGCACCGCCTGCTGTCGGATTTGATGAGGTGACAAACGGATATGTGCCGTAATCTAAATCCAAAAATGTACCTTGGGCACTCTCAAAAAGTATCTTTTTATTTTTTTTAATTGCAGAATCTAACATCAAAGAAGTGTCTGCGACATATTTTTTTAAGAATCTTGAAAGAGGTTCGTAATCTTTTAATATTTCTTTTCTTAATTTCTTTATTGAAACAACTGATTTTAAAATAGGTTCTTTTTCTCTTAAATTTTGATCTAATAATTCGATAAAAACTTCTTTATCAATATAGTCAACAATTCTTATGCCGACTCTTCTCACTTTATCTGCATAACAAGGTCCAATACCCCTTTTTGTCGTACCTATTTTCACTTTTTTGGTATCATCTTCCTGTATTCCGTCTATATATTTATGATATGGAAGGATTACATGTGCAAGTTCACTGACAAAAAATCGGCCATCAACCGTTATATTTTTCTTCTTTAATAAATCAATTTCTTCTTTCAATGCTTTCGGATCAACAACAACACCGTTTGTTATAAGGCAAACTTTTTTAGGAAAAAGTATTCCCGAAGGAATCAAATGGAGAACAAAAGGCTTATTTTCAAATATCAAAGTATGCCCGGCATTATTGCCCCCCTGATATCTTACAATGTAATCAGCTTGAGTTGCCAGATAATGAACAACTTTTCCTTTTCCTTCATCACCCCATTGGGTTCCTAAAACAACTAATGTAGACATTTTTGACCTCAAGAATAACCACTAAGCCAAAATTATTCGCCTTAGTTCAGTATTATTTTTTTGTTTCAAATTGAAGATTTTTTACTTGGTTTAAAACTTTTAACTATAACTAGGAACCTTCAGCACTTAAACCTCATTTATAATACAAAAATATTTTTTGGTTGTCAAACAACAATATATTGATATAATCACTTGTTTTAATACTACTAATTGATTTTTGAGAAATTCTACTGTTTAGAAACAGTGGAAGCAATATCAGCTAAGATATCATTTATTCTTGTATATTGGTCAAGAACATCCATATGCAATCCCGAAGTTTCTATTGATTCCTGTAAACCTGCTTGTAATCTTGTAATATGTTTTTTCTTAAATTGATGTACGGTATTGTGTAATTCTGAAACCGAATTAATAATTTCTTTTGCGGTGACAATATCGTCTTTATCAAATGAATTTATTACCTTTGAACAATTCGAAGAAATAATATTATGTAATTGTCTTATATCATTTAACCCTTCATCCGAAAACCTCAAATTCCTTTTAATTTTTTCATGGGCGACAAACATTAAATTACGTTCAATAATATCTGCAATTTGTTCAAAATCCGCAATAATATACAACAAAGATATTTCATGTTTTGATTGTTGTTGAGAAAGTTGGTTTTGTCCTATTTTTGACAAATATGGAACAATTTTACTTGTTAATAATCTGATGCGAAAAGCTTGAGAAGCAATTTTTTCACCAATTTCCTCATGCCTTGTTTCTAATAGACGAATAGAACCTTTAACTATTTCCATTAAAATTTCAGATACTCTTAAAATTTCTTTCTTCGATAGTTCTAATGCTTTATTCGTTTGTGATATATATTTGTCATCTATAAAAATCGGTGCTGTAGGATTTTCCGATAATTTTCTTGGATATATAAATAAAATCAATTTGTAGAATAACGGCAGTACCGGTAATACTGCTAATGATGTTATAATTGCAACCATCGTATGAGACATCGCAATTTCTCTTGCAATATCATTTGAGTGTAATATTTTATTTGTAATGAATTTGGTAAAAGATAACCAAACCGGATTATCATTATAATTTATAAATAAAAGTGGCATAATTATTAATACTCCCAAAGTTTGAAAAGTAAAATGCCATAACATAACCCTTCTTCCTGCCCGTGTTTGATTTATAGAAGCAATTACAGATGTTATACAAGTTCCCACCTGTGCCCCCAAACAAATGCATATAGCCTGCATCAGAGATAATATTCCTGATGAAGCAAGTACTATTGTAATACCTACAGTAGCTCCGCTTGATTGAATCAATACGGTAAAACAAAATCCTACAAATATAGCAAAAATCGGTGATTTTATGGTTGCAATGGTATCTAATAAATTTGTATTTAGAGTTACAGGCAACATTGAATCTGACATTATTTTCATACTGAAAAATAATAACCCGAATCCGAAAATAATATCACCAAAACTTGCTATCTTTTTTTTTGAGGAAAAAAATGAAATAAAAAATCCCAAGGAAACAATTAGCAAAGCATAGTCTACAAGCCTAAAAGCAACCAATTGTCCTGTTATTGTAGAACCTATAGACGATCCCATTGTTACTGCCATTGATTGCTGAAATGAGAGTAGTCCTGCACTTACAAGACTTATTTGTAAAAGGGCAGTTGCAGAACTTGATTGGTTTAATCCGGTAATGGATAAACCTGTTAAAAAACCCTTTAATTTTGTGGATGTAAAGTTTGTTAAAATTGTTCTCATGTTTTGACCGACAATTTTTTCAAATGCCAAGTTTATCTTAAACATAGAAAAAAGAAGCAAAGCTGTTCCGCCTAAAATACCGGCAAACATTAAAAGAAGCCAGTTTTTCCCTAAAACCGAGACCGTAAAATAAACCGGCTTTGTGTTTTCTGAAGTGACCAAAACAATGATTTTTTCATCCGATTTTTTACCGATTACAAGTTTTGTTTTTGCGTAACCGTTTTCATTTGTTGAAATTTTATGTTTTTGTAAATAGGATAAATTTTTGGAGTCCTGTAATATTGAGTCCTGTATTATTGAAAATTCAACCTCAGTGTTTTTTAGCGGTTGTTTTTTTGTATCTAACAGCTGGATAGTAAATTCTTCTTTTAGCGGTATATCTTTTAAGCCTAATTGTTTGTCTCCTGCAATTTTTACAAATGTGTTTTGCTGTGCGAAGGTTATAGGTGCAAAAAATAAAAGTATGATTACAAAATATATTTTTTTCATTTTAATGATTTACAACAAAAAGAATTTGGCAATAAAGATTTTATATTTGTAACTTTTATTTTGTTATTTTTTGAATTATAAATAATATCTGCATCTTTTGAAAATTCAAAGATTACCTGCCTGCATGCTCCGCAAGGCGTAATATCTTTTTTGTCGGTATAAACTGCGACTGCTTTTATTTTTTTTACACCGTTTGAAACAGCATTGAAAATAGCAACTCTTTCTGCACAAATTGTAAGCCCGTATGATGCATTTTCAATATTTGTTCCAAAATAAATTTCCCCATTATCACATAAAACGGCACAACCTACTTTAAATTTTGAATAGGGACTATAACTGGTTTTACTTGCTTCTTTAGCAATGTTTAATAATTTTTCATAGAGTTCTTTTTCATTTTTCATAAATATTATAACTCCGTTATTTTTTTTAACATTTTTAGTCTGGAAGATATTTCTTTTTTTGTTAAATTGGATAATTTACTAACACTAAAAGATTCAATATTAAAAGAAGCCATAACAGTAGCATAAAACATTGCATTTTTTAGCGTTTTTATTTCAATATTTTTAATGTATGAAATGTATGAAACAAATGCTCCTGCAAAAGTATCGCCGGCACCTGTTGTATCTGTGATTTTTTCCAACGGATATGAAGGGACGAAAAAGAGTTCATTAGTTTTGAAAAGCATTGCACCAAATTCCCCTCTTTTGATAATAATAATTTTCGGTCCCATTTTAGATATTGCTTTTACCGACAAGAGCAAATTTTTGCTATTGCTGAGTTGTTTTGCTTCATCTTCATTTATAAACAGTATATCAACCAATTTTAAAAGTTTTTTGAGTTTTTTTAATTTTGTTGTTATCCATAAATTCATTGTATCTAATGCAACAATCTTTACGTTACATATATTTTTTAAAACCTCAAATTGTATATCAGGGTCAATGTTCGCTAAAAGCAAATAGTCAATATTTTTATTTTTTTCACACACTATCGGTTTAAATCTTTCAAAAACATTTAATTGTGTATCTAATGTATGGGCTTGATTAAAATCACAAGAATATTTTCCTGTCCATCTGAAAGTTCTTCCTTCTGAAATTTTTAATTCCGATATATCTATTTTATGTTTTTTTAATACGTCAATATGTTTTTTTGGAAAATCTTTTCCGACAACAGAAATGACTGCTGTTTTGGTAAGAAAAGAAGAGGCAACGGAAGCATAAACAGCTGAACCTCCTAAAGCTTCTTTTACTTTTCTACCGCCTGCTTCAATTGTATCAAGAGCAACGGAACCGACTATTAAAACAGACATAATATCCTCTATTTAAAGTACTTCTCCAAAAATAATTTTAGTGCCGGATATGACGGTGCTTTTTTTATTGTTTCCGGTGCCGATTGTACAGCATATTTTAAAGCTGAACTGCACTGGCATGCTATTTGTCTTTGTGCTAATTTTGGTATCAATTGTTTAATTAGTTTTTTACAGGTATTTATATTTGCAGCCATTACTTCCAAAACTTTTTCAACACCGACTTCTTCCCCGATTTTCCAAACGTCATAATCGGTAACCAATGAAATATTTGCATAACATATTTCAGCTTCTCTTGCCAATTTTGACTCAGGTATGGCAGTCATCCCGACTATGGAAAAGCCGTTTGCTCTGTTTACTTTTGATTCTGCTCTTGTAGAAAATTGGGGTCCGTCGATACAAACATACGTTGTATCGCTGAAATGATGGGTTATGCCCAGTTCAGAGACTGTTTTATGAATAATATCCCTGACTTCATTACAGAAAGGATCTGCAAAACCAACATGTGCAACTACACCGTTTCCAAAAAATGTATTTATTCTGTTTTTAGTTCTGTCAAATACTTGTTCAGGTATTACAAAATCTTTTGGCTTTATTGAGTCCTGCAAAGAACCAACGGCCGTTAATGCCACAATTTGTTCTACACCTATCAATTTAAGAGCATAAATATTTGCTCTGACATTTATTTCGCTCGGCAAAATAACATGTCCTTTGCCGTGTCTTGGTAAAAAAGCACACCTGACACCGTCTAAAGTTCCAACAGTAATAGGTGCCGAAGGTTTTCCGAAAGGAGTATCTATTTCTATTTCTGAAACATTTTCAATCCCACTTATTTCGCTGATGCCACTACCACCAATAATTGCAATTTTTACCGGTTCAATTGTTTTTTGCATTTCCCCCCCCTGTCTATATATTATTTATATCAATGATTGATAATTGTAAGTTATCTCTGTTCATTTCCAAATTAAAAACAATATCAAATTTACCTTTATATTTTAACATATCCTCATATTTAACTCCATGCCAAAATAATGCATTGACAAAAGTTCCGTTCTGTAAGACTTTTAATTTTAAATGTTCACCTGTTTGTCCTATATTGGAAATTTCCGTAAATTCTACATTTTTCATTAAAAATATTGGAGCAGTGTTTGCACTGCCAAAAGGTTCTAATAAATTTAAATCAGTATATGTTTTTTTATTTATATCAGTTATTTTCAGTTCACAATCAATATTTATTTTTTTTGCTACCATATCCGTAGATATAAAATGTTCTGAAATATCTTTTAATCTTTCTCTGAATTCATCTATTTTATTTATCTCTATCGTAAATCCTGCAGCTTGGCAATGTCCGCCATATTTAACCAATAAATCTTTTGTTTTTTCAAGAGCACTAACAATATCAAATCCTTCAATTGACCTGCATGCACCCACAGCATATTGTCCGTCGGAAATTAGCAAAATAGTCGGTTTTGAATATGATTTGACAAATTGAGATGCAACAATTCCTGTAACACCGTGTGCAAGTCCTTCTGCCAGAACTACTAAAATTTTATCTTTCTCAATATCACATTGTTGATGCAGTATTTTTTCAAAATGTTTAATATTCTCAATCTGTAATTGTTTTCTATCGTTATTTAATTTTTTTAACTCAATAAAAATATCTTCGGCTTTATATTTATCTTCTGCCAAAAGCAATTTGGCGGACGTATCGGCTTTTGCCATTCTGCCTGCGGCATTTAGTACAGGCGTTATGTTCCAAGATATGGATTTTGCGGATATATTATTTGTATTTTTAATATATTCATCTATAATGAAAAACAAACCGTATCTTTTTGACGGATTTTGATTAATAATATCCAAACCGTATTTTACTAGTATTCTATTTTCACTTATCAAAGGGACTATATCGGCAATTGTACCAAGAGATACTAAATCAATATTGTCATCATAAAATCCGGACATTCTTCTGTCTTGTAATAATTCCTCTTTTCTGTATTCCGACAACAATAAAAAAGTTTCTTCTTTTAAGGATATATTTGCATTTGAGTTTTCTATGTAAATAATTTTCTTTTCAATATCATCAAAATCATCAAACAACGAATTATTTTGATTTGTAACAACAGCAGATTTCCCTATGTAATCAAATAAGATTTTAATATTGTTTTTTGTTGCAGATAATTCTTTTTCTTCAATTATAATATCGTTACATATTTTGAGTATAAAAACATTATAATTATCGTCAATTTGTTTTGATGAAATAATAAAAATATTTTTATCAAAATTTTTACCGTATGTTTGCATCAGTGCCTGAGAGACTTTAAAAGAAACTCCGCAACCGGCCAATTCTTTGAAGGGATAATTGCAATTTAATTTTTTAGGATTTACTGTTGCATATGCGTCAGGTAAAATTTCAGGCGGTGCATGGTGATCCGTTATAATAACCTGCATACCAAGAGTATTTGCATATGAAACTTCATCTGCCGAAGATATTCCGCAGTCAACACTTATAACCAGTTTAATTCCTGCTTTGTGGTATTTATCCAAAACAGTTTTTGAAATGCCGTATCCCTCATCTGACGGAATATACCAATCAACAATTCCGCCCAAAGTTTTTATTGTGTTGAACAAAATTACAAGAGAAGTAATCCCGTCAACATCTCTGTCCGCATAAATAAGCATGGGGTCTTGTTTTTCAATTGCTTCTTTGAGTCTTAGAACAGCTTTATAACAATCATCCAATAAAAACGGGTTAAATAAATCTTCTTTTTTGGGGAATAAAAATTCGCTTATAGCTTTTTGAGAATCAAATCCTCTGGAAAGCAAAATCTTTGCAACAACAGAATTTATATTGTTGGTTTGAGATAATTTTAATTCTTCTTCTTTATTGAGTTCTGGCAGTATCCATTTATTTGGTTGCAATTAATCCCCTAAATTATTATATCTTTAAATAAATCTATTTTGTCAGGTTTTGAGTCAGAAATATTATACGATAATTTTATAATTTTTTTAATGTCTGCCAAGTGACGGCATTTATTAAAATGAAGTTGTCCAAGTGTTTCTCCGTACTTGACAAAATCGCCTGTTTTTTTATTTATAGTTATACCGGCAGTATAATCTATTACGTCTTCTTTTTTTAATCTTCCTGCTCCGAGCATACATGATGCGATGCCCAGATTTCTTGTATCTATTGAATTTACATATCCGGTTTTTTTCGATTTTATGGATATTGTGTTTTTTGGTTTGCCGAGTAAGGAATAGTCATCAATTACTTTCGTATCACCGTTTTGCGCTTTAATTATTTGTTTAAATTTTTTAAGAGCTTTACCTGAATCTATTTGTTTTGCGGCAAGTTTTTTGGCATTTGTTCTATTATTTGATATTCCGGCAGAATAAATCATAAGAGATGAAAGTTCTATACACAAGTCATAAAAATCATTTTTTAGATTACCTTTTAACACTTCTATTGATTGAATAAGTTCCAAAGAATTGCCGATGGCATTTCCTAAAGGATTATTCATGTCTGACAATACGGCCGTCATTTTTCTTTTAAACATTTTTCCTATGGTTACCATCTTTAAAGCAAGTTCTTTTGCATCATCATATGTTGCCATGAAAGCACCGTTGCCGAATTTTACGTCTAAAATTATATGTTTTGCGCCTTCTGCTATTTTTTTTGACATAATACTTGCACAAATCAACGGTATTGATTCTACCGTTGCGGTAACGTCTCTTAATGCATACATTTTTTTATCAACCGGGGCAATTTCTTTTGTCTGCCCGATCATTGCAACTTGATTCTTTTTCAGTATATCAATAAATTCTTTAGTGTCTAAATTAACATTAAATCCCGGTATAGATTCAAGTTTATCAAGAGTCCCGCCTGTATGCCCCAGAGCTCTTCCTGACATCATAGGAACGTAAATACCGCAACTTGCTACTATTGGAGCTATTACCAATGACGTTCCGTCTCCGACACCGCCGGTAGAATGTTTATCCGCAGTTATTCCTATTGATTTTAAGTTTAATATTTTTCCGGACTTTGCCATTGCATCCGTTAAATAAAAAGTTTCTTCATCATCTAAGCCGGAAAAATATACTGCCATTAAAAAAGCCGACATTTGATAATCGGCAATTTTGTTGTTATTATATCCGTTTATTAAAAATAATATTTCTTCTTGTGTTAATTTTTTATTATTTCTTTTTTTGAATATTATATCGTATGCTCTCACCTGATTTCCCTTATTATATTTTTTATTAAATTTGCCATTTTTATACCGGTTTTTCTGCCGACGGCCAATACTTCCTCATGTGTTATTGATTTTTTTGAAGTATTTCCTGTTTTGTTGGAAATATAAGCAAGCGCCAAAACTTTCATTTTCATTTGTCCTGCAACAATAACTTCAGGCACTAACGACATTCCAACCACATCTGCGCCCAAACTGCCGAAAACAGATATTTCGGAAGCAGTTTCGTAAGACGGACCTTTGACCGCAAAGTAAACGCTGGTTTGTAATTTTATTTTATTAGATTTGGCTATTTTTTTTATTTTATTTATTAAATTTGTATCGTAAACATTACTTATATCGGGAAATCTCTCTCCGAAGCACTTAAAATGTTTACCGATCAGCGGATTATCAACCATAAAATTAATATGATCTTTTATTGCAACAATATCGCCTACGGAATATTTTTTATTTATTGCTCCGACAGCACATGTAATTATGATTGTGTTAATCCCTAATTCTTTCAATAGCCGTACAGGATAAGTAATATCCTGCATGGTATGACCTTCATAATAATGAAATCTCCCGTTTAATAAAACCACATCGGTGTTATCTATTTTTCCGACAACAAGTTCCCCTTTATGTCCGGCAATTGTCGTTTGTTTAAAATATGGGATTTTTGAATATGCAATTATTTTTTGATTTTTTATTAAATCTTTAATATCGGAAAGACCAGATCCTGTAATAATGGCTATTTTAGGTTTTGTTTTAATATTTTTAAGAATATATGATTTTGTTTTTTTTAATTGTGATATTATATCGGAATTTTTCATAATTCTATTTCATCCTTAAAACTTTTACCGTTTTTCATCGGGCTTAATTCAAAAATATCGGCAATTGTCTGTGCAATGTCCGCCAAGGTTTTTCTTGTTCCCAGATTAATATTCTGTTTTAAATTTTTTCCGTAGACAAGTAAAGGAACATATTCTCTTGTATGGTCTGTGTGTTTTGTATAAGTCGGGTCGCATCCGTGGTCGGCGGTGATAATCAGTATATCGTCTTCTGCCATTGCATCCATTATACTTGGCAGTTGTCTGTCGAAAAATTTAAGCCCTTGGGCATAAAGATTTACGTCTCTTCTGTGACCCCATAACATATCAAAGTCAACTAAATTTGTAAATATTAAATTTTTCTTAAAAGGGTCTGTTTCGGGTGTTTCTTCAGAAAGTCCGTGAGCCAGTCCTTTTATTTTTTTAGGTTCAATAATATATTCTATTGTGTTTGTGATTCCGATTACATTGCCGTTTGTATGTTTTTCTAAAGTTATACCTTTTTTTGCAAATATATCCGATATTTTACCTACGGCGATTACGTTCCCGCCTGTATTTTTTATTTTATCCAGTACAGTTATTTCAGTCGGAACCAGTGAAAGGTCAAACCTTCTGGGTGTACGTACATATTCGTTGTTTATTGAGATGAAAGGTCTTGCAATAACTCGCCCGACAGAATGTTCGCCTTGCAGTAATTCTCTTGCGATTTTACAAATATCTTCAAGTTTTTTAAATCCGAAAAAAGCAGGGTCTTCATGACCGGCTATCTGGAAAACAGAATCCGCTGACGTGTAAACAATCGGATAACCGGTTTTACAATGTTCATCCCCGAGTCTTTGAATAATTTCAGTGCCGGAAGCAACACAGTTGCCTAATATTTTTGTTCCTATTCTTTTTTCAAATTCTTCAATTAAGTCTTTTGGAAATCCGTTTGGATAGGTTTGAAACGGTTTGTCCAGTATTATTCCTGCCAGTTCCCAATGCCCTGCTGTTGTATCCTTTGCAGGTGACAATGTTGCCATTTTACCATAGTTGCCTACAATTTTTTTTGGTTTATATCCGTTAGGAGATTTTACTATGTTGTATAATCCTAATTTGCCTAAATTATCTAAAGTAAAATCTTCATCCATACTGTCAAAAATATGTTTAAGGGTATTTGCACCTTTATCTTTATATTTTTGAGCATCCGGAAGTTCGCCGACTCCCAAACCGTCTAAAACTATTAATATTATCTTGTTTGTATCCGACATTTTTCCACCTTAAAGCTGTCGTTTTTAGCCAATATGAATACACTTGTATCTATTTGACTATGCAATAATTATGATTTTCTTAAAAGAACTTTTTTAACTGCCTTAACAATATTAACATCTTTTAGTCCGTACTTTATCATTAAATCTGCAGGTTTTCCTGATTCTCCAAAACAGTCATTCATGCCGACAAATTCCATCGGAACCGGCATATTTCTGACAACAACTTCGGCAACTGCCGAACCAAAACCGCCGAAAATTTGATGTTCTTCAGCAGTAACAATTGCTCCGCATTCTTTTGCACAGTCAATTATTGCTTTTTCATCTATCGGCTTAATTGTATGTATGTTTAAAACTTTTGCTTGTATTCCTTCTTTTTCCAGTATTTCGGACGCCATAAGAGCTTCATAAACCATCGTTCCTGTTGCCATTATGCAAACATCTTTTCCTTGTTTGAAAACTTGGGCTTTACCTATCTCAAAAGGTGTTTGTTCTTCTGTTAAAATCGGAATATTTTCTCTGCCATATCTGATGTAAACAGGACCTTTATGATAAGCACCGGCAATAGTTGCTTTTTTTGTTTCAATAACATCACAAGGAGATATCACAGTCATTTTAGGAAGACATCTCATTATTGCAATTTCCTCTAATGCCTGGTGAGTTGCTCCGTCAGGGCCAACCATAAGTCCTGAGTGAGATCCGCCTATTTTAACATTTAAATTTGAATAACATACGGTTGTTCTGATTTGTTCCCATGGTCTGCCGGAAGCAAAAACTCCATAGGTGGCAACAAACGGAATAAAACCTGCTAAAGCAAGTCCTGATGCAATACCAATCAAATTGGATTCCGCTATTCCGACATTTGCAAATCTGTCAGGAAAAGCATCCTGAAAGCCGTTGATTGCAACTGATGAAGCAGTATCTGCCCCTAACACAAAAATTTTTTCATCTTTTTTACCAAGTTCAACAAGAGCTTCCCCAAAACCAAATCTTGTTGCTTTATTACCGTAAACCTTAACCATGATTTTCCTCTATATTATTGATTTATTTTATTGATGCGTCTATTTCACTTATTGCTTTTAACATTTGTTCCTTAGATGGAGTTTTGCCGTGCCAGTCTGCAATATTTTCCATAAAAGATACTCCTTTGCCCTTAACGGTTTTTGCTATTATTACGGTAGGTTTATCTTTCTGCAATTTTGCATCGCTGTATGCTTTATCAATCTGTGACAAATCATGACCGTCTATTGATATGACATTCCAGCCGAAAGACTCATATTTATCTGTTATCGGATTTATGTTTAAAACTTTATCAACCGTTCCGTCTATTTGTAATCCGTTGCAGTCAACAATTGCACATAAATTATCAAGTTTGAAATGGGATGCAGACATTGCAGCTTCCCAAATGGTTCCTTCCTGTTGTTCTCCGTCACCCATCAATACGTAAACTCTGTTTGTTTGTTTTAATGTTTTCATTCCTTTTGCAATTCCGACACCTATAGAAAGACCATATCCCAGAGAACCGGTTGAAACCTCTACCCCGGGTAATCCTTTATCGGATGCAGGATGCCCTTGTAATCTGCTTCCTGACTGTCTGAGCGTGCAAAGTTCATCGCCATTTATGCATTCCAACTGAGCAAGAACGGAGTATAAAACAGGACAGGCATGTCCTTTTGAGAGTATAAAATAATCTCTGTTTTTGTCCTTTGGATTTTTAGGGTCAAATTTCATATGTTTGAAATATAAATCTACAAGTAATTCAACAGATGATAAACTCCCTCCGGGATGACCTGAACCGGCAAGTTCAAGCATCTTTAATATGTCCTTTCTGACAGATGCAGATACAATTTTTAAATCTCCCATTTCCATGAAACTTCCCCCATATATTTTAATTATATAATTTCTAAACTTTTAGATGTGCCTATTCTGCTTGCTCCGGCATTAATCATTGCTACTGCCTGTCCGTATGCCGATATGCCCCCGGAAGCTTTAATTCTCATATTATTACCGATTATTGATTTTATTAATTTTATATCTTCAACATCGGCACCTTTACCGGCAAATCCTGTTGAGGTTTTTATAAAATCTGCCCCCGATTTTAAAACCAGTTTTGTTATTTTAATTTTTTCGTGTTCTGATAAATATGCAGTTTCTATAATTATTTTTAATGTTTTTTTTGTAGTTGCTTTTCTTAAAAGTTTGATTTCATTTTCAATATAACTGAAATCTTTTGATTTCAGTGCAGACAAATTAATGACACAATCCACTTCATCTGCTCCTAAATTTATTAATTGTTTTGCTTCAAGCACCTTAGTTAAATGAAAACTATAACCTAACGGAAATCCTACAACAGAGCAGATTTTAACATCAGTCTGTATAAGCGCATCTTTACAACTTTTCACAATAAATGGCGGAACACATACAGCATAAAAATTGTTAGCAACAGCTTCATCGCATAATTTTTTGAAATCAGCAACAGTTGCAACCGGTGATAACAGCGTATGCTCTATAATATTAGCAATATTTATTTTTGCCATAACATAAAATCCTTATTTCCACCAGTATTTTACGGTATATTTAACTTCTTTTTCGCTGTTTGCCGGTACAGTAATCAAAAATTCAATTGTTGATTTATCTTTTTTTGTAAACGGAACGGAATTTTCTCTTATTTCCCAGTTACGCCATGCGTTTAAAGTTTCAACGATATTTACTTCAACAGGCGTATTTTTACTGTTTTTTATCTTTATAGAAAAACTTTGATAAGATGTTTTTCCTTCAGTTTTATTATCTGTCTGAGTTTTTGTTCCGGTTATATCAAAAGCATTTCCGATATCAATCGAGACCTTCGCGTCTTTTGCGGTATGGTCAATATTATCCTCACCTATAAATTCTATTGAATCGGCATCATATTTACTTACTCTGATTCTTCCTTTAGGCAGAGGGATTCCCAAATTATTTTCTTTTGAATTTTTGAAATCAAGACTTACTTTAACTTTTACAGGATCTAAGCCTGCATTATATGTAAAAACTTTTTTTACCGGTATGTTTTTTGCACTTGTAAATTCAATCTGCTTTATTTCTCTGTCTTTTAAAGTTGATTTTCTTTGAAGTTCATATATGTGATATTCAAAAAAAGATTTTTCTTCAAAAGAAGAGTCGTTAACGTTTGCTTCCATTGCCATAAGAGGAGCCATCATTCTTTTTTGGGAATATCTGTTTTGAGGCACTCTGTTAATGTCTCCGGCGACAAGTTTTAATCCGGCATCTTTGAATGTTGCCCCGCAATTATTATTTATTGTTACCCAACCGGTAATATCTGCAAGAGTATCTTTTTCATTTGTTACCAAAACATAGTCGGCATTCCAGCCTATTCCGCTTGTTTGGTAAGAAACTTCAAGCTGGTTATTACCTTCAACTTCACTTTCCAAAAGCCATATTAAAGTAGGTTTTAATCTTAAATCTTCAGGAAGTTTTGACAAAGATATTTCTCCTTGAGGATTTAGTACTAGTTTATTTTCAGTTTGTACAACCAAACCACCGTAAGTCGCAAGGAGTTTTCCTGTTAGTTTTCCCCTTTTGTCTTCCCCTGTTCGTTCAATCTCTATATTTTCTCCGATATATTTGCTGAGTAATTTATCCGTATTTACCAAATCAAAATCGAAATTCTGTTCTAAAATTTTGATTTTATTTGTGTTAGATAGAAATTTTGGCAAAACGCTTGTGGCATCAATTTTAGATGCGACATTATCAATTTCAATGTTTTGAACACCTTTTACCAATTTTATAGTTTTTGTATCTCTGACCAATGCAAGGTCATTATTGTAAATTGTTACGGAAACCGCATCCGCAATTTGACATACAACAAACAACACAAAAATAATCAAAATAAATTTTTTCATATAAATACCTGCCTCTATTTTTTGATTGGTGGAAATGATTTTAAAATATACCTTACCACACCGTCTATTGCTGATGATAAATCCAATCCTTCATAGGTGTACGAATTTGTCCAAACGATATCTCCGGTTTTTGCATCCTTAATGTATAGAGATGCACCCACAGTTGCATTGCTTGCTATTATATTGGCATCCATTCCGAATGCAGAACCCAAATCATATACGGAAGAACCGCTGATTTCAATAGGGTCAGTATTGTAAATAACAATATCTCTTGCACTTCTGGTATGGTTATGTTCTTCAGGTGGTTTTCTTACAAGATATTTCCTGCTTGGCTGATATTCTGTAACTACACAATTTACAATAATATCAACATCTACACTGTCGGTAGTTTTTACATTAAAACCTTTAATCATTAATTGTTTTATAATTGCATTTAAGACAGCGTTATTTGAACTTTGAGAGCTTTCAACATATGCTGTTTTTATCTTTGAAAAATCATAATCCTGTTTGTACACAGGACCGGAAGCACAAGAAGAAACAAATAATATCAAAAATAGTAAAAGCAAATTTTTCATTGAGTCATTATACCTTTTAATTGTTTCAAGTGTTTAAGTGCCAAATTTTTTAATTTTTTATTTTTAGTGTATTTATAGATTTTTTCCCATTTTACCATTGACTGTTCATATCTTTTTTCTTTTTCATACAACATTGCCAACATATAATGAGCAGATACAGTTTTTCTGTCTAATTCCAAAGCTTTTTTAAAATTTTCTTCCGCATTTTTCGGATCATTCTTTTCCAAATATGCAATACCCATCAAAACATAATTATCTGCAGATTTATTTTCTATAAGATTAAGCTTTATTATTTCTATTGCCTCATCATTTTTATCATCGTTTATCAATTGCAGGGTTTCTTCAAGGTATTGAGATGATGCATAAGCTAAAGTGACAAATAAAAGACAAAAAAATGCACAAATAATTTTTTTCATATTATTTTTCCATATCGGATATTTTTAAAATTCTATTTAAGTGTCTTTCTTCAAATTTAGTTTCCAAATATATTCTTAGCATGTCAAACATTTCTTCAATATACAAAAATCTTGCACCAAGGCATATGATATTTGCATTGTTGTGTAATGCTATTAACTTTGCAGTTTCCATATTCCAACAAACACCTGCTCTGATTCCTTTCATTTTATTTGCAGCCATTGCCATTCCGATACCGGTGCCGCAAATTAAAACTCCCTTTTCAGATTTGCCGTTTAATATGTTTGTTGCTACTTCTTTTGCAAAATCAGGATAATCGCAACTGTCTTTTGAAAAAGTTCCGCAATCAATAACTTCATGCCCCAACGATTTTAAAAAATTAATAACATTACTTTTTACATCAAATCCCGCATGGTCGGTTCCTAAAGATATTTTCATAAATTAGCACCCTTACTATAATATTATTGCCATTGCTCCGCTTTTGATACCGGCGGCATTTGCTTCGTCTGCATCTAAATGACATTCTGAAATCATATTGTTACTTACTCTGGCAACAACATTATCAAATACTAATCCCCTTTCTCCTGTAAATTTAATTGACAATGAATCTTTATCTTTTACTCCGTAATTTAATGCTTCTTGTATTGAAAAATGGATGTGTCTTTTTGCAACTATGCATCCTTCTTTTAAATCCACTTTGCCTTTTGGTCCAACAAGCGTTATCGGCTGTGAGTTTGCGATGTCTCCGGACACTCTTATGCACGGAATTATTCCGAGTCTTATTGTGTCAGTTATTGAAACTTCAACCTGTGTTATTTTTCTTAAAGGACCTAAAATCCTTACTTTTTCTATTGAATTTCTCGGACCGACTACCGTAAGCTGTTCGGCACAGGCATGCTCTCCGGGTTGAAGCAAATCTTTGGTTTTTGTAAGTTGGTATCCTTCACCAAAAAGAATTTCCATAGTTTCTTTTGTCAAATGTATATGTCTTGCCGAAACATTTATCAATACCGGATTAGTTGCTCTGTAATTTTGCATTTTGATATCCTTTATCCGTTAAATTTTACAAGTTTTGCAAATGAGGCTGCATCCAAACTTGCTCCGCCGACAAGTCCGCCGTCAATATCTTTTTGTTTCATCAATTCGCTTACATTATCGGGTTTTACTGACCCACCGTACAAAATTCTGACTTTGTTTGCTATGTCTGAACCATACATTTCGGAATAGATTTTTCTTATAAATCCATGAACTTCCTGAGCTTGTTGAGGTGTTGCCGTTTTTCCGGTACCGATAGCCCAAACAGGTTCGTATGCTATAACTATTTTTTCTGCTTCTTCTTTTGAAAAGTTTTTAATCCCGTCTCTAACTTGCTTTTCAATTACTTTGAATGTGTTATCGGATTCTCTTTCCTGAAGAGTTTCTCCTACACAAACTATTGGAATTAGATTTGCATTAAGCGTTGCTTTTGTCCTTTTATTTACGGTTTCATCTGTTTCGCAAAAATATTGTCTTCTTTCAGAATGACCTATAATAACAAAAGAACATCCTGCATCTGAAAGCATACTTACTGCAATTTCACCCGTAAATGCACCTTTTGGTTCCCAATAAACATTTTGTGCACCTATTTTAATATTTGATCCTTTTGCTTCGTTTGACAAAGGATAAATAGCGGTAAAAACCGGACAGATTAAAATATCAACATCTTTTACATCAGAGATAAGCGGTTTCAGCTCCTTTACCATGGCAATCGCTTCCGGTATATTTTTGTGCATTTTCCAATTGCCCGCCATCAACGGTCTTCTCATAAACACATCTCCTTTTTATTTAAAAATTGTTTATATTCTTTGATATGATACAAGATTTAACTTCATAAATCAAACCAGAAATGCTGTCCATAACTTAATTTGCAAAAAAAATGGCAATGTTGTATTATTTTGGGCATGTCGATACTATCAAATTGTGAAATTACTTGCCATTGTGGTGAAGTTTTCGGGGCAGAGTTATGGACTGCTGTTAGTATTTCAGAAAATCCGGAATTGAAGGACACAATAAATTCCGGAATGTTTAATATTGTCGAATGTCCGAAGTGTAAACATTTATTCTATTGGGAAATTTTCTTTATTTACCAGGATATTTCAAGTGAATTGATTGCATACGTATATCCAAAAGATTATGAAGGACAAGCTACTCAATACAGAAAAAAAATGTTACATGAATTCGGAGAAATTGTTAAATCAACAAAAGAAGCCCAAAATATTAATTTTGAACCTGTATTGTTTTTTGGAATTGAAGATCTTGTGGCAACTTTGAAAAATGAAGATTTTTTAAATGACGAAATCCAGATAGTAAATTTTATAGCAAAACGTATAGGACTGGAATTAATTGAAATAAAGCCGTCAAAAGCAAGAAATTTATGTATTCCCTATTTGATACCAAAAATTAAAAAATCTTTAGATTGCAATATAAAAGATATTATTGCAGGTTTGGAAAAATTACTTTCCTACAATGAAAATTTACTTGAATATGAAAAACTTCTTATCAGAATCAAAAACAATCCAAATTGTTTAGATGAAATTTTAATGCATAAAACAAAAAAATGACTTTAACTTTAGATGTTATAATAGGGATCATCCTGCTTTTTATTAATGTTCCGTTTGGACTTGGCGGTTTTATATATTTTGTCTATATTGCCAGAAAAAATAAGCAAAAAATATATTATTACATGGCCTTTATTACATACTTAGTCTCTTGGGCAATGTTATTTTTAGGTGTTTATTTATGTGGAGAAAAATACTCTAAATTTATAATAGAAACTTATGTTGTAAAATATACATACGTACTGATCGCCGTAGTTTTGTCGGCATTTATAATGGTTTATGTGTTTAGGAAAAAAATATTTAAAAAATTGCTGAAGAAAGTTCTTGTTAAAAAATCTAAAAAAAATCAATAAGTTTTCAGTGTAAAATTTTTAATAAAATACAGTATAATATTGCTAATTTTAAAATATATTTTTCATTGACAAAAAATGTTTTTTCTTATATACTTCTAAGAGTGTTTATATATTTATATTTGATATGAGGTGACTGTGAATATAAGATTTTTGTTTGTTATTGCGGCGTGTTTTTTTGTTTCGGTATCATCCGCTTATGCGGACCAGTTTTTGGATGCATGTTTGAAAATTGCAACAGCCAGGGATTTAAAAATTAGCGTAGCTCAAGAACAAGTAGAACTTGCTCAAACAAGAGTTACAAGTTCTATCCGTTCATTTTTCCCACAACTTATGTTACAGAGAAGATTTTCAAAAGGAAAAACAAAATTTAAAGTAGTTAGTGGTAGCGACGAAGAAGAGTATAATTCCGAAGAATTGGGTATCAGGGCTGTTCAGCCGATATATGAAGGCGGTGGCTCAACCGGCGGGTACAAGTATAACAGATTAATGATGGATGCATCAAAATATAACTATACGAAGTCAAAAGAAGAATTATATTCCAAAGTTAAAATGGCTTACTATGAATACTTAACGCTTAAGGTAGAGTATTTGGCGTTAACTAAAGCTTTTGAAAAAGTTGAAAGACTTTATTTGAAGACACAGGTAGAATATAAGGCAAGAGCGATATCTGAGTTAGACTTAATGGAATCTAAAAATTTCAGAGACAAAGTATCTAATCTTTTAAATGCATCAAGGATAAATTTGGAATTTGCTACAAAAAAATTAGTAGAGATTGTCGGTGTGTATGGATTAGAAGATATACCGGCAACAGTTTCTGCAGAATTGCCGACCGATGTTCCTGAAATTTCTTTCACACTGCAGGATTGTGTAAGTTTTGTCCAAACAAATAACTTAGATGTTAAAATTGCGAAAATTCAGATTGAAATGGCAGATACTAAAATTAAAATTAACAGAGCAAAAGTTTTACCAAAATTATATCTTGACGGTTTTTATGGCAGAAGCGGAGAAGCTTTTACAACAGTACCGCTGGAACTTACAACGTCATGGAATGTTTCGGCAAAATTGTCATGGGGTTTATGGGGTAACTCGCTAAATGCATCTTATAGTACCGATAAAACAGAACCAACAACAATCATTGATGCCAGCAAAAGAGTTGAAACAACGACTTTTGATGTTCAATTATCAATCTTAGATGATTTGCAATATTTTGTTGATGCAAAAGAGAGCAGTATCGGAAAAAAACAAACAATATCCGAGCTTATTGATATTCTAAAAAATAGCAGACTTACCGTAGAAAAAACATACAACGAATATGCAATTTCATTAAATAATGCAAAGACGCTTAGACAGGAAATTACTTTAAAAGAAAGAAAACTTGCTCTTATGGAAAAAAGAAATAATTTATATGAAGTTCCTACAGTCTCACTTATGGAAGAATCTTGGCAATATGCTGAGGCAATTTCGTCTTTTGCAAGAGCGTCTTATACAAATCATGCATCGGTAACAGAACTTGAGAGATTAACTCTTATGAGTTTAAGATAAAAAATATCGGAGGATTATCTTGTCCATTTTAAAACAGTATTACTACAAGTTTGTTCAGGTTATTGTATACAAATATTCACAGCTTGCAGAATCCAGTCCTAACTTTAAAAAATATTTTAAAATCGCAGTTATATCCGTGTTGGCTGTTTTATTGGCACTTATAATATATCTTGTGTTTTTTAATAAAGCAAAAGTTGTTGAAGAAAAGCAGGAAATGATTAGTGTAAAGGTTAAGAAAGTAGAAAAGCAGGATTATACGGATACATATACTACGATGGGCACAATTAAAGGTGCCGTTGAAAATGAAATGAGATTTGAAATTGACGGACAGCTTGCATCTTATAATTACAAAGAGGGGTCAATAATACCAAAAGGTTCTGTCATTTGCTCATTAGATCCTAAAGATGCTATGACAAAAGCAGATTATGCAAAGAGTAAATATAAAAGTGAAGTGTCGGCTTATAATTCCGCCAGAGAAAGATATAAAGTATATGAAGAACTTTATACAATGAAGGCGCTTTCCGAGAGCAAATTATTTGAAGCAAAGTATGAGATTGAATCAGCAGAATCAAAAGTAAAAGCAACTCTTTCAGAAGTTGAATTATCTCAGTCAAATTTGGCAAAAACAAATCTGATAGCTCCAAGTGACGGAATACTTGCCGAGGTAATTATAAAGCCCGGAGATTACATAACTCCTCAGGATGTTGTGGCTAAATTTATAAGTGATAAAGGTACAAATTTTGAAGTTGATGTTCCTGAAAAAGATGTATATAAGTTGGCAGTAGGTCAAGCCGTTACAATAACCTGCGATTCCCATCAAGGTAAAACTTTCGTCGGAAAATTAACGGAAATAGCTCCTACAGTGAAAGAAAGAACCAGAACAGCCACCGTAAAAGTCAGAGTTGAAAACGATGAGGCTTTACTGAGATCCGGAATGTTTGGAAGAGGAACAATAATACTTAAAGAATTAAAGGATGTTATGCTTGTTCCGTCAGAAAGTATAATTTCTCTTAATGATAATGTTTTTTTAGTGCCGATAGTAATACCTGATTATAGAGCACCCGGCGAAGGCGTTGTTCAAATGAGACCATGCCAGCTCGGTGAAAAACTTACAGATAAAACTGTTATTTTACAGGGATTACAAATAGGAGATATGGTCGTTATTGAAACACAGGGACAGTTGTCTGACGGTATAAAAGTTAAATTTCTTGAAGCAATAGAAGATAAAGTAGACCAGACACAGAACTAGAAGCTATCCATATAAAATAGCAAAATTGGTAAATTACTCTTATGATAGAATTTGGAATTAAAAGACCAATAACAACTTTGATGCTTGTTATTGCCATGTTGCTGTTTTCTGCTATTTCGACGTTGAGAATCCCCGTAGAATTATATCCCAGTGCCCAGTCGGGCCTTGTTAGTGTCGTTACAAGGCTTAGAGGCGGAGTTGCATCAAGTGAAGTTGAAAAATACGTAACAAGACCATTGGAAGAAGTATTTTCAGAATTAAACGGTTTGAAGGAAATGATTTCCTCATCAAAAGAGTCTGAATCAAATATTATGATGATGTTTCATCATAATATTGATACGGATTTTGTTGTTATAGATATAAGAGAAAAAATTGCAATGGTCAGACATTTACTTCCAAAGGAAACGGAAAAGCCGATCATAGCCAAGTTTGAACAATCCGATTCTCCTATTGTTATTTTATCGTTGAGTTCAAATGAAAAGACTACGGAAGAATTAAGAATTATTGCGGAAGAACAAATAAAAGAAAAAATACTAAGAGTTTCCGGGGTTGCCAATGTTGAATTTGGCGGCGGAAGAGAGCGAAAATTACTTATAGAAATGGATAATGCAAAACTTCTAGGCTATAAATTATCCATACTTGAAGTTGTTCAAAAAATTAATTTGGCAAATTTGTCAATATCGGCAGGTGAAATCAATAAAGATAATCAGAATTTTGTAATCAGAGCCACGGGAGAATATAACAGTATTGACGAAATTGAAAATACCGCCATTGCAATAACGCCGTCCGGATCTATTGTCAGAATCGGGGATATTGCTACCGTCAGAGATTCATTCTATGAGCCGACTTCATTCTCAAGACTTAATCTGCAATCGGTTGTTTCAGTTTATATACAGAAAGAATCTACCGGTAATACCATAAAAATTGCCAATGAAGTAATGCGGGTAATCGAAAATCTCAAAAAAGACATAGATAAGGATATTGTAATTACAACCGTAAAGAACGATTCCGAATACATAACTAAAGCAATTTCTTCCTTAGTTGAGGCATTGCTTGTAGGCGGAATATTACTGGCAAGTATATTGTTTTTATTTATGAAAAATATCAGAAGTATTTTTATTGTTGCAACTACAATGCCTTTAAGTCTTTTCATGTCAATATTATTAATGCATTTTACAAACCAGACTTTTAACATTATGACTTTAAGCGGACTTGCCATGGGAATGGCAAATGTTATGGACAATTCCATTGTTGTTATAGAAAATATATCATTTCATTATCATAGAAAAACATTTATCAATAAGCTTGATTTAATTGTTAATGCGACTAAGGAATTATGGCAGCCGATATTTGCATCAACCGTAACAACAATAGTTGTATTTTTGCCGTTAGTTTTTTTAGAACCCGAAATCAGACAAATGTATGTTCCGTTTGCATTAGTTATTACATTTGCACTGGTTGCTTCTTTGATTGGCACAATGTTGTTTATCCCCCCCCAAATATACAAATGGCAAAATAAATTCGAACTTGACTTTCAAAAATGGTATATAAAAGTTCGTCATTATTACGGACGTATTCTTAAATTTTCCTTTAGAAAAAAAACATGGGTATGGATTGTCACCTTGGCTGCTTTTATTTTTGCGGTTCATGTTTTAATGACAAGAGATTCTGAATTTATGGATCCGGGTGACGTTAACACTTTTCGTATAGGTATTCAATTTCCGCCGGCTACCAGAATAGAAATATCAAATGAGGTTGTAAAAAAAATGGAGGCAGCTCTTTTAACTTACAGTGATCAGGTAAAAAGAGTGTCATCTAAAATTGAAAAGTTACATACCTTTGTTGAAGTCACGGTATACAAAGATGCAGAAGCTTTTAAAGAAGAATTCAGAAAAAGATTTGGTGAGTTTTCTCCTGCTTTTGTATATTATCAAGATTCACAAAGCAGTACCTCAAAGGAAATTTTCGTTGATTTTTATGGACAGGACTACAGCACTTTAAAACAACTTGCTTTTTCATCTTCGGGCAGATTGCAACAAGTTAAGGGGTTAACAGATGTAAAAATAAGAATGAGAGAAGATGAACCTGAAATTTTGATAAATGTGGATTACAACAGATTGGCCATATTTGGTTTAACAACTTATTATTTTAGTAATACTTTACACTGTCAGATAAGAGGTTTAATAGCAACACAATACAGAACAGAAGGTAAGCAAATAGAAACTATTTGCAGACTAACTCCCGGCAGTATACAAAGAGTTGATGATCTTCCGTTTTTGGGCATAATTAATCCAAGGAAGGATGTTGTATATATAGGTCAGGTTGCAAATTTAGAAAGAATTAAAACTAATCAGGAAATTTGGCACAAGAATAAAAAAAGATTTATCCAAATAAGCGCCAACAGAGCTAAGATAGGACTGACTACGGCGGCAGAAAAGATAAATGCTACACTGAAGGGTGTTGCTTTTCCCAGAGATTATTCATTTAATATATCAGGCGATTATGAAAAGACCGTTAAAAACAGAGGTCAGTTTTTACTTGCAGTTTCACTTACCGTTATATTGATATTTTTTGTATTGGCTTCTATTTTTGAATCATATATACAACCTACTTTAATTATGTTCTCGTTACCCTTGAGTATTATAGGTGTAGCTTTTGCATTATGGATATTTAAGAAACCGATCAGTCTTGGAGTATGGATTGGTATGATGATTTTGTTCGGCTCAATAGTATACAGTTCTATTATTATCGTTGATAAAATAAATCAGAGACGTATAGGCAGAAAAAACTTATTAAGGGTTATTTTTGAATCGTGCAAAGAAAGATTAAGACCGGAACTTATTACATTTTTAATGAAAACTCTCGGATTGTTACCGATGGTTTTAAGCAGAGATGAATCTGCCAGTATGTGGCGTTCACTGGGATTAACGGTTCTATTCGGAACAATAACAGGAACTATTTTGACAATGATAATTATTCCGACGGCATATTATGTGCTTGAAAGACCTAAAGAAAGTATTAATTCTTTCTTTAAAACTTTGGGATTAACGGCACTACTAAAAATATTACAAAAAATTTATAATAAACATAGGAAAAAAGAAACAAATCCTATATTGAGAGAAATTATATGAGTTTATTAAGACTTCCCGTAGACAGACCTGTTACAACCGTGATGATATTTCTTGGAATAATTTTAATGGGGCTTATTTCCTGGTCAAGAATACCGCAGGAATTATTTCCTGCCATGGAATATCCGCAGATAACAATTGTAACTAAATACGAGGGTGCAGGACCTGAAGAATCGGAAAAATTGGTAAGTAAATTAATTGAAGAAACTGCAGGTACGGTAAAAAGAATTAAAAGAGTTTCATCGATTTCAAAAGAAGGAGTTTCCATAGTTTCCTGTGAATTTATTTGGGGTACAAATATGGATTTTGCCTCAATGGATGTAAGAGAAAAAATAGATTTAATTAAAGAGTCTTTGCCAAAAGATGCTTTAGATCCTATTGTTTTAAAATATAACCCGATGCAGGTTGAAGCAATAATATTATCGGCAAATTATAAAACCGATGAATCTTCTCCGCTTAAAATGGCTGAGCTTAGAACTTTTATTAAAAAAAATGTAAAAGATGAACTTGAAAGGCTTGAAGGTGTTGCAAAAGTTGAAATCAGAGGCGGAGAACAAAAAGAAGTTCTTGTTGAAATTGATAAGGGACGCTTACTTGCCAACCAAGTATCTATAACGGATGTAATTAATTCACTGCAAACCGCAAATATAACTTATCCGGCCGGAACCATCAAGGAAGAAAAACATGAATATATAGTAAAAACAGTCGGAGAATTTAAAAATTTAGCCGATATAGAGGCACTTTCTTTTGGAAAACAGGCACAGCAGGAACGTAACATAAATTACAGAAAAGACAGAACGACCAGAGATGAAACCGGCGAAAAAATCGTTTATATGAGAGACGTTGCAGATGTTAAAGAAACTCTTAAAGACAGAAAAGGATATTCCAGATACAATTCAAGAGAAAATATATCTATAGGTATTTTCCCGCAATCAGGAGCAAATTTAATAAATATGTCTAAACTTGTTCATGATAAATTAAAATCAATTGCCGATAAAGTTCCTGAAAACGTTGAAATTATTACAACATACGATCAGTCAATATTTATAAAACAATCTTTAAATAATATTTATCAATCTGCTATTCAGGGTACATTACTGTCATTCATACTTTTATATTTTTTCATGAGAAGTTTTGTAGGTTCTACGATAATAAATATTGCAATCCCGATAACGCTGTGTGTTACTTTAAGTTTGATGTATTTTAATAATATTTCAATTAACTCAATGTCTCTGGGCGGACTTGCAATCGGTATCGGTATGGTTGTTGATAACTCAAACATGATTCTTGAAAATATTTTGATGGCGATTCATAGAAATAAAGGAACTGATATCCCCAAAAAAGAAAGTATATATGAGGCTTCATCAAGTTTATTATCACCTATCGTAAGCTCAACATTTACAACGGTTGCAATTTTTATTCCTTTTATATTTGTTGCAGGTATGATCGGACAGTTGTTTTCACAACTTGCTTTTACTATTACATTTTCAATGATAGCATCTATTTTTGCCGCGATGTTTCTTGTTCCAAGGCTTGCACTTCAGGCAAATCTTGAAGGACAATCCGTAACAGCCGGTATGAATACAATCAATAAATATTTTACTCCTATATTGAAAGCTACTTTGGATTTTAAAGCGGGTAAGATTTTTTTATACATTTTTATATATGCTTTAATCGGGTTTATTGCAATGTATTTTATACCAAAAGAGTTTATGCCCAAAACGGATGAAAGAAGATTTGTGTTAAATGTATCATTACATCCCGACACTCCTCTTGAAATAACAAATGATGTTGTTAAAAGAATAGAAAAGGCAATATCCCGATACGACGAAGTTACAGATATTGCAACAAGTATCGGGTCAACAGGTGACCAGGTCGGTTCTGCTTCGATTGAGACTCTTGGGGGATATCAGGCAAGAATAATAACAAACCTCACTCAAAAAGGTCTTTCAACAGATCGTATTGTAACAGAGCTGAGTGATGAAATTAAAAAAATGAATATTAAAAATTTAGATGCTGAATTTGTAACTCAACAGGGTCTTTTTGGATCCGGTGTCGGTGGCGGATCCGGAGTAACAGTTGAAATTAAAGGAAAAGATTTAACAAAATTAAAAGAATATTCCACAAAACTAAGAAAAGTTATGGATTCTATGCCGGAATTTTATGGTATTAAAGTTGATCCGTCAGATGAAGTTCCGGAACTCAGGCTGACAATTGACAGAGAAAGAGCATCTCTTTTCGGGCTTTCAACGCAAGATATTGCTGCAATGACATTAGCCGGTATTAAAGGCTTTGTTGCAACAAAATTAAAGCTGGCCGATGATGAAATGGATATCAGAGTCAGAATGAAACCGGAAGACAGAGATACGCTTGATAAGGTTATGGAAATGACGGCATATTCATCATGGGGAATGACTATACAATTAAAACAAATAGCCCAGGCAACTTTTGTTAAAACATTGCCTGCAATTAAAAGAATTGAAAGGGAAAGAACTTATCTTATAACGGCAAATGTAAACGGTAATTTTACAAAAGCTGTTGGGCAATTACAGGAAATATTAGATGATTCTTATAATAACACCAGTGTTACTTCTGTAATAACAGGAGAAATGTTGGCAATGAAAGAATCATTATCACAGACTTCATTTGCCATGATTTTAGGTATTATAATCATATTTATGATTTTGGCATCACAATTTGAATCGTTATTGCAACCGATTCTTGTTATGACAGCTGTTCCTCTTGGAGTTATCGGAGCGATTTGTACTCTTTTTATAACGGGACAATCCATAAACTCTATTTCAATGTTAGGGATAATAATGTTGATAGGAAACGTTGTGAATATATCAATTTTGTTGATTGACAGATATAATCTTTTCTATAGCAAAGATCCTGAAAAATATAGAGATATTATATCTCTTAAACAAATGGTAGTAAGAATTACCGTAGACCATATAAGACCTATAACAATGACAACATTAACAACAGTCGTAGGACTTTTACCCCTTTCTCTTGGTTTAGGGCAAGGAGCAACAACAAATCAGTCTATGGCAATAGCAGTCTGCGGCGGCTTATCATTTGCTTTGGCACTTGCGCTTTTATTCGTTCCGTATATTTATTTATATGCTAAGGGAATGAGAAATAATGTGGATAGTGAATTCATTAATAAATAATATATTTGCGATTGTGTTTTGAATAAATTACCATTTTTTAAGTTTTATAATAATTTTTACTGTTTTTTTATTCAATCGTATTTGAACGGCTTAACTTCTAAAAAATTAAAATCTTTTCAGTTTTCAATATATGAAAAATAATATTTATTTTTTTTATTCCATGCCTGTCCTTTCAATTCTTCAAAAAAAGTAAGCCCAACGATAATTTTTTCAAATTCAGCAATCGTTCATATAGAATTATATATTCTAATACCATAATGCCGCTGCTTGGACAAATAAAGTATTCGGGATTATAATCCAAAACTTTATCAAAAACAGTTTTATTAAATTCTTATGATTGACAGTTAAATGAGTATCTGTAAAAAAGATGGTTAGAATGCGGATATGGTTGATATCATATTATCAACTATTGCCCCAACTTCATCAGTTCGTTTAATTCTTTGAATCTAATCACATAGATATATACAATTATGTGCAATAGAGAAGTTGCAAATAAACCGGCAACTATATCATCCAGTATTACTCCAAAGGCATTTGTAACCTTTTTGTCTATGTGCCTTATAGGAAAAGGTTTCCAAACATCAAATAATCTGAAAAATACAAAAGCTGCCAAATAAACCCACCAAATAGACAAATCATGTTTCAATATATTTGCTACAGAAATAAAAGTTATGGATTGTCCTATCAATTCATCTATAACTATAAAAGAAGGGTCATGTTTTGTATATTTTAAAACTTCTCTTGTTGATACAAATCCCATAATGAAAGAAAAAATTATAAGTGAAAACAAACCCGGTAAACCAAAATAATAACAGGTTAAAAAAATTATCGGCAAACTTACTAAAGAACCTGCTGTTCCGGGAGCAACGGGACAATAGCCTGTTCCGAAAAGAGTTGCAATGGCAAAAGATAATTGTTTTTTCATTTTATTTTAATCTCCAAAGGCTTATCATATCTGTTTTGTGTTTTAAAAACTTCTAAATATATATTCTTCATTTCCAGAGCAAGTTCTTTTTTACCCTGATAATTGTATATTTGTGCTAAATTATAATATATCATTTCATTATATTTATTTAAATTCAATGCGTCTAATAAATATTTTTCAGATTTCTCAATATTGTTCATATGAATATATAAAACAGATAAATTTACATAGTGTTTTGATTCCCAAGGTTCTAGCAAAATAGCTTTTAAATATTTTTTTTCAGCATCTTCATATCTGTGTGCATCTGACAACAGTCCGGCAACATTTGCATTTGCGATTGCAGACTCGGAATTATCAACTAATGCACTTACCCAAAATATTTTTTTGTCTTTGAATTTATATGTTTGATTAAAAGATATTAAAAAAAACATTAAAGAGACTATCACCAAAAAAATATTTACTATTTTTGATTTTTTTACGTAAAATTCTTTTAATGTTTCCAATAATAATAAAAAGATGCCGACCATCGGTAAATATATTCTGTGCACATCATAATTATTATTCGGCACTAAACATGACGGTATTATATAGAGCAGAAACCAAATAATATAAAAAACAATAAGCTTTAGGCTGATTTTATTTTTTGATAAGAAAAATAGCATAAAAAATAAAACAATAGTATAAAAAAAAGTAAAATAGTTTATGTCAATTTTAGCAGCAAGAATTGATATGTTTATTGGAAAAATGACTAATTGTATATATTTTATTAATACCGGAAGGTTTGTTAATGTTGTTTTAAATAATATAGAATTTGATGCATCTATAATTTGATAACTGAAAACAAAATATCTTATAAGAAAAAAAATGATTAGTATGCCAATCCAGGTTACCATTATATTTAAATAACGCTTAATCGGATAATTATTAATGATTATATATAATCCATAAATCAAAATACTTATTGTTGCCGTTTCTTTTGTAAACAGAGACAATGTAAAAAATAAAATATGAAAAATTAAATTTGATTTTTTATACGTTTCGCAGTATTTAACAAAGAAATAAAATGATAAAACACAAAATAAAGCCAGTAAACTGTCATTTCTGCCCGGTATCCAGGCTACTGCTTTTACAATGGTCGGATGTACGGCAAAGATAATTGAAAATAAGATAGATATATTTTTATCATATTTATAAGAAAATAATATAAATATTGAAAATACGGCAAACAGATGAATTAAAATATTTGTAAAATGATAACCATGAGGATTAATATTGTAAATTAGTTTATCTAATAAAAAAGACAAATTTAATACAGGTCTGTAGTATTTGTCATTTTCTCTGGCAAAAACAGGATCTGTTAATATATTTTTTATGTTGGATATCGTTAAATAATTTTGCTTTTCTAAAATCAGAATATCGTCGTCAAAGTAAACAAAATTAAAAAAAATACTTTTACCGTATAATGCAAAAATAACAATTGCCAATACTAAAAAAACTTTAGTGTTGAAATTTTTTTCAAATAATTTGTTAAACATACAAGATTATTATACATAAAAAAAGCCGGTGAAGTATATTCACCGACTTTTTAAAATTATAAAAATTTAAAGAGAAACATTTTTTACTTTTGTTACACCTTCAATTTTTGAGATTTTAGCAATTAAATCGTTGGATATGGAACTGTCTACCTCAACTATTGTTATTGCTTCTTTGCCGATTTGTTTTCTTCCTACTGTCATTCCGGCAATATTAACATTAGCAGTACCGATGACAGTACCTAAATTTCCTATTACACCGGGTTTATCGGTATTTGTTATAAATATTTTATTACCTGAAGGTATAACATCAACTGAAAGTCCGTTAATTTCAATTATTCTCTGGCTTTTATCAAACAGTGTCCCTGATATTGAATATTCCCCCTTTGAGGTCTTTACCTTTGCAACTATTAAACCTGAATATTCGGAACAGTCTCTTATTAAAGCTTCTTTTATTTTAATGCCTCTTTCTTTTGCTACTGAAGTTGCATTAACAAAATTAACTTTTAAATCAAGTATCTGACTTAAAATACCTTTTAAATATGCAACAGTAAGAGAACTTGTATTTAAAGTTGAAATATTGCCCTGATAAGTAATTTCTATTTCGGATATTCCACCGTCAATTGTTTGCCCCTGGAAAGCTCCTATTTTGTCGGATAAATCTATATATGGGACTAATTTTTTATAAGTTTCCCAATCCACGGTCGGAACATTAACTGCATTTCTTATTAATCCTTTTGTGAAATAATCTATAATAACTTCGCTCATTTCTTCGGCAATTTTAATTTGGGCTTCTTCAGTTGAAGCGGCTAAATGAGGTGTTACTATAACATTATCGGTTTCAATAATAGTCCAATCTTCAGGCGGTTCTTTTGCAAATACGTCGAGAGCTGCACCTTTAACGTGACCCGCCTTTATTGCATCCGATAAATCTTTTTCATTTATAATCGGGCCTCTTGCGCAATTAACAATACAAACACCTTTTTTCATTTTTTTTATTGACTCTGCATTGATCATGCCCTTTGTAGAATCATTTAAAGGAGAATGTAAAGAAATATAATCTGCGTTGGAATAAACTTCATCCAATGTTTTTATTTCTATACCGTAACTTGACGCAATTTCAACGTTGGCAAAAGGATCATAAGCAATGACATTCATTCCGAAAGCTATCATCCTTTTTGCAACTTCCGTTCCTATTCTTCCAAGACCGATAAGACCTAAAGTCTTTCCCTGCATTTCACTTCCCATAAAATTCTTTCTGTCCCATTTTTTTGCTTTAAGGGATTTGTGGGCTTCAGGAATATTTCTTGCAAGAGAAAGCATAAGCCCTATTGCATGTTCGGCAGCAGAAATTGTATTCCCGCCGGGCACATTTGTAACAACAATACCTTTTTGCGTTGCAGAATTTTTATCAACGTTGTCCACTCCGGTTCCTGCTCTGCCTATAAATTTTAATTTATCAGCTGCTTCAATAATATCAGGAGTAACTTTAACTTCCGAACGAATCAAAAGACCGTCATAATTTTTTATAAGTTCTTTGAATTTTTCAGGAGTCGGTTTATTGAAAACTTCAACTTTAAACTCAGGATGTTTTAATAATTTGTCTAACCCTTCTTGGCTGTCATAAGTCATCAAAATTTTATACATTTTAATCCTCTTAATTTAATTGTTTAATAAAACCTCTTGAACAGCAGCTACAGATTTACCTTTTTCTAATTTATAACCAAGTTCACATAGTACCATTTCTAAACAAGCAAAACCTACTAATATATCGGCTTTCCCAATATAACCCATGTGTGCAAATCTAATTATTTTTCCTTTAAGATCTCCTTGTCCGCCAGCTATTGAGACTCCATATTTTTCTCTTAATATTTTTACGATTTTTCCGCCGATTTCTTCAGGTACTTTTGCACTTGTAACAACATCACAAGGACTTTCGGCAAATATTTCAAGACCTATAGCTTTCATTCCTTCTCTCGAAGCTTTTGCAAGCAATCTGCAGTCTGCCCAAACATTCTCAATTCCTTTTTCCTTCAGCATTCTAATTGCTTCCTGAAGTGCAACTATCAACGTTACAGGCGGAGTAAAAGGAGTTTCACTGGTTAGCAGTGATTTCTTATATTTTTTATAATCAAAATAAAATTTTGGAAGTTTTGAAGTTTCTGTAACTTTCCATGCTTTGTCACTTAAAGCAACAAATGCTAACCCGGGTGCCAACATAAAACCTTTTTGAGAACCACTCACAGTAACATCAACTTTCCAATCATCCATGTGAAATTCCTGTCCGACAAGACCGGAAATTGCATCAACAACCATAATGGCATCAGTTTTTGAAACGATTTCTCCGATTGCTTTTATGTCATTAACAACACCGGTTGAAGTTTCCGTAAATGTTGTATAAACAGCTTTCACTTTTGGATTTGTTTTTAAAATTTTTTCAATTTCACTTGCAGAAACAGGCTTGCCCCAAGGTGCGTTTGCATTATGTACAGTAACTCCGTAAACTTGGCAAATCTTTGCCCATCTGTCACCAAAATTACCTGAACTTGCAACTATTACTTCATCTCCTGCAGATAATAAATTTACAACGGCACTTTCCATTGTCCCTGTTCCGGAAGAAGATGTCATAAACACATCATTTTTTGTCTGGAACAAATACTTTAGTCCTTCTGCAACATCTTTAAAAATAACTGCAAATTCATTTGTTCTGTGATGAATAATAGGCAAAGCTTCTTTCAATGCAACTTCCGGTGGAATTGGGGTAGGTCCTGGTGTGAGCAAATAATGTTTTTTCATTTTTGTTCTCCTGTATTTATATTATTAATTCTTTTTTGTTAATTTTAGAAACCAGTTTACTATTTTCTTCTATTTTTTTCAACAATTCATCACTGTATGTTATCCCATATTTTTTTAAATTAGGAAAAGATAAAAAATTATTTATTGTTTTTAATACCGAATTACTTGAGGGCTTTAGGGTACTAAATGAGATAAATATAGAATCAATATTTGAAACCCCTCTTTCTTTTTGAAGAATAATAGAAAGCCACATATGGAGTTGAAATCCTTCCTGTAAAGATAACGGATAATCTTCGGCTTTTAATATGCCTTTGTTTGTAGTTAAGACATAATATATGTTATTAAGGCTTTTATTCCATTTTTGTGCAATCACAGATATGTTAAATATAAAAAGTCCCAGCAATATAAAATTTAACAATTTTATGATTTTAAATTTAACAAATATTTTTTTATTATAAATCAAAAATATAAGCAATGAGAAAGTTAAAGGCAGAAAAAAATTAAATAATCTGTAACTCGAAATTGAATATAAGAAATTATAATTAATAAATATAAACAATAAACAGCAAAAACATAAAAATAAAACGGAATCTGTAATTTTACTTTTATTTTTTTTTAATGACAAAAATAAAATCATAATTATAAAAACAATAACAATTAATGCTTGTGGTAATTGAGAATCAACAAGCATTTCTTGAATTGGATTTTTAGATATATAAATTAAAAATTCCGTTTCAGTAACCCAAGTGAAGATAAAAGATAATATCGGAAGAAAAAAGATAAAAAATATTATATATATCAGTGTTTTTTTATATAAACTAATGTAAGTATTGATGTTTTTTATTTTGAATATATAATAAATAATAAACAATAATGCAAAAACAGCACTCCATTCATAATTTTTTATCATGAAAATTGAACAAATTAAAAGTAAAAACAATTTTTTATATGAAATTGTATTGAAGTTTTCAAAAATGAGCACTACTGCAATAATCCAGTATAAACCTGCACACAAGAAACTTTTACTTGAAAAAAATGTGCCGACAAAATTCATTGAAATTAAATAAGATAAAAGAACGAATTGAAACATATTTCTATGTTTTTTTGGAATATTGATATATGTAATAAATAAACATATTAATGTTACAAAAAAGAACCAAAATCCCTGCATAATAATAAACAAATTAAAATCAGTACAGCCTAATTTTATTGCCAGAATCATAGGAAGATTTACTATGAAAGTTGCGAAAAATCTATTCTCATCCCAAAAAAGATCAATTAGAATGTTTGCAAAATTAAATGTTCCATCGGTAAGTAAAGCTATGTTGTAAAAAGCATTAATAAAAAAAACTACCGTCAAAGATACAAATGTAATTTGCGGTAGTTTTTCCAATAGATATTTTTCAAATAAGCCAAAAACTTTTATCATTTTGTTTTCTTTTTATTTGTTGTTTTTTCAAAAACGATATTAATAACTTCATCCATATGTTTAACCGGTATCATCTTGATTTTTTTCTTAACATTTTCCGGTATATCAGCTAAATCTTTTTTGTTTCCTATAGGAAATAAAACTGTTGTTATCCCCTCTCTGTAAGCTGCCAGAACTTTTTCTTTTAAACCGCCGATTGCAAGAGCACGACCCCTTAAAGTTATTTCACCTGTCATTGCAATTTTTTTCTTAACGGGAATATTCATACATACGGAAGCAAGGGCAGTTGCCATTGCAAGTCCGGCACTTGGTCCGTCTTTAGGCACTGCTCCTTCCGGAACATGGACATGAAAATCTGTGTCTTTAAAAACATCATCCTTAATACCGAGTTTTTTAGCCGAAGATTTTACGTATGTAAGAGCTGCCTGTACGGATTCTTTCATTACATCTCCGAGCTTACCTGTAAGACTCAGTATACCTTTGCCCTTCATCATGTTAACTTCTATTGTTAATGTTTCCCCGCCGACTTCGGTCCAGGCAAGTCCTGTTACTACGCCTATATCATTGTCGGCTATTCGGTCTCTTTCATAATGAGGAATACCTAAATAATCTTCAATATTTGCCGATGTTACGGCAATAGCTTGTTTATCTTTTTCTAATGATAGTTGTTTTGTAATTTTTCTGCATAAATTTGCAATTTCTCTGTTTAAATTTCTAACTCCGGCTTCATGTGTATAATTTGATATGATAATTTTTATGGCATCATCATTTATAGTTAACTCAGTTTCTTTTAATCCGTGATCTTTTATCTGTTTTGGAATTAAATATTTTATTGCAATTGAAAGTTTTTCTTCATCCGTATAACCTGAAAATCTGATTACTTCAAGTCTGTCCAACAACGTAGTCGGAATATTGTTTAATGTATTTGCTGTTGTTATAAACATAACATCAGATAAATCATAATCAATATCCAAATAATGATCATTAAACGAATAGTTCTGTTCCGGATCCAAAACTTCAAGCAACGCTGATGAAGGATCACCTCTCCAGTCACTACCCATCTTATCTATTTCATCTAAAATAAAAACCGGATTGCTGGAACCGGCTTTTTTCATAGACTGTATTATTTTTCCCGGCATGGAACCGATATATGTTCTTCTGTGACCTCTTATTTCTGCCTCGTCTTTTACCCCGCCCATAGAAATCCTAACCAAATTTCTGCCAAGGCTTCTTGCAACGGATTTTGCTATTGAAGTTTTACCTACTCCCGGTGGGCCGATAAAGCATAAAATTGGTCCTTTTATCTTTTTTACTCTGGATAATACAGCCAAATATTCAACGACTCTTTCTTTTACTTTTTCAAGCCCATAGTGGTCATCATCTAATATTGCTTTTGCTCTTACCAAATCTAAATTATCTTCGGTTAATTTTTGCCAAGGGATGTCCAGCAGCCATTCAACGTACGTTCTGATAACACTTGCCTCCGGAGACATTGGCATCATCTTTTCCATTCTGCTGAGCTCTTTTTCTGCAATTTCTCCTGCTTGTTTAGACATAGAACTTGCTTTTATTTTTGCTCTAAGCTCATCTATTTCTTTCGAATTATCATCTTTTTGTTTAAGTTCTTTTTGTATGGCTTTCATTTGTTCGTTAAGATAATATTCTTTTTGATTTTTTTCTATTTGGTTTCTTACTCTGTTTTGGATTCTACGTTCAATATTTAAAATTTCTATTTCTGCATTCAATATTTGCGTGATTTTATTAAGTCTTTTCTCAGGATTTGTGGCTTCTAATATGGCCTGTTTTTCATTATTTTTTATTGATATATGAGAAGCAATAGTATCTGCTAATTTGGATGGTTCCTGAATATTTGAAACAGATATTGAAATTTCCATAGGCATTCTTGGATTTAATTTAACATATTGTTCAAATAATGAAATAGTTCTGCGCATTATGGCTTCTATTTCTGGAGTTTTTTCAATATCGTCGTCAAAAACACTTATGCCAACTTCGACATAGCCTTTGTCGTTTAATTTGAATTCCGTCCATTCTGCCCTGGCAACACATTCAATCAAAATCTTCAATGTGCCGTCAGGCATTTTTAACATTTGCAAAATTTCACATACGGTACCTATTTTGTATATATCATCGGGAGTAGGATCCTCTATTTGTAAATTTTTCTGTGTAATTACAAATATTAATCTGTTGCTTGTCATTGTTTCTTCCAAAGCTCTGATAGATTTTTCTCTGCCGACAGCCAAAGGCAGTACCATTGCAGGAAATACAACAACATCTCTAACAGGAAGCATCGGCAACATTTTGGGAATATTTTGCAAATTACTTTCACTGGATACTTTGTCTAATTCGCTCATAAATCTCCTCTGTTTTTCAGATATGTTAATAATATATCCGACATTTTTTTATTACATGAAGGATTTGGATGCCCATCTCCTTTCACAATGTCTGTTTTTAAATCCAAATATTTATAAATTTCTATAAAATCTATGTTGTTTTTTATAAACAAGTCTTCCAATTCTTTTTGAGAACTCCACATAAGAACAATGAGATTGCTTTTATACTTTTTTTGAACGACTTCATTCATGTTCAAAAATTGTTGTTTTATTTTATTCAAATAAAATTTCCGTGAATTATTTTCAATAAAATTATAAAAAAATCTATTATATATCAAACTTTTTATAAATACTTTTTTGATCAATTTAAAAGGCTGTTGAATTTCTGAAACTTCACCATTTTCATAAATCATATTATCAGATGGTATATTATATCTGAAAGCTCTTGATATATGATCATCCATGTATAGATATATTATATTTTTTATTTTAGATTTTTCAAATATATCATCAAAAAAATTACTTTTTAAAAAAGAAAGAGCTCTGTTTATGCCTTTTGAATCCTGCCCGGCATTAATAATCTTTTTGTTAAAATCAAGAGCTTGAGAAAAATAATAAGGAAGCGTTTGTTCATCATTTACGCATGCACCAAAAACAAACGAGCAACCCATAAACAAATAAGTTTCTTCAGAATTAATATTTGATTTCGTGTAACGCAATCCGTTTTCATCAATAGTGTATATTGCTTCTAAGACAATATTTTTTTTGTTTGCAAAATTATTTTTAAACTCAGGATAATTTTTGTCCACTAAAAACCATTTTCTATGCCCGTTATTAAGCAAAATTTCAGATACTTGATATCTTGTGCCACTATCGGGAAAATAATTGTTTGGTTTATTATATAATTCTATTGGCTTTGTGGCGATAGGCAGCAAGTACAAAGACAATATTAATTCTATAAAAAACAGCATAAAAAAGAACATTGAAAAACTTAAAAATAATTTTCTTACTATATTTATTTTTACAGTCAAAAATATTGTCAAACATGATAATAAACATGCAAAAAAAATATATATATAAGGATATGCATTTAAAAAATCTATAAATTTAAAGAATAACGTCATGCTGTTTTATTACCATTGTCACTATCAACATATTTTGGCACTTTTATTCCGTTTACAGAATCAATATCAACAATACATTTCGTTATATTGTTTTCCTGAAATTTATCAAACATTGTTTCCATAAGAATATTCTCAATCATTGACCTTAATCCTCTTGCACCGGATTTTCTTTTTATTGCAAGTGATGCTATTTCATTTAAAGCTTCTTTTTCAAAAACAAGTTCAATACCTTCTTGTTTGAAAATTTTAGTGTATTGCTTTACCAATGAATTTTTGGGTTCTGTCAAAATATGAATAAAATCTTCAACGGTTAAGTGATTCAACGTTGATATAACCGGCAGTCTTCCTACTAATTCAGGTATCAGACCGTATTTAATTAAATCCTGGGTCTCAACATTTGAAAATACTCTGTCTTTGTTTTTTAATTTTTCTTCATTGTTTAAATTTTCTTTACTGTTTAAAAAACCAATAATTTTTTTATTCATTCTCGTTTCAATAATTTTTTCCAAACCGTCAAAAGCTCCTCCACATATAAACAATATGTTTGTAGTATCTATTTGTATAAATTCCTGCTGAGGATGCTTTCTTCCGCCCTGCGGAGGCACATTTGCAATGGTTCCTTCTATTATTTTTAACAGAGCTTGTTGTACTCCTTCACCCGAAACATCTCTTGTTATTGTGGGGGTTTCAGATTTTCTTGAAATCTTATCTATTTCATCTATATAAATTATACCTCTCTGAGCTTTCTTTATATCAAAATTTGCATTTTGTAAAAGTCTTAAAAGTATATTCTCAACATCTTCTCCTACATAACCAGCTTCAGTTAAAGTTGTGGCATCAGTAATGGCAAACGGCACATCAAGCATCTTTGCCAACGTCTGGGCAAGCAATGTTTTTCCTGTTCCGGTAGGACCTATTAATAACACATTTGATTTCTGCAATTCAACATCATCATTTGATAAAGCATTTTCTATTCTTTTGTAATGATTATATACGGCAACAGAGAGTATTTTTTTTGCTTGTTCCTGGCCAATAACATAATTATCCAAAGACTTTTTAATTTCTTTAGGTTTGGGGACCTTTTTAAAAGAATCAACAAGATCGGATTGTTCCAAGCGGTTTAAAATTTCACTCGAACTTTTTATACAATCAGCACAAATTATTGTGCCGCCGCCACCGACAAATCTTTTACCTTTAGATTTTGGTTTCCCGCAAAACAAACATTTTTGTTCAGTATCTTTTTCCATCTTATTTTTTCCCCGGTATTATTATTTCATCAATTATTCCATATTTTTTTGCTTCTTCAGATGACATATAATAATTTCTCTCGGTATCTGCCAGTACTTTTTCTTTTGTTTGTCCTGTATGGTTTGCAATAATTACGGACAATTTTTCTTTAGTTAATACTAATTCTCTTGTTTCAATATCAATATCTGATACTGTGCCTGAAATTCCACCGCCGTAAATCAGAGGTTGATGTATCATGATTCTTGAATGTTGGAGAGCATATCTTTTTCCCTTTGTTCCAGCTGCAAGTAATACAGCTCCAAAAGACATTGCCATACCCATGCATATTGTAGTAACCGGACTTTTGATATATTGCATCGTGTCATAAACAGCAAGACCTGCAGTTACCATTCCACCCGGGCAATTGATATATAAAGTTATATCTTTTGTATTATCTTCGGCATCCAGGAATAAAAGCTGTGCTATCAGAGAATTGGCAGAATCTGTTGTAACAGAGCCTTCATGTCCGCCGACAAAAATAACTCTGTCTTTTAACAATCTTGAATATATATCGTAACCGACAGAAGTATTACCGCTTTTATCAATTACTGTAGGTATAAAATTTGGCATTTAGTCCTCCTAATTACCTTTTACCGGCATATCTTTTTCTGTTTCAGTAATTTTTGCATTATCAAGCAAGAATTTAAATAGTTTTTCTTCTTTCATTGAAGCCGATATGTTGTTTTTGTGTTCAATGAAATATTTTTCAACATCATCTTTTCTTGTCGGATTAGAATCTAGCATTTTTTGTTTTTCTGTTTCTAAATCCTGTTCGGATACTTCAAGTTTTTCTGTTAAATAAATTGAATTAAGAATATAAGATAATCTGACATTTTTATCAGCTTCATCATTATACTTTTCCTGGTTTGCCTCAACTTGTTTTGCTATGTAATCTTCAGGGGCACCCTGATTTTTCATATAGTCCGACATTTTTTTTATTAAATATTCCTTTTGTTGGGCAATTATTGTTGCAGGAACATCAAATTTATTATTATTTAACAAATGTTCAACTATTTGTTTTTCTACTTCTGCATTTTGTCTTTTAACTTCTTCCTGCTCTATTGTTTCTTTCAATTTTTTCTTTAAATCTTCTAAATTTTCAAGTCCCATATCCTTTGCAAAATCATCATTTAGTTCAGGCAACTGTTTATCTTTTACTTCAACTACTGTTGTTTTAAATATCACTTTTTTGCCGGCTAATACTTTGTTGGGATAGTCAGCCGGATATTCAATTTCAATATCTTTTGTTTCACCTTTTTTGGAACCAACCAAATCTTTAAATCCTTTTAAAGTATTTTCTGCACCTAGATCTAGCATATAGTCATTTGCTTTAATCTCTTTAATTTCTGTTCCGTCGCAAAAACCTTGATAATTGACTATAACAAAACTATCTTTCTTTACAATACTGTCATCAGATATCACCAGTTTTGAATTTCTGTCAAGCATAATTTTTATGTTTTCATCAACGTTGGCATCGGTAATAGTAAGCTTTTCTTTTTTTACAACAATACCTTTGTAGTCTTTTGCTTTTATTTCCGGATGACATTCTGCTTCAAATACATATTTAAGGTTTTTTCCTTCTTCAAAATTAATATCTTTTACCGTCGGCATATCTATCGGTGAAAAATTTTCTTTTTCCAATGCAGAAAAAACAGTTTTTTTAATCATATTTTCTACTAATTTTTCTTTAGCAAGTCCTGCATATTCCTTTTGTACTAAATCCATAGGGACTTTGCCGGCTCTAAAACCCGGAACCTTTGCAGAAGCCTGTATTGATTGATACACATTTACCATCTCTGCATCCGTTTGAGACGTAGGTATTTCCACTTCCATTACCAAAGCACAAGGCTTTTTTTCTAAAACTTTCGATTGAAATTCGCATTTTTGAGTACTCATTTTATCCTCTCTATATTAAAATTTATATTATTTTTTTATTGTTGGATTTTCTTGACTAAATATAACTTTTTTATTTTACTATTATATACCGGTATTGTCAATCTTGAAAAATCAATATTTTTAGCGGTATTAAAGAATTATTAAACTTTAATCTGTTTTTTTTCAAAAAGATAAACATCCCAGCCTTTATAAGAATTACTGTATATCCGGTTATGGGTATTGTTTAGGATTAAGAAATGTTCTTTTTTTAAACTATCGATTAACCAGACATATTTCGGTTTTTGCTGTGTTATGAAATTCATAATTTTAATTTTTGAATTTTTTTCAGTATAGTCGATAATTTTAATTTTACTATTGGGAATTTCTTTACAATAATTGTTTAAATGATAATCAAAATAATTGGCTTTTTCCAGCAATAAAAAAGAATCCGGATATTTGCCGTATTTTTTTTTAACATCCATTAAAGCATTTATGGGTTGATCTGAATAATTCCCAGTTAGATGTTGTATGTGTGAAATTATTACATGAAAAGACATTCCTGTTAATAAAAGAAGTGTCGCTGTTGTAATCAATATAAATTTTCTGAAAATCAGTACTATTCCCCTAGCTGCAAGAATATAATAAGGTGCTATTGAAAAAATTATGTATCTGTGGTTATAACATTTAAACAGGAATTTATCACTAATCCATACAAAAATAAAAGGCACAGCAGCCAGTACAATTAACATAATCTCACTTTTATAAATATTTACAAACTCTGACATTGAGTGTCCGTTAGATATTTTTTTGTATATAATGAATATAAATGGATATGTGCATAGTAACGGCAATAAAAATATATTTTCGTAACCACCAAAAACATTCCATCTTACCCATTGAATAAAATCGGGATAAACAGTATGAATATATCTTGTATGTATAAAAGGAATCCAAGGCAGATACAGTAAAAAAATAAAAAAATAGACAGGTAATATCTGTTTTATGTATTTAAATCGTATAAAAAATAAAAATAGAAATTCAATAAATATTAAAAGTAATCCGAAATAATGAGTGTATATGCACAGAGTTGTCGAAATGACATAGAATATCAGACTTTTTTTTATGTTTTTATTCTGTCCAAGCCTGTCAGTTATGTCGTATAAAAAAATCATTGTTAAAATACTTAAGAAAAGTAAAAGAGCATATCCTCTTGCATACTGGTTAACAATTATGAGTGACCATATAAAAAGCATTACTGAAGCTGAAATTAAACCTTCTTTTTCGGAAAACATTTTTTTTGCCAGTATATAAATTGATAATATTGAAAGTGTTCCAAATATTGATGATAATAACCTTACGGATGTTTCCGATACTCCCGCAAATTGAACAAATATAAACAGCAAGATATGATACAGCGGGGGATGTGTATCATTTATGTTTCCAATTTTAATAACATCAAAGATACTGTTCATATTAACTATATTTAATGTAAACAGTTCGTCTCCGTCTAACGGAATAAATTTTATGCTGTAAGTATATATATATACCGATAATGTTAAAATAAAAAACAATATTATTTTTGGCATATATTCGTTTAATTTAGTCATTTTTTTGACATAAAAAAAGCCGGTATAGTTTGAATATAACAGCTTTTTTATTAAATATAAATTTATCTTGTTATTTTTAAAACCGTAAATTTTGTTACTCCTGCCGGCAGATTAACATCAACCGTATCACCAACTTTATGTTCAAGTAAACCTTGAGCAAGAGGAGAGCCTATTGAAATTTTCATTTTCAGCGGATTTGCTTCTTCTTCATCCACAATGGAATAAATATATTCATCTCCGTCTTCATCTTTAATTGTAACAGTAACACCTATGAAAATTTTATCAGGATCTATATTTTGTTCTTCGATTATTTTGGCTCTTGATAATTTTGAATCTATCTCAGAAATTCTTTGCATTAGATTTGTAAGAGTTTCTTTTGCAGCATGATATTCTGCATTTTCTCTTAAATCACCGTGTTCCCTCGCTCTGGCTATTTCATCCTGAATTTGAGGTTTTCTCTTTTGAAGCCTGTCAAGCTCTTCTATCATTTTATTTCTGCCTTCTCTTGTTAAATAAATTTCTGCCATTTCAATAACTCCCGGTATTATTTTAATATATTTGATAGTTCTTTTGCCAAATTATCGGCTATTAATCTGTTTCCGTAATTTTTGCAGTGTCCAAAATCCCAAGCAAATAAATCTGCAAAAATTTCATGGTTTTTTTTAGACATTAAAGCCTTTCTGAAATTATTTTTATTTTCTACAAAAACAACTTTATTACCATATCCCGTATTTTCTATAATTTTTTTCAGGTTCCCTATATCTCTTACAGGATATTGCATGGCAACATATTGTATATTTTTTTTGATAATAAGGTCTAATATTTTTTTATGTTTTTTAGATATTTCCGTATAATTATAAGTTAATCTTATTGAATCTGCCTTATCTAAATTTTTAAGTCCCTGCTCATAATCTGATTTTGTCATACATAAAATTCCTTTCAACCCATATCTGAAATCTTTATTTATGTTATTATCGTTTATAAGAACATCAGTAAGTTTATCAAACGTTATATCTCGATTATTTGAATAATTATCATAATATTTGGACAATAATGAAGCAAATAATTCATTTTTCATGCCGTAAATATGAACAGCTTCGTGTTTTGTAGTTTGTGCAAGTAAAAACAAGAGAGAAGATTTTGATTCAATATTACCAATAAAAATTGAAGCGTATAATTCTGCTTTTATGCGGTTGGCTTTTTCAGGAGTCAGTTTCCCGAAGTCATAGTCATCTTTTATTTTTTTGATTATATATTGTTTTTTATATGACGAATAAATTAATTTTAAAAATCTCAATGTTTTTAGTTTCGATGATATTATTTTGAATATATATTCGGTTGTGTCATTAATTCCGATCATACCGACAATTATATCAGGATTATATTTTTCAATATTTGTCTGAACTTTGAAATATAAATCATCTAATTTTATACCGCCATATCCGGAATCTATAATATTAAATTTTTTGTCTGGCATATATGCTGAAAGATATTCTTTTAACAATAACGGATATTGTCCTTCGGTTGTAGATTCGCCTATACACATCACAGTGATTACATCTTTGTTTTTTATACTCCCGTAAGTGTTTGTGGCATAGTATACTCTATATTTTCTTACTGTTTTTAGTAATATCCCTGCGGTTTGTAATCCGATTTCCAAGAATAGAAATGAAAAAAAAAGACCTAGTAATACTAAGATGAATCTCTTCATATGTTTTTATACAGAGAAATAAGTTTTTTAACCCATAAATTCTGAGGAATTTTCCCTATTATTTCCCCTTTTTGAAATAAAATTCCTTCACCTTGTCCGCCTGCTATTCCAAAATCGGCATCTTTTGCTTCCCCGGGTCCGTTAACTGCACATCCCATTACGGCTATCTTTATTTCTTTTTTATTTGTTTTTTTTATTTTTGCAAGTTCCGCTTCTAATTGATTTACTATATTGATTAAATCTACTTTGCATCTTGCGCATGTCGGGCATGATATAATCTCAACTCCCGTACTTCTTAAATTCAAAGATTGTAGTATTTGATATGCTACCTTTACCTGTTCAATCGGATTTGTGGTAAGAGAGACTCGAATGGTATCACCTAGTCCCATATAAAGCATAATTGCAAGTCCTGAAGATGATTTTATCGTTCCTCTGAATATTGAGCCTGATTCCGTTATCCCCAAATGTAACGGATAATTTCTTTTTTGAGCAAATATTTTATGTGCTTCAACTGTTGTTATTACATCTGAAGCTTTTAATGATACAGCTATATCATAAAAATTACAGTCTTCAAGTATTTCAACGTGTTCCATTGCACTTTTTACAAGAGCTTTTGCTTTATCAAGCGGTGTATGAAATTCATGAACAAACTTTAAAGAGCCGGCATTTACGCCTATTCTTATCGGTATTTTTGCTTTTTTGGCTTCTTTAACTAATTCCTGAACTTTTTCTTTTGAACCGATATTTCCCGGATTTATTCTTAATTTGTCTATACCTTGCTTTATTGATTCTATTGCTATTCTGTGGTCAAAATGAATATCGGCAACAAGAGGAATTGAAATGTTTTTTTTGATATTTTTAATATTTTGTGCGGACTCCATATCAGGTACAGACACTCTGATAATTTCACAGCCATATTGTTCAAGTTCTTTTATCTGTTTAACGGTAGCTTTCCAATCTCGCGTATCTGTATTAGTCATAGACTGGACTCTGATCGGATTTCCGCCTCCGATTTTTACACCGCCTATGTTTATAATTTTTGTGTTTTCCCTTGTAAATATTTTCATATTAAGATTATATTCTACACTATATTTTATTAATGAAACAACTTTCCTATGCCTAATCTTATTAAATCGCTGTAAGTTGCAAAAATTAAAATTAATAATATTATTGCAACACCTATGGTGTTATATATTTGTATAACTTTCATGCTTATTCTTTTGCGTATAATACCTTCGACCACAAATAACACTATCATTCCCCCGTCTACAAGAGGAATAGGAAATAAATTAAATAATCCAAGAGCTACTGAAATAATAGCTATCAATCTTATATAACTTGCTAAGCCTGCATCAGCAGATTTTGCCATTATCTGAATAACACCTACGGGACCTGCCAGTTCAGGTTTCTCCCAGCTGACAAGTCTGTCCCATAAATATAAAACAGTAACTACAGTTTGGATCCAAACCATTTGGGTGCTTAAATATGCCGCCCTTAAAAAACTTGTTTTTTCCATAGTAATTTTCGGCTGTATGCCGAGCATTCCTACGTCTGTTATAGGATTTTTGTCGGCAACAAAAGTAAAATCAATTTTTTCACTATTTCTCAAAACTGAAATATTGACTTGTTTTTCCGCCTTATCCTGCATATTGTCTAATATATTATCCCATGATTTTATTTCAACATTGTCTATGGATATAATTTGATCTCCCTCCTGCATTCCTGCTTTCTGGGCTGCCATATTCGGAGCAAGTTTGCCGATAAATGAATCTTCTGATATAACTGTTAAACCCCAAACGGTAAAAAGCAACCAAAATAAAAATATTGCCAAAACATAATTCATGAACGGTCCCATAAAACCAATCATAATTCTTTTGTACCATTTGCAATATAAATAGTCTCCTTCTTTGGGTTCTATTTTACCTTTTTCATTTGAATATTCACCTGCCATTTCAACCATACCGCCAAGTGGAAATGCACATATGGCATATCTGGTTTCACCTCTTGTAAAACCCCATAATTGCGGACCAAAACCAAAAGCAAATTTTAAAACTCTTACTTTATATAATTTTGCCATAACAAAATGACCTAATTCATGAACAAAAATTAAAAGTCCTAAACCAAAAACAACTCCCACTATCTGTAATAATACAGAATATGAACCAGAAAAAAGTTTTACTATTTCCATTAAATATATCGCTCCTCTATTAAATTTACGGTTTGTTGTCTGATATTCTCATCAACTTCAAGATATTTTTGAATATTATTTGTCTTTATTATCTTATGTTTTGACGTCATAGTTTTTACTATACTTGCAATATCTGAAAAAGATATTTTGTTATCTAAAAAATATTCAACTGCTATTTCGTTTGAAGCATTCATAACAGCCGGCATTGTCCAACCAACTCTAGCACAATCATAAGCAATTTTCAAACATTCAAATTTTTTAAAATCCGGTTTGTAAAATTCTAATTTTTGAGTTTGTATTAAATCAAGAGGTTTTATAAAACATTTTCTTCTTTCAGGATATGATAATGCATACTGAATAGGAAGTGTCATATCAGGATTTGATAATTGAGCCATTACGCAGCCGTCATTAAATTCAACCATTGAATGAACTATCGATTGAGGATGTATAACTATTTCAATTTTTTCTATAGGAACACCAAATAAAACGGATGCTTCTATCGCTTCAAGCCCTTTATTCATTAAAGTAGCTGAATCTATTGTTATTTTTTTACCCATTTCCCATGTAGGATGAGCCAAAGCATCTTCAACTGTTATAGTTGAAAGTTTTTTATTTGATTTATAAAACGGTCCGCCGGATGCTGTTAAAATTATTTTTTTAATTGATTCTTTTTTTTCTTCCCCTATACATTGAAAAATAGCAGAGTGTTCGCTGTCAACCGGAAGAATTTTGACATTTTTTTCTTTTGCCCTTTTCATTATAATGGAGCCTGCCATAACAAGAGATTCTTTATTTGCTATTGCTATATTCTTGCCGGCTTCTATTGCTTTAAGTAAAGATTTTAAACCTATTGAACCTACAACAGAAAAAAGAACGATATCCACTTCTTTGATTGTGGCAACTTTATTAAGTCCGTCTATTCCAAAATAAGCTTTTGTATTATATCGATTTTTTTTGCACCATAATTCAACTTTATTGGCATCTTGTTGATTTCCGACAGATACAACCGAAGGTTTAAATTGTTTTATTTGTTTTTGCAGTAGTTCAATATTTGAATTTACGGATAATCCGCAAACTTTAAATTCATTTTTAGTTTTGGCAATAAAATTTAAAGTCTGGACTCCTATTGAACCTGATGATCCTAATACTGCAATATTTTTCATTATTATATTAGCCTTTTAAAATTGAACAACCCAAAAATTATATCATTTTATATAGATAAAAAACCATCGCTACAAGATATTTTAGTACAAGCAAAAACAACAATATATATCGTTATTAATAAATTTAAATATTATTGACTATTTCTTTATACATATTATAAATATTATTATAATTCCAATCTTTAAAATAACTAGGATGACTGACAAAAAATATTTTTTGTCCATTTTCAATAATCATTAATTTATTTTTTATTTTTTTTTGCTTAAGAGGTATTATTCCATTATCAATTAAACCATCTATTACCGGATTACCACAAGCTATTATTAAATTTGGACTTGTTGAATTAAGTTGTTCAGTTAATATTTCCCTATTTTTCTCTACTGCATTATATATTTCATTGTAATTTTGTCTAGTTTTATTTTTAGCATTTTCTTCTATATGTTTAGATGCTTTTTTTACATTAATCCATCCTGATTTTTTTAATGCATTCTGAAGTTGTTTTTTATTTTCAATAGTTTTTTTTAACATACTATCATTTTTTTTTAAATATCCATCACTTTCTTTAACAATATCATCATTAAAATGATTATGAATATACCATAACAAAATTGGAATTTTGTTTGATGTTTGTTTATTTCTATGACCAATGCCTAAAAGATTATATTTTTCATCTTTAGGGTTAGATTTAGGTTCATATTCAGATTGCTCAGTTATATCTTTCATTCTACATTCATCGTATCCATAAGATTCTGACAGAAAAACAATAATTTTATTCTGAGTTTTATCATATTCTATTGGATCAATAAGTCCATCTGCAATAAATCCTTCAGTATGTTCCCAATCATGAGTTGACTTAATAATGTCAATGACATCTTGTTTTGATTTAGCATAAGTATCTATATTAAACATTGAAATAACCTCTAGTGCGATTATATTAATAAAAGCATTATAAAAACGTTATATTTATGTTTTTAAGGACTTAAATATTTTAGGTGAAGTGAAGAAATTTTAAAGTGAAGTTTACATAAAAGAAAGCAAAGCGATTGGTAAATGAACTTTAAAATTTCAAAGCTGTAACCAAAATAGTTAAAGTCGCTATAATGTTATATCTAACCTTTTATGAATATTATTGAATAGTAAAATATAGGTGCACAGAATAAATAAGAATCAAATCTGTCAAGCATACCGCCGTGTCCCGGTAATATATTACCGGAATCTTTCATATTGCAATCTCTTTTGAATATTGATTCTGCTAAATCCGAAAATTGTGCAACTACTGCTATAATAACAGCAAAAATTATTGTTTCATTAATGCTAATTATATTTTTCATAAAAATTTCTCTGCATAAAACAGAAACAATTAAAGCCGTTATTATACCGGCAATAGCCCCTTCAACAGTTTTTTTAGGACTTATATTCGCAGCTAATTTATGCTTGCCGAATTTTTTACCCGCAAACATAGCCCCTGTATCTAATAACCAAATATTTGCAAATAAAAATATTATATACTGTGTGCCAAAAACAGAAATATCCCTTATCAAAATCATATGATACAATGTCCACGGTATAAAGAGTGCTCCGAAAATCGTAACCGCTATTTCAGAACTGGCACTGTTTGTTTTGCCTCTGAACATTTGGAATAAAAAAATTATAAATAGTGACAATATTAAAAATATTTGTACATTATAATTAAGATATAGTGATATAAAAAAAATAGAACCAATTATCGTCCCGATAAAATTCATAGGATTATATTTTTTACATATGCAATAAAATTCAATAACCGAAAAAAATACTATTGCAAAAAACATTAAAAAAAACGGGATTCCCCCCAAATATATACACCATAAGACTAATGGAATTCCGACAAGTGCAACTAAAATTCTATGCAATAACATTGTAATTCCTCTTTATTGACTATATTCCGCCAAATTTCCTGATTCTTTTTTGATATTCAACTATGGCTTTATAAAATTCTTCTTCCGAAAAATCAGGCCACAAGACATCTGTTACATAAATTTCACTGTATGCAATCTGCCATAATAAAAAATTGGACACTCTCATTTCACCTGAAGTTCTTATTAATAAATCAGGATCCGGCAGAGATTTTGTATAAAGATTATCAGAAATATCCTGCTCCGTCGGATTATCAATTTTTTTATCTATTATATTTTTAACAGCTTTGAGTATTTCTTGGCGTGAACCGTAATTTAATGCAATATTTAAAATTAAAGACGTATTATCTTTTGTTTTTTCAGAAACATTTGCAATTTCTTCCTGAATTTCTTCGGGTAACCTTGAAGTATCTCCCAAAACTCTGAATGCTATATTATTTTTTATCATTGATTCTAACTCACTTTTAAGATATGACTTTAAAAGTGTCATCAAACCAAAAATTTCATCTTTAGGTCTTTTCCAATTTTCTGTTGAAAAAGCATACAGGGTCAAAACCTTTATATTAATTGAATTTGCGAGTTCAACAATATTTTTTACAGTTTTGACCCCGTTAGTATGTCCTATAATTCTTGGCAAAAACTTATTTTGTGCCCACCTTCCATTGCCATCCATTATGATAGCAATATGTTGCGGCAACTTTAAGAAATCTATTTTTTCTCTTAAAGACACATTTTTCTACTTTTGAGATATTGCTGAAACTGGACATGCTGATTCACATGCTCCGCAATCAACACATGCATCACCAATAACATATTTATTATCATCTGTTGCACTTATTGCACTTGCCGGACATGCTGATTCACATGCTCCACATCCTACACAAACATCTTTATTAATTACATATGCCATTTTTTCCAACCCCCCTATGTTTTTTTAAATTGTCATTAAATCCTGTTCTTTTAAAACAACCAACTCTTCTATTTTTTTAATATAAGTATCTGTCAATTTTTGCGAATCTGTTTCATATTTTTTTCTTTCATCTTCTGTAATAAACTTATCTTTTTCTGATTTTTTTATACCGTCAACAATATGTCTTCTTTCATTTCTTACTGCAACTTTATAGTCTTCCGACATTTTATTGATTGTTTTTATGATTTCTTTTCTCCTGTCTTCTGTCAGAGGCGGAATAGATATTCTTATTATTTTCCCGTCATTTACCGGAGTTAAACCTAAATCCGACTTTTGAATAGCTTTCTCTATTGCATTTAACTGAGAAATATCCCAAGGTCTGATTTCAAGTGTTCTAGCATCAGGAACACCAACACCTGCAATCTGATTTAATGGCATCATTGAACCATAACTTTCAACTTTGAGGTTTTCAAGGACTGCGGGATTTGCCCTGCCGGTTCTAATTGCAGAAAAATCGTGTTTTACTTTTTCTATGGTTTTTTTCATTGCTTCTTCGCCTGCCAGTAAAAGTTCTTTTGGTAACATTTTCCCCCCTAAGAAACAATTGTCCCTATATTTTGTCCGTTTAATATTTTCTGTAAGTTGCCTTTTTTATAAAAATCAAAAACATAAATAGCAATTTTATTTTTCATGCAAATTTCAAAAGCACTTAAATCCATTATTTTTAATTGTTTATCTATTGCTTCTGTGTATGACAAACTATCATATTTTTTTGCTAAAGGATTTTTTTTTGGATCAGCAGTATAGACACCGTCTACTTGTGTCGCTTTTAATATTACATCGGCATTAATTTCAGATGCTCTTACCGCTGATGTTGTATCTGTTGTAAAGTAAGGTTTGCCTAGTCCACCGCCAAAAACAACAACATATCCGTCATCCAAATACTTATTTGCTTTTTCAGCTGAAACCGTTTCGTAAAAACCCGTAACATCTTCAGCTGAAAGCATAACTGCTTTTATATTATTTGACTTTAAAACTTCTGTTATTGCAATGGCATTTATTGCTGTTGCAAGCATACCCATTTTATCGGCTGAAACTCTTTCAATTTCTTTGCCGGCACCGCGCCAGATATTGCCTGCACCTACAACCATGCCAAACTTTATTCCCTGCGACAAAGGTACACTTAACTCATTTACTATGTTCTGTAAACTTGCATTATCAATTGCACTTTCACTGCCTGATAATGTTTCACCTGAAAGTTTAAGCAAAACTCTTTGTGGTTTCATTATTCCCCGATTTTAAATCTTGCAAACTCTTTTACTGTTATACCTGTACCGGCTTGATTTATAATTTCCTGAATTTTTTGTTTGCCGGTTGTATCTCTCATGTACGGCTGTTCAACCAAACATACCTGAGAATAATACTTGTCTAATTTTCCGACGATAATTTTTTCGATTATGTTCGCAGGCTTTCCTTCTTCCTGTAACTGTTTTACATAGATTTCTTTTTCTTTGGCCAATTCTTCCTGAGGGACCTGGTCTCTTGTCACATAAGAAGGACTGACGGCAGCGATTTGCATTGCGATTTCTTTTGTCAAACTTTGGAATTTTTCAGATTTTGCAACTTCATCTGAACATTCAAAATTTACTAAAACTCCCAATGTTCCGAGTTCTCCGTGAACATAAGAACTTACAACACCTGTTGACTGAAATTTAACCGCTCTTTTTAAAACAATATTTTCACCTATTGTTGCAATGGCATTTGTAATTAAATCTTTTACTGTTTGGCTGTCGTCATATTTCTGGTCAAGGATACTTTCATTTGAATTAGATTTTTCAACATGATTTGCAATATTATTTACAAGAGCTTTAAAATTATCTGTTTTTGCAACAAAATCAGTTTCACAGTTAACTTCAACCAATACTCCGGTTTTCTTATCAGGACTGATCTTAGCAACAACAGTTCCCTGTTTTGCTGATCTGTCCGCTCTTTTAACGGCAGAAGCAATTCCTTTTTCTCTTAAGATCTGAACTGCTTTTTCTAAATCATTATTTGCTTCTTTAAGTGCATTATTGCAATCCTTTATGCCTGCACTTGTCATTTCTCTAAGTTTTGATATAAGTTCAACTGACATTTTAATGTTCTCCTTATTGAATTGTTTCTTCTTTTTTTTCCTCTACAACATTATTTGATTCGGGGGCATCTTCCATAACATTTTCAGCATTTTCTTGCTTATTTTCAATCCCCTTTCCTTCTAATACAGCATCAGCAATAACAGAACAGAATAATTTTACTGCTCTTATTGCGTCATCATTTCCCGGAACAGGATAATCTATTAAATCAGGATCACAGTTTGTGTCACAAACTGCAACGACCGGAATACCGAGTTTTCTTGCTTCTGCAAGCGCTGTTGCTTCTTCAACAGGGTCTATAATAAACATTACATCCGGAAGTTTTGACATATTTTTCAAACCTTCCAAAGATTTTTCAAGTTTGATTCTTTCTTTTTCTTTTTGAGATTGTTCTTTTTTTGAAAGTACTTTAAAAATACCGTTTTCTTTCATTGCATCAAGTTCTTTTAGTCTTGCTATGGATTTTTTCAGGGTATCGTAATTTGTAAGAGTACCGCCCAGCCATCTGTCGGATACAAAATAAGAACTGCATTTTAAAGCTTCTTCTTTAATTGGTTCCTGAGCTTGTTTTTTTGTTCCTACAAAAAGAAATTCTTTTCCTTCGGCAGAAAAATCTCTTACGACTTTATAGACTTTTTTGAGTTCCTTCAAGGTTTTTTGAAGATCTATAATATGAATTTTGTTTCTGCTTCCGAAAATAAACTTCCCCATCTTCGGATTCCATCTTCTTGTTTGATGTCCAAAATGTACACCGGATTCCAACAATGACTTCATTGTTACATTTGCCATACTCTTTACTCTCCTTTGGTTTTTTCATTCTAAAAAGAATGCCTCCACAAACTTCCGAATTCAAGCCCTCAAAAAAGGGACCGTTGAATAATCCGTTTGTGTGTGTATTTAGCTTCTACGACTAAACTTGGTGCAAATTATACTAAATTTTTTAAGTTAATTCAATCTAGTTATTCAGCATATATTAATATTTCACTGAAATGAGATATTGATATATCTCCAATCTTTTGTTTTGATTTATAGGCTAATGCCAATCCTGAAGCACGAAAAAGACATTCATCTGACCTGCCGTCTCCTACTGCAATACATTCTTCAGGTGTAACTTCAAGTTTTTCCATGAGTTCATTTGCAGCATCTGATTTGCAAATAATACCGTCGCAACAAGTTGAATTATGATGTGTTTTTGCCAAAACTTCACCATTGTATTTATCGTTTTTCCCTTTTACTAAAACAGGACATATAACATTTTCCTTTGGAATACCAAGTTGTTCTGCAAAGTGATATACTACCGGTGAAAAAGCATGTGAAACTATGGCTAATTCATATCTTCGTTTTTTAAGTCGTTCTATTACTTTAATTATATTATCCTGCAAATGTAATTTATTGTAAACAACTTTTAAATCTTCATCACTTTTACCTTTGAAAAATTCGGCAAGTTTTGTCGTGATTTGTGAATCACGTATTTTGTGTTCCTGATATTGATGTCTTAAATCGTTTAAAGTTTTTGTAAATCCGAATTGGCTGGCAAAAATTTCAATACTACTTTCTTCTATTAAGGTTTTATCAAAATCAAAAATAATCAGTTTGTGCTTATTGGCTATCATTCCTATTTCAGAAAGAATGGATTTTATAACCTGTTCTGACATTATTGCCAGATTTTCAATAGGTTGTTTTTTATGTATTAATTTTCCTATATCAACTTCAACAATACGCACCCCTTTTTTTATTGCCTGTATAAGTATTTGAATATCTACTCCCCATTTATCATCTACTACCAATTCTTTCATCAGGTGAGCTTTTATTGCAAATTGTCCGCTTAACGGCTGATTAAAAGTTAAAAAAGGAAGTATAACCTGAAAAAGCGGTTTTACAACAAGTTCGGTTACTCTTCCCCTTGAACGTGAGAAAGAAGCTTTAACCAAATCGGCATCATCATTTTCAAGCGGTTGTAAAAGTGAAGCTATTTTTTTTGGTGACATGTTCGCAAGATCAGCATCTAAAAAAAGGATTATTTCCCCGGAAGCATGACCGGCACCTGTTTTTATTGATGCCCCTTTGCCTTTATTTTTAGTATGTCTTAATACTGTAATATTTTCTGATTTTGCAAAATTGTATGTTTGATCATCAGATCCGTCATCAACAACAATTATTTCATTTATTGATTCTACTTTTTTGACATTTCTTATAAGAGGTATTATAGTTGTTTCTTCATTATATGCAGGAATTACGCAACTTATTTTCATAATATGTTCCTCCTTTTTGGTTAAATTAATCTTTGCAGAAAAAAAGTCACCACTCAGATAAATCCAAATGGCGACCCAACCATTTCACAATCTTCATAATAAATATCAATTATGAACCCACTAAATTATAGCATATTTATATTTTTCATTTTATCAACTCAAGCAGTATTGCTTTCTGGATATGTAATCTGTTTTCTGCCTGATCGAGAATATTTTTTTCCTGAATATCCATTATTTCTGCTGATATTTCTTCACCCCTAACAGCAGGTAAACAATGCATAACTATACAATCTTTACTTGCTTTTTTAAGAAGTTCTATATTAACTTGATAAGGGGTAAGAGCTTTTATCCTTTCATCTTCCTCTTTTTCTGCTCCCATGGAAGTCCAAACATCCGTATAAATAACATTAGCACCAATAACGGCATCCAAATCATTAGAAACCACTATTTTTGATTTTGTTTTTTTTGCAATATCTAAAGCTTTAATTAAAAATTCTTTTTTGGGAGGGTATTTTTTTGCACCTAAAAGTGTGAAGTTAAGTCCAAGCACCGCAGATAAAGCAATCCATGAATTAGCAACGTTGTTGGTATCACCCGCAAAAACTATTTTCAATTTCGATAATTCTTTAACGGATTTTATTTTAAATTTTTCAATAATAGTCATCAAATCTGCTAATATTTGACATGGATGTTCGTAATCAGTTAAAGCATTAATTATAGGAATATTTGAATTTATTGCAAATTCTTCAACATATTCATGTTTAAAAGCCCTTATAATTACACCGTCTAAATATCTTGATAAAACTTTTGCTGTATCAGAAACAGATTCGCCCCTTTTAGTTTGTAATTTCTGTGTATCAAGAATCAGAGGAGTTCCCCCTTCCTGGGCAATTGCCGTAGCAAAAGAAACCATTGTCCTTGTTGAAGGTTTTTCAAAAATAAGACCAATAACTTTACCTTTTAATTTGTTGGAATATTTTGATTTTTTTAATTTCCTGGCACTTACAACCAAATCAAGTATTTGCGTTGCATCTAAATCATATATTGATAATAAATCTTTTTTCAGTTTTTTCATAATAAACTCTTTTGTACACATTTTTAACTTATTAAAACTACAAAAACAAGAAGAATAAAATCGAACATCTTCTTGTTTTTGCAAAACACATTATATTTTAACCAAAAAAATTAGAACTTTTGGTTGTGATCTATAAATATTCCGGGTCCCATTGTTGAAGAGACTGAAATACTCTTTATATATTGTCCCTTAGCAACCGATGGCTTTGCTTTTTGAACTGCTTCAAGAAGAACTTTTATATTTTCTGCTATTTTATCGGCTTCAAAAGATGCCTTTCCAACAGCACAATGAATTATACCGTAAGCATCATTTTTATATTCAACTCTGCCTTTTTTCAAATCTTTTACTGTTTGTTCAATATCAAACGTAACAGTTCCTGATTTTGGATTTGGCATTAAACCTTTTGGACCTAATATTTTTGCAACTTTAGATAAATCTTTCATAGCATCCGGCGTTGCAACTAAAATATCAAAATCCAGCCATCCTTTTGCTATTTCATCAATGATATCACTTGATCCAAATGCATCTGCTCCTGCATTTTTAGCTTCATTTTGTTTATCACCTTTTGCGATAACAACAACTTTTCGTGATTTGCCAAGACCATTAGGAAGTGAGACTGTTCCTCTGACACTTTGATCACTTTTTTTTGGGTCAATACCTAAACGAATGTGGACTTCAACCGATTCATCAAATTTTGCTTTTGCAGTTTGTTTTATTAAACCCGATGCGTCATTGACAGAATACAATTTGTTTAAATCTACTAACTTTGCGACTTCATTAAATCTCTTTGCCATTTTTTTCTCCTGTGGTTCAATCACAATAATCTTTTGACTACTGCTCCCACTTTATTTTAACTGCTTATTTTTTTACTTCAATACCCATACTTCTTGCTGTTCCTTCAACCATCAATTTTGCACCTTCTAAATCTATTGCATTTAAATCAGGCATTTTTTGTTTTGCTATTTCTTCAACTTGCTGTGCTGTTATTGAACCGACTTTTACTTTATTTGGCGTACCGGATGCTTTTGCAACTCCAGCTGCTTTTTTAACTAACGCAGGAACCGGCGGCATTTTTGTAATAAATGTAAAGGATCTGTCTTCATACACTGTTATAACAACAGGTGTTGCCATTCCTTGTTCCATTTTTTTTGTTCTTTCATTGAATTGCTTACAAAAATCCATTATGTTTACACCTTGTTGTCCGAGTGCCGGACCTACCGGTGGTGCAGGATTTGCTGCTCCTGCAGGTATCTGTAACTTAATTTGCGTTTTAACTTTCTTTGGTGGCATTATTTTTCTCCTATTTTCTTACTGCTTCGTACACAACTTTGTATTTCTAAAATTCATTACTACGTTTTAAAAATACTATTTTTTCGACTATTTTCATTGCCGTTTGTTGCCGTAACAATCAACAGACAGCCAAACTTATAAATTTACTATATTTTTTCAACTTGTAAAAAGTCTAATTCTACCGGAGTTGGTCTTCCGAAAATCGTAACCATAACTTTCAGTTTTCCCTTTTCCTGATTTATTTCTTCAACAACGCCAATAAAATGTTTAAAAGGTCCTTCTGCAATTCGGACATTTTCTTCTCTTTCAAACATAACTGCCGGTCTTGGTTTTGCACTGTCCGGATTTACTATAGCATTAATTAAATTCGCTACCTCATTTTCTGCCATAGGAATAGGTTTTACCCCTCCTAAAAAGCCGGTTACACCTGTTGTGTTTCTGATTAACCAATATGTTTCATTGTTAATTGTCATTTCAATAAAAACATAACCGGGATAAAATTTTTTCTTTCTTATTTTTCTCTTGTTATTTTTTACCGAAACAACTTCTTCTGTCGGAACCAAAATCTGAGAAATCATATTTTTCATTCCCAAATTTTCAACAGTTCTTTCAATACTATTTTTTACCTTATCTTCATGTCCAGAATATGTATGGACAACGTACCATTGATTAGCCATTTTTTTACCCCAGTTTCATTATTATACCTAAAATTGTTGATAATATTAAATCAACAAAACTAACGAAAAGAGCAAGTATTATAATAAATATAATAACAACTATTGTCGTCGCAATAACTTCTTTTTTACCCAGCCAAGTGACTTTTGTCAGCTCAACATAAGCTTCTTTAAAAAACTGAATCGCATTATTGAATAAAGACATTTATCATCCTCTACAACTTTTTTATATCAAAACTTAAAACGGGGGCAGCTGGATTTGAACCAACAAAGCTGGTTTTGGAGACCAGAAGTTTACCGTTAGCCTATGCCCCCTGGCTTTTGGTTCCAACTAATTCAATATATTTTGAAAATTAAAAAGGATTATAATTGTCCTTTTTCGTTAACAAATTTTATTGAAAGAGCAGGAATTTCTAAACTATTTCGTCTCTTTATGCAAAACATGTTTACCACATGCTCTACAAAACTTTTTAACTTCTAATTTTCCTTCTTGTTTTTTGCCTCTTGCAAAATAATAATTTCTGTTTTTGCATTCAGTACAAGCCATAGTTATAATTACTCTGTCACCCATTTTGATTTTCTCCAATTATGTACAAATTACGCTATTATTTCAGTTACAACACCGGAACCTACAGTTCTTCCGCCTTCTCTGATTGCAAATCTAAGTTGTGTTTCCATTGCTACAGGCATTATCAATTCAATGTCCATAGTTATATTGTCTCCG
>JAQTSO010000026.1 GCA_028711215.1 Endomicrobiaceae bacterium | reverse complement strand
CCGGATATGCTTTATAGTAATATTCTTCATCCGGTGATTTTATCATTCTGGCTCTTGCCCACTGTGTTCTTGTTCGGCTAGAATCAAATAAGCTTGCAAATATAACTTTTAAATTATATTTAATTTTTACATTGTATTTTTTCAGATTTACTCCGCTGTGATCTTTAATGTCTTTGCCTAAAACTGTTCCGTCCCAATTTGTGGTTTTAGAACCGTTATCATCTGTAGAATTATCAATATTTTTTGAACTTAAGCCATTTAATTGATACATTTTATCGGCAACTTTTTGCGCAGTATCTTTAATTTGTCCATACTTTGCAACAGAAACCGCTCTTGTTGCCATAAAAGCAACTTCATTATAAAGGGTATCATTTACAACAATGAGACAAACCTGTATCAATGCAAACATAAAAACCGTTATAACCATTACGGCTATCAATCCTTCAATAAATGCCTGTCCGTTATTTTTCCTAAATAAACACATTTATAACTTCCCTTCCGTATCCCAATAAAATAAATTTACATTTCCAAAGCAAAATAAATAATTTTATCATGCCGTAACTTGCGATAAATAAAATTATTATAAATAAAATATATTCTGTTGTTGTTTGTGCTTTGTTATCTGACAAGATTGATTTACAACTGATGTATTTGTTAATTTGCGGTTGTTTTAATTCACCCATACTTCCAAGCCTCTCAGCTTTTGAAAATTCTGTCGTTATTGTTCTAATATTTTCGGAGTTACAAAAATTAAAACATTTGTTTTATTGTCAATCGTTTTTGTATTTTTAAATAAAGTGCCCAAGAGCGGAATGTCCGACAGTATCGGTACTCCGGACGTTATTTTATCTTTATAATTTTCAATAAGGCCTGCAATAACTATTGTTTGCTGGTCTTTAAGTATTACGTTGGATTTTGCCTGTCGTTTTGCTATGTTCGGAAATCCCTGTACCATGTTTGACCAGTCAAGTCTGGACAATTCCGCTTCTATCGTAACATCTATCGTTCCGTCGGATAAAATTTTCGGAAGAACCTCGGTTATAATACCATACTCTTTCCATTCAACATTCCCGCCTGAGACTCCAGATACTGCAATAGGAAATTCCCCGCCGACGAGAAATCTTGCCTTATTACCTGATTTTGTAACAAGTTTCGGATTTGATAAAACCTGAGCAGCTCCGTTTTCCTGCAATAATTTTATGGTTGCACTGAGCGGAGTATATCTGACCCAATCATTGTATTCAACAAGAGAAGGATATATCGGCGTACGGTGTGCTCCCTGAATAAATAATTCACCCGTGGAAATTTCATCAACCCATTTTATCCCGTATTCTTTTGCTTTGTTATTATTAATCTCGGTGATTTCTATAGATATTTCAACTAACTTCTCTGCAAATAAATTGCAACTGCAAAAAACTGCCAACATTGTAATCAAAAAATATTTTTTCATTTTTCACCTTCTATAAAATGGTTTTTTAACTATCTTAATATTCCTTAAATTATTATGGATACTTATTTTGAGCGGCATTTTTTCATCAACATTAAAATCAATCAAAGCGAGCCCTATGGCTTTTTTGAAAGTCGGAGAAAATGTACCGCTTGTAACATAGCCGACTTCTTTATCTTCTAAAAATACTTTATTGCCGTTTCTTGCTATTGAGCCTTCACAAATAAATGCTACCGATTTTTTTGCTATTTTATTTTTATCAAGTGCTTTTTTGCCTATAAAATCATTATTCCAGTATATAGTTTTTTCAAATCCTGCCTCAAGCGGTGTGATATTTTCATCTATTTCGTGACCGTGCAACGGCATGCCTGCTTCAAGACGTAATGTATCTCTGCAACCTAAACCGCAGGGCTTAGCACCAAGTTGTAGTATTTTATTCCACACTAAAGTTGCAACATCATTTGAAACAAAAATTTCAAAACCGTCTTCACCCGTATAACCGGTTCTTGCGATTTTTGCAAATTTAGCAGATATATTTTTAAATTTTACGTCTCTGACCGTAAAATATTTCATATCCGATACTTCTTCCTCTATTATATTTGAAATAAGCTCAACCGACTTTGGACCTTGAAGAGCAAGCAAACAAATTTCCGAACTGATATTTTTAATTTCAACATCACTTATTTTATGTTCATTTAACCATTTAAAATCTTTATCAAGATTACCTGCATTAACAACCATCATGTAATAATTTTCAAATTTATAAACTATGATATCGTCTTTTATTCCGCCTTCATCATTTAAAAGCATTGAATATCTTGCTTTATATAAAGGCAAGTTAGACATTTGCGATATAGTTACATAATCTAAAAATTTACCTGTATTTTTTCCTGATATAATAAATGTACCCATATGGGCTGTATCAAAAATACCGGTATTTGTTCTGACTGCATTATGTTCTTCAATTATTGAAGTATACATAACCGGCATATCCCAACCGCCGAATTCCGTAAATTTGGCATTTAATTTTTTGTGTTCTTCATACAACGGTGTTTGTTTTAACATGATGTTTTTCCTTTTTATATTATATCTTTCGTATTATTTACAGTTTTAAAATCTCAGAGTTTATCATTAACGTTTTTGTCGTTAGCCATTGATTGTTTTGAACGAGATAAAGAATTTTGCGACCGTAGTGTACGTAAGTAAAGCGAAGCGAACGGTACATAAGGAAGAAAAATTCAAAATCGTAGTCAAAAGAGCAATGGCTTAAATCTTAGGAAGTTCTGTGCACTTATTTAATGCAACTTCACAAGCATTTAAAATCATCTCGGAAAGTCCCGGATGAAAAAACATATTTTTTGATAAATCTTTAACTCTTGTTTTATTTTGCAGCATCACAGATGCAACATCTGCAAGTTCATCTGCATTTGTTCCTATTATCCATACTGCTAAAATTCTTTCTGTTTGTTTTTCAAGTGCCACTTTTACAAATCCCGTTCTTTGTCCTTCTATCTGTGCTCTTGCCGATGCTAAAAATGGAAATTTACCGTAAACAACATTTGTATATTTTTCAAAATCATTTACTTTTACCGAGGCAGACGGAGGATAAGAAAATACAGCTTTGGGAATAACAAATTCTTGCGGATTTGTAATATTCTCGGCAACATTTATGCCGTCCTGTTGGGCAGTATAGGCTAAAAAATTTTTTCCTGTCACATCACCTACGGCAAAAATATTTTTGTTATTTGTTACTCCGTTTTTTGAATCTATATATTTTTTATTATCAAGTTTTAAATCTGTATTTTTTATTTGCAGTTCATCTGTCGTTGATTGTCTTCCTGTAGCTATTAAAACTTTTTCAAATGTATCAATATCTTTTAAAGGTTCTTTGCAATCAACTTCAACAGTAACACCTTGTCTTTGTAAGTTTTTTTCAATTTCTTTTGCAAGCTCGGTATCTTCCCCCTGTAACAATTGAGGTAAGATTTCTCTTAATGTTATTTCACATCCGAAAATCGCATAAATTGTTGCAAGCTCGATCCCTACTGCACCGCCACCTACAACAAGCATATTTTTTGGTATTGTTTGTAATTGAAGTGCATCTGTTGAATCTATAAATTTATCGTGGTCAATTTTTACATTTGGGATTGATTTCGGCACTGAACCTGTTGCTATAATTATTTTATCGGCTGTTAACTCAATATCATTAATCTTTATTTTACTGTCAGACACAAAAGAAGCAACACCTTTGATAATATCTATTTTATAACTTTCTATTGATTTTTGAAGTGATTTTCTGAAATTTTCGATCAACTTATTTTTTTTAGTAATTATATCCTGAAAATTTATTTGCTCTGTTTGAGTTTTAATACCGTATTCATAAGATTTTGATATTATATTTTTTACCTTTGCCGACTGCCATAAAAACTTTGTAGGTATACATCCCACATTAAGGCATGTACCGCCAACATTATCTTTTTCAATAATTGCCACACTCTTACCGAGTTGCGCAAATCTTACCGCACAAGTGTATCCGGCAGGACCGGCACCGATAACGATGATATCATACTTATTATTCATGTTTTAAGCTTTCTTGAATTTTTGATTTAACGTACTCCACAATCTGCTCAACTTTGATAATCTCAGCTTTTGACTTATCATCTTTTCTTGCTTTAAATTCTGTATTGCCGTCTTTTAAATGTTTTTCCCCTATTGTAATTCTAAAAGGAATTCCCATTAAATCTGCATCTTTAAATTTTATACCTACCCTTTCATCTCTGTCATCTAATAATACTTCAATTTTATCTTTTTTAAGTTGTTTATAGATTTCTTCTGCAACTTTTTTTATTTCTTCATTTTTAAAATCAACCGGAACTATTGAAACTTTATAGGGAGCAAGAGATACCGGCCAGATTATTCCGTTTTCATCATAAGACTGCTCAATTGTGGCAGCAAGTATTCTTGTTACTCCGATACCGTAACAACCCATTACTATAAAATTGTCTTTGCCTTGGTCATCTAAATATGTTGCATTCATTGATTTTGAATATTTTGTACCGAGTTTAAAGATATGTCCCATTTCAATGCCTCTGGAGAACTGCAACTTTTCTTTTTTACATCTTGAACAAATATCACCTTTACCTACCGTTCTTAAATCGGCAATTACATCTGCTTTGAAATCTCTGTTAATATTTACATTTTTTATATGTTTATCATCTTTATTTGCACCGACAACTGCATTTACGATATTTTCAACTGCATAATCAGCCACTATTTTTATTTGTTTTTTAAAATTAACAGGACCTGCAAAACCGACTTTAGCACCTGTAACTTCTTCTATTACCGCCGGTGTTGCCAATTCCAATTCATTGCACCCCAACAATGTTTGCAATTTTGATTCATTAACGTCATGATCACCTCTGACCAGTACTGCAAGAGGGTGCCCGTCCGCAATATATATCATTGTTTTTACAAATTTTTCTTTTGTTGATGATAAAAATTTTGCAACATCTTCAACAGATCCAATATTTGGGGTTAAAACTTCTTCAATATTTAGCATTTGTTCGGAACTTGGTGTTTTTTCAGGTCTTACACATTCGGCTTTTTCGGAGTTTGCACCATATCCGCAATTACACCATGCAATTTCTTCTTCTCCTGTTTCTGCAAGAACCATAAACTCATGAGAAAAACTACCTCCGATTGCCCCTGATGAAGCTTCAACTACTCTATATTTAAAACCACATCTTTTACAAATCTTTTCATAAGCTTCATAAACTCTTTTATAATATTTTTCCATATCTGTTTCGTCTACATGGAAAGAGTAAGCATCTTTCATCATAAATTCTCTTGCTCTCATAACTCCAAATCTAGGTCTCATTTCATCTCTAAATTTCATGCCAAACTGATATAACATCAAAGGCAACTGTCTGTATGATTTGACATCATTTCTTACCATATTTGTTATACCTTCTTCGTGTGTTGGAGCCAGACAAAACTCTGTATCTTTTCTGTCTTTAAGTCTGAATAATTCTTTACCGTAAACGTTCCATCTGCCTGTTTCAAGCCATAAGTCTTTCGGAAGAAGTAGCGGAAGACGTACTTCTTGTCCGTCTATTTCATTCATCTCTTCTCTTATTATTTCTATAACATTTTCAAGTGTTTTGAGTCCTGTCGGAAGCAGTTCAAAAAATCCGCTGGCTAATTTTCTTATCATACCTGATCTAACCATTAACTTTGCAGATACATTATCCATATCAGACGGAGCTTCTTTTAATGTTGGTATAAATGCTTTTGAAAAATACATGTTATCCTCTTTTTACGGGTTTTAGATTGCTAATTCTATCATTTTTTATTGATTTTCTCTAGTGCCGGATTAATATTACTCTTTCAAAAAACAAATAAATTTTATATCATAATCAGCAAGTTATTATAGGAGACCTATATGAAAGTTGTTGCTTTTAATTGTAGTCCCAGAAAAGACGGGAACACATCAATTTTGATAAACACGGTATTTAAAGAATTAGAAAAACAAAACATTGAAACTAAGCAAATTCAATTTGGTGCACAGAAAGTGTCAGGATGTATAGCATGTTATCAATGCGTAAAAAACAAAGACAAAAAATGCATTATAAAAGACGACATTATAAACGATTGTATAGCCGAAATGGATAAAGCCGACGGAATCATATTAGGTTCTCCTGTATATTTTGCAAATGTTACGCCGATTGCCGCTTCTCTGATATGCAGAGCCGGGATGGTTGCAAGAGCAAATGACTCGTTGTTTGCAAAAAAAATCGGTGCAGGCGTGGTTGCCGTAAGAAGGGCCGGTGCACTTCACGCATTTAATTCAATTAACAACTTTTTTACAATATTGGAAATGATAGTGGTAGGTTCAAATTACTGGAATATGGGGTTCGGCAAACAGCCGGGTGATGTAAACAATGATGAGGAAGGTTTAAAAATCATGTCAAAATTAGGTGAAAATATGGGTTGGTTACTAAAAAAATTAGGAGACAAGTAGAATGAAAAATTTAATATTTACTCTTATTTTGATGATTTTTTATTCTATTTCCTTTGCTCATGAGCAAACTCCAAAGAATAGGCTTTTTATAATGGAAAGAAGTAAAAATGCAAACATTGTATGCTACGATGTGAAATTGGACAAGGAAGGGCAAATTGATAAAAAAAATCCTGTTGATGCATATTGGCTTTTATATGCCGAAAAAACAGGTAACAGAGAAGAATTAAGCCTTTTTGATAAGAAAGCATATGGATTTAAAATCAGCTATAATGAAGAAAGCAAAGAGTATAATTTCAACCTGAAAGCTGTTGAAAATAAAAATATGACCATAGTTACGGTTGAGGGCATTCCGAAAGTCAAAATCATGATTAATAATACAGAATCATACTTAAATAAAGTCTTTATACAGTCAAAAGACGGAGCATTTGGAATTCCCAAAGTATACTTCTATGTCTTATACGGCACAACTATTTTAACAAATAAAAATATAGAGGAAAAAATCATATTGAAAAAATAGTTATTTTATGTTAGACTTATGTTGCTGAAGTAGACAGTGTTTTTAAGAGGTGTTTGTTATGAATAAAAAAAGAGGTTTTTCTTTAACGGAACTTGTTATAACACTCGTCATGGTTGCTATTCTTGCAATTCTTGGTCTTCCGGTATATAGAGGTTATGTTAAAAAAGGAATTGCTACTGAGGGAAAGGCTCTTCTTGGTGAAATTAATGCTGCTCAACAAATATATTATACAAGACACGGTCAGTATTATGCAGGTTCGGTAGGGCAGACATTCGGCGGTGCATTTGGCGTAGATGCAAGAAGAAACAAATACTTTACATCATACAATATTTCAGACGGCGGTCAATCATTTACTGCCACAACAAGTTCTAAAGATGGGGCTCAGACTTTGACTTTGGTTGGAAGTAACTCAACTACACCTAGATTAATTGAAAATTAATTTATATTTCTATAAAATAAAGAACAAGAATATATTTTTTCTTGTTTTTTATTTTGTTGTTTAAATGGAGAGGTGGCCGAGTTGGTTTAAGGCGGCAGTCTCGAAAACTGCTATACGAGAAATCGTATCGGGGGTTCGAATCCCCCCTTCTCCGTTTTTTTCTTTTTTAAAGAAACAAATCAACATTAATCTTTTGGCTACAATTTTGTATTTCAAAAGTTTATGTACCGTTTTCACTTTTCGTACACCGCACTTTTTAAATACTTCATTTCACCTAAAATCTTAATGTTTCAAACGACAAGAAATTTCAGGCTTTGTCAAAAAAATCAAAAATACTTCATAAAAAAAACATTGAAATCTTATCAAACATTTGTGACTTTGAATATTGGCTTGTTAGTACTCGGATAAATTTTTATTGTCTAAACTAATCAAAATTAATACTATAAATCAGGATAAACTCTCAGTAACATACCAAAGAGCAACAATCCGATATTCATAAAATTACTTATGTATAAGTTGATATTTGGCAAGTTTTGATTTTTTATTGCTGTTGCGGTGAGTAAAATAATTTTGTTTAAATATATTAAAATTGATATAATTTTTTAGTAATTTTTTTCTATAAAGGAGCGTAAATAATCATACTATGGCTACAAAGAAAAGTGAAATATATAGTTCCCTGTGGGCAAGTTGCGATGAATTGAGAGGAGGGATGGATGCTTCTCAATACAAAGATTATATACTTACTTTGTTATTTGTTAAGTATGTAAGCGACAAATTTAAGGGCAAAGGAAAATTTACAGATATTACTATCCCAAAAGAAGGCGGGAGTTTTGACGATATTGTTGCCTTAAAAGGTAATAAACATATCGGTGAGGGTATTGATAAGATTATTTCAAAACTTGCCCAAGCAAACAATCTGCAAGGTATTATAGACAACGCTCGTTTTAATGATCAAACAAAAATAGGGAAAGGGCAAGAGATGGTGGATAAACTCACCAAAATTGTTGCCATATTTCAACGCCCGGAACTTGATTTCAAAAACAATCATGCAAGTGGTGATGATATTCTTGGGGATGCTTATGAATACTTAATGCGCAACTTTGCCACTGAAAGTGGAAAGAGTAAAGGACAGTTTTATACTCCTGCTGAAGTATCAAGAATTTTGGCAAAAATTATCGGAATAGACAAAGCAAGAAATGACCAAACCGCTTATGATCCGGCTTGTGGTTCTGGTTCGTTGCTTATAAAAGTAGCTGATGAATCACCTTGCAAAATTTCAATATATGGGCAAGAGAAAGAAACAACAACTGCAGGTCTTGCCAAGATGAATTTTGTTCTACATAATCGTGCAGATGGAGAAATTAGGACAGATAATACATTTGCTTCTCCTCAATATTTTGAAAATGATGAACATACTACACTAAAAAGGTTTGATTATGTTGTGGCAAATCCGCCGTTTTCTTTAAAAAACTGGGCAAGTGGGTTGACAGGTCACGAATATGGCAGATTTGATAGTTATGAATCAATGCCACCTGAAAAAAACGGTGATTATGCTTGGATTTTGCATATTATAAAGTCGATGAAAAGCAATGGAAAAGCGGCTGTAATTTTGCCGCATGGTGTACTGTTTCGAGGTAATGCCGAATCAACCATCCGCAAAAATATCATAGATAAAGGCTATATAAAAGGAATTATAGGACTTCCTTCCAATCTATTTTATGGGACGGGTATTCCTGCTTGTATTCTTGTGCTTGATAAAGAAAGAGCCAATATGAGAAAAGGTCTTTTTATGATTGATGCAAGTCATGATTATATAAAAGATGGCAACAAAAACCGCTTACGTGAACGCGATATTTATAAAATAGTTACCAATTTCAATGGTATGAAAAAAGAGAATGGTTATTCTCGAATGGTAATGCTTGATGAGATTAAAAAAAATAATTACAACCTCAATATTCCTCGCTATATTGACGGAGGCACAAAGGATGTTATTCAAGATATAAATGCCCACCTTAATGGTGGAATTCCTGTTGTTGATATTGATGGACTTCAAAGATATTGGGGTGAATTCAAAGGGTTAAAAGAAAAAATTTTTGATACATTTTGCAAAGATTACTACAAACTTAATTTAAAAAAAGATACCATTCGCAATATCATTTATGATGATGCAGCTTTTAAAAACTATGGCAAAAAAATAGAGCGAGCATATACAAAGTGGAAAACCACCTCCGATCGACTATTCTTTAACTTGCAAAGTAAAACTAAACCGAATGAATTAATTGTAAAAATAGCGGAAGAAATCATCGCTGAATTTGAAGATGTGAAACTCATTGACAAATACGATGTTTACGAAGAACTTCTTTCATATTGGCAAACAGTAATGGCAGATGATGTTTATCTTGTGATAAAAGACGGTTATGAAACAGGAAGAGAAATTGATATTTTTTATAAAAAAACAAAGAAGCAAGATGACTCAGTAACAAGAAAAGAAAATGGTTGGGATGGCAAAATTATTCCAAAAGATTTGATTATAAAAGAATTCTTTGCCGAAGAAAAACTTGCTGTTGATGAAGCACAAAGTGTTATCAATGAAGAGAAAAGTAAAATAGATGAGATATTGGATGAGTATGGTGGTGATGAGGGGCTTTTAAAAGATTTCTTTAACTCAAAAGGTGAAATAATCAAAAGTGAAATTGAAAAATCTGTTAAGCAAGCAAAGAAAAACAAAGAAACTGATACTGAAGATTTTGCTATCTGGATAAGATATTTAAAAATATCAAATACTCTTTCTGAAAAAGAAAAATTAGTAAGAATTCTTATTCAACAACTAGATGACAAGGCAAAAGTAAAGTATGCTAATTTAACTGTAAAACAAATTAAAGAGTTGCTTATCAACCGCAAATGGCATACTCAAATTTATAATGATATTAACAGTCTATATAAAACTGTGTCACAACACATAAGTGAGCATATTTTAGAAATTGTCGAACGCTATGAAAATACATTGCCTGAACTTGAAACTGCTGTTGAAAATTATGAAATAAAAGTAAAAAAACATTTAGAAAAAATGGGATTTGTATGGTAAAAGGGTGGAATGAAAAACTGCTAATTGAATGCGGAGAAATATTGCAAGGTTTAACATACAGTCCAAATGATGTAGTAAGTGATGGTTTGTTAGTTTTACGCTCTTCAAATATTCAAAATGAACAATTTAATTTTAATGATTGCGTCTTTGTCAATAAAAAGGTTGATGAAAAATTACTAATCCGTGAAGGTGATATAGTTATTTGTGTAAGGAATGGAAGTAGTAAATTGATTGGCAAAAGTGCAATAGCACATAGGGACTATAATGCTACTTTCGGGGCTTTTATGTCCGTGTTTAGAAGTGAGTATGCTCAATATATTTTTCAACTATTTCGTAGCTCAATAATTCAAGATCAAATTCGTAATAATAGTAGCGCAACAATAAATCAAATCACAAAAAATGATTTCAATCATATTGTAATCCCATTTCCTGATGACTATACCGAGCAAGCCACTATTGCTTCTGTACTTTCAGATATGGATGAATATATTTTTAGTTTGGAGAGACTTATTGCCAAGAAAAAAAATATAAAACAAGGAACAATACAAAATCTCCTTACAGGTAAAATACGTTTAGAGGGATTTAAGGGAAAATGGAACAAAAAAGCAATGGACAAAATCTTTAAATTGCATAAAGGGTTTGGACTTTCAAAAGAAAAACTTTCTCCTAATGGAAAAAATAAATGCATTCTATATGGTGAAATTTTTACAATTTATAAAGAAGTAATTGGCAAAGTTAATAGTAAAACGGATTTCAATGAGGGATATATTTCAAAAAAAGGTGATTTGCTTTTGCCTGGTTCAACAACTACGACAGGAGTTGATTTGATTAAATCTGCAGTAGTGTTAGAAAACAATGTAAGATTAGGTGGGGATATTAATATATTACGTCCAAAAATTGAAGTTGATACAAGATTCATTAGTTATTTATTACCTCTATTAAAGAATGATTTAGTTCAATACACACAAGGAATTACAATCATTCACTTGCAATCGCAAAAGATGCTGGAGTATGAGATATCAATACCAGATGATATTAAAGAACAAACTGCCATTGTAAATATCATTGGTGATATGGATGCTGAAATAGAGATGTTGCAAACAAAATTGAGAAAGGTGAAATTGGTAAAGCAGGGTGCAATGCAACAATTGCTTACTGGAAAAATTAGAATTGTTAAAACTATAAAACAAACGCAAGAAGATGCAGTACAAAATAAGGTAAAAGAATATAGCAAGGATTTTATGGATGCTGTTATTATTTCTGCTATAGTGGATAAATTCTATAATCCAAAATATCCTCTTGGACGTGTTAAGGTAACAAAATTATTATACTTATTTGATCGCAAGCATAAAGCTGATGTTTCAGGCTTTTGTGAAAAAGCTGCTGGACCTTATGACCCAAGAGTACGTTATAATGGGGGCGAAAAAATTGCTATACAAAACAATTACATAACTATAACGGAAGGTAAACAAGGGACAATGTTTGCAAAAGGTAAGGATATAGCAAATATTCAGGATTATATACAACACTGTGGAATTAGTGCTGAACTTGATTGGCTTGAAGGTTTCAAAATGTGGACTAGAGATGAACTTGAGGTTTTGGCAACTGTTGACAATGCCCGTGTTAAATTAGAAGGACAAGGACAAGTAGCAACAGTAGAAAGTGTAATAAGCTACATTGAAAACAGTTCGGAGTGGAAAGCAAAACGTACCCGTGAAGTTTTTGCAGATGATATAATTGAAGATACATTAAAAAAAAGCAGAGAGATGTTTAATTGATAAAAGGTAAAAATATGGTAGCTCAAATTCCAATTGGTGAAAGTGAAAGGAACTTACAAAACAGAGTTGTTGAGTTTTTTAAGCAAAAATTGAGCTATTCTTATCTCGGTAATTTGCAGGATAAGACTAACAGCAATGTTATACATGCAATGCTAAAAAGTTTCCTTACAGATAAAATGGCATATAGCGAATATCTTGCTGACAAAGCCATAGAAAAGTTTAGTGAAACGGCAAATGCTTGCCCAAATGCTGAGAAACTGTATTCTGTCAACAAGGAAGTTTATTCCCTTCTTAAATACGGTGTAACAGTAAATGACCAAGATGGCATTCCAAAAACTATTAATCTTATTGATTGGGAACAACCTGAGAACAATGATTTTGCTGTCGCTGAAGAAGTTACCATTTTAGAAAAGTGTGAAAAACGTCCTGATTTGGTGATTTATGTAAACGGTATTGCCATATCTGTTATTGAACTTAAAAAAAGTACCATTTCTGTAAGTAACGGAATCCGTCAAAACCTTACCAACCAGCGTGAAGGTTTTATTTATCCTTTTTTTACCACAGCTCAAATTGTGGCAGCAGGCAATGATAGTGAGGGGCTTCGTTACGGTGTTATCAGAACCGATGAAAAGTATTATTTGGAATGGAAAAATTTTAACGAAACCACCAATGCTAAGGCAAAGCAAATCAATAATGTTTGTATGCTTTTGAAAGACTGTAAACTTGAATGCCAGATATATAGTATTTACGAAAAAACTCGTCTTTTAGATTTGATTCATAATTTTATTATTTTTGATAAGGGGATAAAGAAAATTTGCCGCCATAATCAATATTTTGGCGTTTTGGAAGCGCAGGAAAAAATTCAAAAACACGAAGGTGGCATTATTTGGCATACTCAAGGCAGTGGAAAATCGCTTACTATGGTGTGGCTTTCAAAATGGATTTTATCCGTATATCCAAATACACGTGTGTTGATTATCACTGATAGAGACGAACTTGATACACAAATAGAAAAAACTTACGGTGGAGTAGATGAAAAAATTTACCGTACAACAAGCTGCGAAGATTTAATTCAGCGACTAAACAGAGAAGAAGATCGTCTTATCTGTTCTTTGGTACATAAATTCGGTCGTAAAAGTACAAGTACTGTTAAGAAAGATAATTATGATGCATATATTGAAGCAATAAAAAAAGCATTGCCAAGAAACTTTTCAGCAAAAGGCGATATTTTTGTTTTTGTTGATGAATGTCATAGAACGCAATCTGGTAAACTGCATAAAGCAATGAAAGAAATTTTACCAAATAGTATTTTTATAGGTTTTACAGGCACACCACTTTTAAGAGAGTATAAAAGTAAGCAAACTTTTGGTGATTATATTCACACTTACAGATATAAAGAAGCTGTATCCGATAATGTTGTTTTAGATTTACGTTATGAGGCAAGAGATATTCCTCAGGAAGTTACTAATCAGCAGAAAATTGATGAATGGTTTGAGGCAAAAACCCGTGCTCTTATGCCAAGAGCAAAAGCAAAACTTAAACAACTTTGGGGTAACCTACAAACGCTTTACGGCAGTAGAACACGTTTGGAGAAAATCGCTTGTGATATAATTTTTGATTTTAATACTAAGCCTCAGCTTGAAAACGGTAACGGTAATGCCTTGCTTATTGCAGACAGTATATATTCCGCCTGTAAATATTATGAAATTTTTACATCAAAAAATTTTAATAACTGTGCCATAATTACATCATTTGATAGTTCTAAGCAAGTATTACGTACTGAAACTACAAGCATGGATGAAAACAATGACACTTGGGAGAAATATGAAGCATACAAAAAAATGCTGAACGGTATAGACCGTGAAGTTTTTGAAAAAGAGGCAAAACGTAAATTCGTAGAAGAGCCTAGCAATATGAAACTGCTTATAGTGGTGGATAAACTTTTGACTGGTTTTGACGCACCTCCCTGTACTTATCTTTACATTGATAAGAATATGGAAGATCACGGATTATTTCAGGCTATTTGCCGCGTTAATCGTCTTTACGATGAAAACAAGGATTTTGGGTATATTGTTGATTATAAGCAGTTGTTTGAAAACCTTACCGATGCAGTAAATCAATATGCAGGTAAAAGTAATTTTGATGCTTATGACAAGGAAGATATTGATGGACTAATCAAGAGTAGGGTTGAAGAAGCAAAGACATATTTTAATAAAACATTAGATGAGATTGAAGCTCTTTGCGATGGCGTAAAACAACCAAAAGGAAAGCTTGAATATCGTCAATATTTTTGTGGGGAAAATGGTGTTGATGTCGGAAAAGATGAAGTTTTTGCACGTATGCGTGAGAAGTTGTATCAACTTTCAGCACGCCTTACAAGAGCGTACGCAGAAATAAAACCAGACATGTCTGAAGCAGGATATTCTGTTCAAAGACAAGCTGAAATTGAACAGGAAGTAAAGTTCTATGTCGATTTAAGAAATGATATTGGTATGGCAAGTGGTGATTTTATTGATTTTAAGGCGTATCAACCAGGAATGCGTTTTTTGATTGACAACTATATTATTGCCTATGATAGTGAGAAATTGGGTGCATTTGATAATTTTACAGTGCTTGATTTTATAATGCAGCAGGAAAAAGTATTAAAGAACGAGTCTGACAAACCATCTCAAGAAGCTGCAGCAGAAGCTATTGAGAACAATATTCGCAAGAAGATTATTGAAAAGCAAATAGTTAACCCTATTTATTATGAAAAAATTTCTACAATTCTTGAACAATTGATAAATGATCGTAAAAGTGGTGTGATTGCCTACAAGGATTTGCTTGACAAGTATTTGGACTTGTTAAAAAAAGCAGACAGACCAGAAGAAAACGAAGAATTTCCAAAATCTGTTCGCAGTAGTGCTGCAAAGAGGGCGTTCTACACACAGTTTGGTGAAGATGAAAAACTTGCCGGCAAACTTTATAATGCTGTTATGAAAAGTAAGATGGCGGATTTTAGAGGAAATCCTGTAAAAATCAATAGAATTAAAGCTGAATTATATAATGTACTAAAAAATGAGGATACTGTAGAAAGAGCATACGAGTTAGTAAATGTTCAAAAGGAATTTTAATAACAATGAAGTTACAAGAAATTGAAATAGAGATTGTTAAAAAACAAATTAAGCATTTGCATCTTTCTGTATTGCCACCGAATGGTATGGTGCGTATTTCCGTTCCATCATCTTTTAGCGATGAAAGTATTCAGCTTTTTGCGGCTTCAAAAATAAGTTGGATACGAGTACAGCAAAAGAAGTTTGCCGAACAGTTACGACATACTAAGCGAGAATTTATATCTGGAGAAACAATCTATATTTGGGGTAAACAATATTATTTAGAGGTGCAACACTGTAAAAAGAACAATAGTTTTGTACTTAGCGGTAAAAAAGTCGTTTTGACTGTTCACAAGGAATGTTCTGTAGAGCAACGTGAGAATTATGTGCGTAAAGTTTTACGAAAATTTCTAAAAGATGAAATAAATAGATTACTTCCAATTTGGGAAGAGAAAACAGGATTACAATGTAATAAGTGGATTACCAAGTATATGAAAACACGTTGGGGAACATACAGCAAAACAACCGGGAGAATTTCATTTAATTTACAACTTGTTCATAAGCCTATAGAGTGTTTGGAATACATTATTGTTCACGAACTTGGTCACACAATACACCATAAACATGGCAAAGCTTTCATATCTTATATGGATACCTATCTGCCATATTGGCGTGAAACCAAAAATAAACTCAATGCTTTAACATTAGATTATATTATATAAAAAACACTTTATTTAGAGTTCTTATTTGTTTGTAAATGCGAATTTTTAAAATATTTTTCCTATTAAGTTTTTAGGGGATTTTTGATTTTTCTAGATACTGAACAATATTCTGAACCAACTCAATAAACCAATCAATTTCTTCGGCATCAATATCTCCTGCCAATACACCGGGTGCTAACATATTGCTGTGTTTATAATCACAATATTTTGTATAGTACATAAAAATTTCTTTATCATTAATATTTCCCATTTTTTTTGAAAATGCGGTTATATAATCTCTAATGCGTGGTAACTTGTAAAAATTTTTTACTGATTTAATTGTTCCTATACTTATCTCATCTAGAGATTTTATTTCCTCAATAATTTCTTTGTGCTTTTCTTCGGTATTCTGGGTATATTTAAATACAGTGTTCTCAACAGAACAAAATATTTGTAGAACTATCTCATATGCGTTCCGAGCATAATCTTTTTCAAGATTAGAATCCATTTCAAGTATAGCAATTAAACGAGCAACAGAAGACTGTGCTATATATTTATTGTAATTTTCAAGCTTTGCTGCCTCAGTATCGTTATCTTTGATATAACTCAAAATACTGCATGTTTCCAATGCATGACCGGCAATTATAAATGCGTCATAATATCTCTGATTATCCAATAATATTACAAACGATTTTACAGCTTCACAAACACGATTATACAGATTCCATATTATATATCGTGTTGCATTTTCATTGCCCTCAAACTGCGGTTTAGGCACAGGCACAAAATTACGAATGATTTGAATTTTGTTATCTATTGTAAAATCTGTCATAAATCATTTACCCGCCCTCTTATTAATGATAAAAAGAATACTACATTATAATAGCAAAATAAGTTTATAGTATGTATTAATTTTTTCATTTTCTATTATTTTTTGGAAATGATTAATTAATCAACTAAATTGCAAAAAAGTCTATGGCGAGGCTTTTAAATAAAACCCAAACTTCGGGGTTGTCTTTCATCTGAAAATTTTGGTAGGCGACGTTTGTTATTTTTGCTATTATCTTAAAACCGATATCTATTTCTAATTTTGATTTCATTTACCCCCTGATAATATAATTGATTTAGTCCATATTTATATTGTATTGTATAAATATAGAATATCAACTTTCTTTGTTATACATTTTATAAACTTTTGGCTGCATACAATTTTGAATAATCTACTTAAAACAAAAAACAATGAAAATTAAACAAAAATATCCGTCTTCTATAATTTTTTCTACATTAAATTTCATTTATCAATCAGCGATAAACAGAACATGCAAGATTTTCAAGAAAAAACATATAAGACCTTATATGAATGAACCGGAAATTCACCTGATAAAGTGGTTGATTAAAGAACTATCTCCCAACAAATGTTTAGAGTGGGGAGCCGGTCACAGTACACTATTTTTCCCACTATTATTAAATGAAACCGCAAAATGGTATTCACTAGAACATGATTTCAAATGGAGCCAAATAGTAAAAGCTGAAAATAAAAATACAAATGTTATTATTTACAATATAAAACCAAACAATTTTCCGTGGATAGATGAAAATAGAGACGGGGCTTATGAAGATCTTAAAGATTACATAAATTTTCCTGATACGTTGGGCAAATTTGATTTTATCCTTATTGACGGCAGAGCAAGAACAGCGTGTATGGAAAAATCACACCAATTATTAAATAAAAACGGAATTGTTATTCTTCACGATGCCGAAAGAAAATATTACCATAAAGCATTTAATTCTTATAAATATAAAATTATGTTTGAAAACAAAGATAATGACCGCAGTCTTTGGATAGGAAGCAATGATTTTGATATCTCATCTATAATAAACAATAAAAAATGTAATAAACTTTGGAATATTAATCTTTTTCTAAAAAAAGCTTAACCTGCTACAGATAGATAAAATCTTAATGTTTCGAATGATAAAAAACAACCCAAAATCTTCTCAAACAGCATATAATTTTATATTATCAACCCTAACTTTACAGTACACTTTTCATTTTGTCGATTTTAAAAATAATTAAATATACTGGACTTAGCATTAATATGAATGTAAAATATATTTGTCTTAGAAAGATTGGTAAGGATTAATAGCACAATGGATACGGTTCAGGCAAAATATAATGAAGAACTCAAATATCAATTAAAAATTGTTTGTAGTGCTACAATTCATGCATTAATAGATACCCATATGTTTATGTTTCCAGAGGCATATCAACAAAAGAATAAAAACACTCATGTTTATTTATATACATTTTACGCAATCCGTCAAAGAGCAATCCTTGCTGTTAGAAAGCTAATAGAACCTTCAGGTAAAAATAACGATAAAATTACACTTCAATCAATAGTAAAATTGGCTACAAAATCAGATTTTTTATTACTTACAGAAAAAGAAAAGACTGCTCTATCAGCAGATTTTGACATATTATTTAATTCAGAATATACGAAGCGTGTAAAAGCTTTTAGAGATTCTTTCTGCCATAACATGCCAGACAAGGGAGAGGTTAAATCTTATTATAAAGATTTTATGTATATAATCAATGGAGCAATTTATATTCTAGAACAATTATATCTAATATTTTTTTCCACTACCCCGATATTTTTCAAAGAAGCTCGAGATATTGCAATATTTTTATCAAAGGAATATTGGCAATCTATCAGTAAAGCTACAGAAATGGCAACTAACAGAAACGATATCAACACTCGATTAGCCCAATTGTTAAATGGAAAATTTTAAGAAAATATTTATATAAAACATATTCAATAAAAACAGATAGATAGATAATGTTTTTGTCTTATACTAAGTTTTTACTTTAATTCTGGCTCGTACTTCACTCCTCGTAATTTAAACGCATCTTTTGTTCCTTCTAATACATTAACAACTTGTTTTTTTATGGCAGGATTTTCTATGCTACCGTATTCATACATTATGTGCTTGTTTACTTTATCTACCTTGGAGCATATTATTTGCTCCGCATCACAGGCTATAGCTATATTAGGATTATGCGTTACTATAATAATTTGCCTTTTAGCTTTAGTTTCACGAATACAGTTAACTAACTTTGTAAATATCGTTTCATTATCTAAGTTATCTTCCGGTTGATCTATTACTAAAGGGATATTCTTTTTACTTAGTGATAAGTAAAATATTAACAATACTATACCACGTTCTCCTGGAGACAACTCTCTTAAAGATATATCATTCATAGTAAGTTTATAATCAATAGAAATGTAGTCTAATGCCGCAATATAATTATAAAAGTTCTTTTTATCTAAAATAGCATCTTGATTTTTGTGCATTATTTCTAAAATATTATTTACGAAATGTGATATAGTAGATGCATCAGAAAAATTTATATTTTTGATATAAGTCCGCATTTTTTCTAAGCCAGGTGCTTTTCCATAAAATTCACTTTCTTTCCCTTGATGAATAAATGATAAAAGTTTTTCTTCAAGCCTACTAGCTCTATTATTATCACCTACAATACTACCAGCTATTTGCATTGCAGCCTCAAAAGACATATTCATATCTCTCAAAAAATCTTTCAACTTCTCTTTTACGGGCTGATAAAGTTCAGAGTATTTATCTACAATCTCTTGTTTTTTTGTTATTATATCACTTATTATTTGAATTCTTTTGGTTTTAAATTCTGAATATTTATTAGGCATTACTGTTTCTATATTTATTTTTTCTTGTTTTAAATATTCTAATGTCTCTGGTTTGTCTTTAGAACCTTTAATAGATTCTATATTTTTCTTTTTTTCATCAATTGTTTTAACATACATTTGATATTCTTTATTTTTAGAGTCTAAACTACTTAATAACTTATTTTTTTCTATCTGCATAATATAAAGCTGTCCATGAAATGTATCTTTGTGTGTCTGCAAGTTTTCATCGAGAGAACCATTATTTGGCAAAAATTCAATCCCTAATTTTTTTTCCAAATCTTTTTTTGTTTTATTCAATTCGGACAAGTGATGCACAATATCTTCTGCTGGAGAATTTTTAAGTTCTATGCTTCTTATTAGCTTATTTTGATACTTGCTATTGTAAGTTGATACTTTTTCGTTTGTTCTGGCAAGATTATCAACAATATTTTTTATTTCAACTTGCAATTTTACTAATTCCTCAATATGTTTATTAACATCTAATATTTGTACATTAATACTATTTATATCCTGCTGTATTTTTGTAATCTTGCTATCAATTTCATTAATCTGTTCTATTTCTTTAGAAGATGAATTCGTTGCTGCTACTTTAGGCGTACTCGATAAGTCTTCTTCAAGTCTTTTCAATGTATCTTCTATCTTTGCAATTTTTTCTGAATTTTCACTAATATACTCTGTTTTTAAATATTTTTCACATTCTATTATTTTATCATTAACAATAGTCAATTCATCTTTTAATTTTTTTATATCTTCTTTTTGAGCAATGATTTTACCGTCAGTATATTCACCTAAAGTTGAAGCTGAGCCTTTTTCAGATTCTGCAATATGTGACAAAATTAAATCATTTATTTGCTCTTGAAATTTCTCTGCCATGAGTTCAGTGCATAATCTTTCAATATATTTTTGCGGAAGATATTGAGCATTTTCCAAAGAAGTTCCGTATGACGAAACTTCTAAGTTTATGATTTCCTGTTTACCATCAGCCCATGTTATTGTAGAACAATAATCTTTAGCATAATTTTCAGGAGGTTTTCTAAATCTTTCACTATTTAAAAAAGATGCCTCACCCATCGTTCCAAAACATTTACACGTATGTCCAATTATATCAGACAAGGCACTTTTCCCAGAACCTTTATTGCCTATTATTGCTGTCAATCCAAGGTTTAAAGGAATATTAAAATCAAACCACTTTACATCTTTATTGTTAGGGGAATCTATTCTTTGACAAGAAATCGACTTTATGTATAATGTTTTATCTTTTTCTGAAACAACAAGCTTTTCAGGTTTATCACCAATATAAATTCTTTCATCAGTATGGCATAAAGCTTGCCTTAATCCTTCAAATGTAGTATCTGATTTTATCCAGGTAAAACGCCCACCAATTTCATTTTGTTTTGCATCATCTCTAGGATCATGATTGTCTGAACACAAAATTATGGCTTTTTGAGGAATTTTAATTTTGGCTAGCTCTGGAATAACTTTTTTCTTATATTCCTGTTCATCTTTTTTACTAGAAACTTCAAAAATATGAATGTTGCTTGCAATATCTGTTTTTATTGCATCAGACACTGAAAGACAAGAAACTAATTCTTTTCCGATCCCATTATCTTTATTTCCAGCATGAACTGTAATTATAGAATCTAGTTGTGATCTTGTAGATAAATCTGCAAGCCATTCTAAAACATCATCTAGTTTAAAAAACAATTCTTCATTTTCATCCCTTTTTGTCCCTAAATTTCCTTTATTACTTTTAAAAGAATTAAAATTAGTTTCTAAAAAAACTGTGTCTGTCCCTTCTGGAAATATAACAATTATGTGAATTCTTCCATTTCCTTTATCAGTCCTTAACTCTATTCCTGGAAAAACAGTAATGCCTAATTTTTTATTTTCAATTAAACTTTTGATATTTTTGATTCTATTGACATCTATTAAATGATGGTCTGTTATTGCAATAGCAGCAATACAATTATTTGATAAACAAGTTACAAGTTTCTCATCGGCATCACTCGATTTATAGTCGTAATCATAAGAAGATGCAGTATGTATATGCAAATCCCATTTTCTCCATTCTGAACCACTAGGATATTTAGTATCGGGCATATTTGTATCCTTTGTTTTTATTTTGTTTTTACAAGATGTGTCCAGGTATTATAAGATTTTTTATAAGAGTTTACAATAAAACCATCATTTCATCATGCCCATCAGTTACAAATTAGATCTATATTTTGAATTGGCTGATTTAAAATTAGATATTATGACAAGGCGCGGATGATGAATGGGACGGTAAAGGCTAACAGCAAAGCTGTCATTAACGGTCTCATCAAATTTTTTAGTGCGTAGTTTTTATCTTTTATTGCTGAATAGGCGTGGTTGCAGGCTGACAGCGTAAGGAAAATAAGCATTATCATCAGTACCGCAATTTCGGCATGTGTTCCCCACTCAAAAAACGATACGATTATGGCAGTTATTGCCACCGCTATATTGTTCATACCGGATTGGCGTTGATATGCAGGATTATATCCGTACCCGCTAAGTTCTGATGCAACCTTTCCAAACCAGACTGATTCAATCCCTGTAAGTCCGGAAAGAGGTATTACGAACCACGGCATTATAATGTGAAGTTGTCCTGCAGGATCTTTCCCTAAAAAATAAGCCAGATTAAAACCGGCTATTATACACAACCATCTTACAATTTCAAGAACATTGCAAATCTGTTTCTGTGTCATATCTTCCCCTATTTAGTCATGATACACGAACTATATGACCAATTTCATTATACTAAATTTATATGTCTTTTGATCTTTAATGAAATAAAAAACAATATAAAAATCTTATTAAACAATTTTTTACTAAAATAATTTGCTAAAATTACGAAAAAGCCAAAAAGGAGTTTTTATGCCGAATCTTCCTGTTCACATGTTAATATTTTTTTTAATTATGTATCTATTACTTATTTTCGGAATTATTAATCCTGAACCTTTTTTAAAATTCTCGCTGAAAATCCAGAAAATTTTCTTAAAAATAACGGGAGTTGAAGCAGAGCTTAAAATAACTCCGAAGTCAATAAAATTTGTAAGATTCTGGTATGCTTTCGGATTGTTGCTCCTTTCTTATATGCTGTTTTTCGGAAATTAAAATTAAAAATATTTCATAAAGCTGAATATTTTATTTTGCTTTTAAAGCATAAAAACTTCCGCCTAAAAACGGCAGCGCTATCAGCAGATAAATTGCATAATTGAGACTTACATGCTCTGCGAAAAATCCTATTAATCCCACACCGAGTCCTCCGATGCCTATGCCGAATCCAAGCATTAACCCCGATGCCATAGCCTGATTTTTAGTTAAAATTTCCTGAGCGGCAACAACCGTGACTGAAAATGACGATAAAAGAGCCATACCGGCTAAAGCTAAAAATACCGTACTTAGAATTCCGTTTGTTAATATAAATCCGCATAGAAAAGGAGTTGCAAGCATCATAGAATAAGCGATAATCGGTTTACGCCCGAATTTATCCGATAAATGTCCTCCGATAAGTCCGCCCATAGCACCGCTGAACAACATTATAAAAAGCAGATGGCTGCTGACGGTAATTGAAATATTTTTACCCTGCAGATATAACGGCAAAAATGAAATTAACCCGAAAAATGCAAGGGAACGCATTGATACGGTTATAACTATTTTTGTCAGACTTTTCCAATTCTGTTTTAAAGCCTTTGACGTAGAATGATTTACGTCATCTTTGCTTAACGCCATTTTGGGAGAAGTTATTCTCAGCAAAACCCCTACCAACA
>JAQTSO010000085.1 GCA_028711215.1 Endomicrobiaceae bacterium | reverse complement strand
GTAAAACTGTTTTAAACTGATATTTTTATTTCATTCCGAAATGGCTGTCAACGCTTGCGGATTTGTTAGGTTTAAGCTCTCCCGATTTATATTTTTCAACAGCTTCCTTTATTGTTCCGGACACGCCGCTGACAATATCTATTTTTGCAGCTGTAAGCGTTTCAAATGCATTAGGTCCGCAGTTGCCGGTTAATACAGCTTTTACTCCTTTTTCGGACATAAATTGACCGGCTTTAATACCTGCACCGCCTGAAGCAGTTATGCTCGCATTATCAATTGCTTCGTATTCCATAGTGTCGACATCAACTATCATAAAATACTGACATCTGCCAAACCTAGGATCAACTTGCGAATTTAAATCTTTACCCTGTGATGTTATGCAAATTTTCATTGTATTTTCTCCTTTAGCTGTTTTTCAGCCATTTTTTACATTTTAAATACACTCATCAAAAAACAATTAAACTTAATTGTACATCCTTATTTGCTTAATCCTCATGTGGATGATCACAGAGTGTTTTTTCAACGCCATATCCCTTTCCATCACCTGGGTGACATAAACTTTCTCCTGTTTTTAATGTCCCTTGTTCAAGTTCTTTGATAACATTATCTATCTTTCCCGATATACCTAATACCGGTTTTATACCGCTCTGTTCAAACATAATTAATGCACGCTGTCCCATACCTCCGGCTATGATATGCGTTACGCCTTTCTTCCTTAGAAATTCAGGTAAGAAACCAGGTTCATGTCCCGGGTTTGCTATCACCTCTTTCTTTACCATTTTACCGTTTTCAATATCCACCAATGTAAATAACGGACAACGACCAAAATGTGCCGATACAAATTCTCCGTCTGTTGAAATTGCTCCTTTCATAAACTTGCTCCTCCTTTTTTTAGTTGAGAAATTATATTTCCCCATATATTTTTTATACTCTCACTCACAACTCCATTGCTATATTCAACAATAGAAATACCTTTTATCTGTGCATGAGTTACAGCTTTATCATACGGAACTTCTCCAAGAAAATCATTATTATTCTTATTGACAAGTTCTTTTATTTCCTTTGTTTTCTTTTTATTTAAATCAGCTTTATTTACTATAACTCCTGCAGGTATATCAAAATGTTTTGTAACATCCAATATTCTCATCATATCATGAACGCCTGAAACTGTAGGCTCGGTAACTATAACCGCATACTTAGAACCAACCAGAGAAGAAATAACAGGACAGCCTGTCCCTGGGGATCCGTCAATTATTCCTAATGTACTACCTGATTTATCCGCCAGCTGCGCCAATTTTGTCCTTACAAGAGAGACAAGTTTCCCGGAATTCTCTTCTGCCACGCCAAGTTTTGCATGACTCATAGGACCAAACCGTGTATCTGATATATACCATTCACCGTTTACTGCATCATTCATAATAACTGCATGATCTTTGCATATAAGCTCACATACGCCACAACCTTCACATGCTATAGGATTTATCTTATATACCACTCCATTTCGAATAACAGCATTAAATTGGCATGAATCATAACATGCACCGCAATTTGTACATTTATATTGCTGAATTTCTGCTCTCTGTCCCCCGCTAAAATCTCCTTTTTCTTTAACCTGCGGTTTTAAGATTAAATGAAGATCTGACGCATCTACATCGCAATCTGCAATAACCGAATTTTTTGCCAATGCAGCAAATGAAGCACAGATAGAGGTTTTTCCGGTTCCACCTTTACCGCTTATTATTACTATTTCATTAGGCCTCTTTTCGCAGACAGACTGTTTTTTGCTTGTTTCTGTATTATTTTTAATTCTACCAATTATGGTATTATTCTGTTTTTTAACTATGCGCTTTTTTTGAGCCAATTCAATTATCTTTTCTGCCAATTGTTTAAACACTTTTCTATATTTGGAAGATTTGTCGACTATGAGATTGCCTACTGAATAGACTTCCGCTATTTTTCTGTCATCAGGTATTTCTCCTGCTATTTCAAGCTCTGCCTGTTTGCAATATTCATACAATTCATTGCTGTAGGAATCTGCCCTGTTAACTACAACAACCGGCTCTTGTCCAACTTCACGTGCCATATCCACCGCAAGTTTTAAATCATTAACACCAAAAGGTGTAGGGTCGGTAACAAACACACATAAGTCAACATCTTTTACAGTAGCTACCACCGGACAAGATGTCCCGGGCGCTGAATCAAGAATGTTAATTCCACTACCGATATATTCTTTTACTTTTTTAATCAACTTGACAGTCATGCTACCTTCGCCTGTGTTAAGCAAACCGTAATGAAAATCTATATTTTCGCTTTTACCGTGTTTGATCAATCCTATTGTCCGTTCTTTCTTAACTATCGCATCAACAGGACATACAATCGTGCATGCACCACATACATGGCAAAGCTGCGGGAAATATAATATATTATCGCCAAGCATAGCTATTGCGTTATACTTACAGACCTTAGCACATTTGCCACATTTTGTACATTTGCTTTTATCAACCCCAATTGGAAACAGAACAGAAGCATCTTCGTCTTTTGAAATTTTAGGTTTTAAAAAAAGATGTCCATTCGGCTCTTCCACATCACAATCCAAATACCTTACTTCTTTACCCATTTTGGAAAGTGTCTTTGCCAAATTTGTGGCTATAAATGTTTTACCGGTTCCACCCTTACCGCTTGATATCGCTATTTTCACCAGTCCTTCCTCCATTTTGGATTTATTTTAAAATATCTCTTTTAAATATAAATATCTCTTTCACCTCGAGTTATTCTTTTATACATTTTTGAAAATTCAGAATACATTGCAGGCATTTTTTCTTTTATTTCATTAATTTCGTTCACAATAAGTTTTTCACCTATTTCTTTTGTTTGAGTGCTTGCAAAATCATCAAGCCATTCCCTGAAAGTAAGTACTGCGTTTAATTTACAGTATTTTCCTTCTGTTCCGGTTTTTAACAACTGCATAATATTACTACCCGTTCTGCCACAACGGTATCCTGCGGTACAAAATGAAGTTATATATCCGTCAAGAGCAAGTTCTCTTATAAGTTCGTCAAGACTTCTGGTGTCTGCCAAATAAAACTGCTGTTTATCTCCTGTCTGAGACGATAATTTGCTGCTGTAAGCTCCTATACCTATTTTTGAAGATGCATCTGTTTGTGTTACACCTAATTTGAATGCTTCTTTCCTTAAAGCTGCTGTTTCTCTTGCCGTTAAAATCATTCCTGTATACGGCACTGCAAGCCTTAAAACAGTTATCAGTTTTTTAAAATCTCTGTCAGTTACATTTTGAAATTTTTTTTTAACATAAGGTGTGTTTTGTGCCGTTTCCAGTCTGGGAAATGAAATCGTATGAGGACCTATTCCAAATCTTGACTCAAGCTCCAGAGCATGAGATACCAATCCCATAACTTCAAACTTCCAATCATATAATCCGAATAACGCTCCTATTCCTACATCGTCTATTCCGGCTTCAAAAGCACGATGCATTGTATACAGACGCCAACTGTAATTTCCTTTTACGGTTTGTTTTGGATGAAGTTTTCTGTATGTATCATGATGATAAGTTTCCTGAAATACCTGATAAGTTCCAAGTCCGGCTTGTTTTAATTTTTTAAGTTCGTCAATCTGCATAGGTGCAGCATTTACATTAACTCTTCTTATTTCACTGTGACCGTATTTTGTTGCGACCTTTACTCCATAAATGGTTTTTATACTTTCTATCATGTAATTTACATCTGTAGAAGGATGTTCGCCGTAAACAACTATCAATCGTTTATGACCGATTTTCCCAGTAAGCACTTCTATTTCTTTTTTTATTTCATCCGTTGATAAAACCTGTCTTTTTGTTTTTTTATTTTCAACTCTAAACCCACAATAAAGACAGCTGTTTATACAATTATTCCCAAGATAGAGAGGAGCAAAAGTTACTATTCTGTTATCATAAACTTTCTTTTTTATTTTAATTGCCATTTCTTCCATTTCTTCAAGCATATCAGAATCATTTACATTAAGAAGATACGCTGTTTCGTCGGTTGATAACGAAGAAATTTCAAGAGATTTAGCTAAGATATCTCTTAATTTATTTTTATCGATATTTTTATTGTCTGAAAGTTTTCTCGTTATTTCTTCTTCATCAATAAAATCCTTATCATTAACAAGATATTTTTTATATTCCTCAGGTTTTATTCTCGTTTTTATCCAGTCTTGTGTACTAGTTGAATTCATGTTGCCATCCTTTATTTATTTTTAACAAAAAACAGTGGAAATACTATATCGCTTGTGCAACAGGGTATCCAGACGGCTAAAAATAAAAACAATGTAACCATTAAATATCCGTTCAAGTTAAGAGGCTCGCCTATTGCCATAATAATATGGAATAAAGAAGCCCAAATACTTAATAACACATGTCCTGCATGCGGAAATCTTGTTTTAGGCCAAAAATAAGCAACTGCTATACCTGCCAAAGCCAAAGGGTTTACCAACCACCATTTTTCTATAAAACCTAAATGAATACCTCTGTTAGGCATGTCCAATATAACTTCTGCTATATAAGGAATAATTGAATCACTTATAGTAGCTATACCTACTGATCCTACATATCCTATAAGCAATAATTTCCATAAATTACATTTAAATTTAAAATATTTTGAGTTTATTCGCCCGCACTCGTGAATTTTATACATTGAGGCTGTTACCAAAGCGCTTAAAAACACATGTGTAGGATGCAATATATAAAATAAATTATAAGATAATTTGTAAGGCATATTCTGACAAAATACAACAAGCATTACACCAATAAGAGTACCTAAAAAAGTAAAAGGAGCATGATTTTTTAATTCGTTTAATATTTGTTTATTCATAACATATATCCTTATTTTTTCAAACTGCCTATTAATGTCTTTCCGCCGATTGTTTTTTGTCCCGGCTTGACCATAATTTTTACCGATTCCGGCACAAAAATATCAACCTGAGATCCAAATCTTATCATTCCTATTTTATCGCCTTTTTGGACTTTATCTCCTAGTTTAACCCAACAGACTATCCTCCTGGCTAAAACTCCGGCTATTTGTTTTACTTTAAAATTTTCGCCGTCGACAGCAATAGTAATAATATTTTGCTCATTTTCAACACAAGCATTCGGCGACATTGCATGCAGAAATTTTCCGGGCTTATATTCAACAGCCGATATCACTCCGGAAACGGGAGCTCTTTGAACATGCACATTAAGAACGGACATAAATATTTTTATCTGGCTGCCGCCGTTTTCTTTAGATATTTCGATTACCTTTCCGTCTGCCGGAGCTATAACTGATTTTTCGCCGTCCGGAATAATTCTTGCAGGATCACGAAAAAAATATGCGCAAAATATGCTCGTCAAAATAAACAAAATGCCCATCCAAAAAATACCTATTCCCATTAACAACGCTCCGATACATAAAGGAATTAATATAAACGGATATCCTTCTTTTACAATGAATGATTTAGACATTTATTACCTTTCCCACTTTAAGTTCTATGAAATTTTCACCGTATTCCCTTTTAAATATTG
>JAQTSO010000084.1 GCA_028711215.1 Endomicrobiaceae bacterium | reverse complement strand
CCTACGCAAAAACCCGTAGCATTACTCGAATACCTTATTCTCACGTATTCAGATGGGGGGGGTATTATCCTCGATAATTGCATGGGAAGCGGGTCAACTGGCATAGCCTGTTTGAATACCGGCAGAAGCTTTATTGGAATAGAGCTTGATACTAAGTATTTTGAAATAGCGCAAGAGCGCATTTCTAAAGCAGAAAGCACACAATAAATTAATTTGGAGCGTTATTATGTTCAAGGTTATTATTGCTGGTGGCAGAGATTTTAATGACTACAGCCTTTTGTCAGCTCATATGGACAAGCTGTTAGCTAATGTGATTGATGATATAGAGATTGTTTGCGGTGCTGCTAAAGGTGCTGATAGCCTTGGAGAAAGGTATGCCAAAGAGCGCGGATATAATGTGCGATACTTCTTTGCTGATTGGGATATGTATGGACGCGGAGCCGGTTTTAAGCGCAACGTTCAAATGGCAGAATACGCAGATGCGCTTGTTGCATTTTGGGATGGGAAAAGTCACGGAACAAAGCATATGATACAAACCGCTTATAACAAGAAAATCGCAATAAGAATAAAACGATACGATATGGAGACTGAAAAATGCAAAGTGTAAACAATTCGCAAGTATTTCCTTCAGAACATTTCAAAAAGATTTGGGGTGATTATTTCGCTGGTGGAGCCGGTGCGTCAACTGGTATAGCTTGTGCTGTTGGAGAACCGGCTTATTTTGCGGTAAACCATAACCGCGAAGCTCTGGATATGTATGAGCAAAACCATCCGTCTACAACTCTTTACTGTGAAGATATTTTTGATATCGACCCTGTAAAGATTTGTAAAGACAAAGAAGTTTGGCTGCTATGGGCGTCACCTGACTGTACTCACCATAGCAAGGCAAGAGGCGGAAAACCTGTATCAAAGCGTATTCGCGGACTTCCGTGGGCTATTGTCCGCGCCGCGCTTAAAGTAAAGCCAGATTGCATTATGTTTGAGAATGTTGAAGAAATCCAGAGCTGGTGTCCTTGTATTACAGATAAAGATGGGAACGAATACCCGGACACAACTCGCTCAGGAGAAACATTTAATGGGTTTATCTCAATGATGACATCTGGAATTGAAGCAGAACACCATGCACTTATTGAGTGTTGCGAATTTCTTGGGATTGAGCCAACGAGTCAAGACGCAAGCAAACTTATTAGCGGGCTTGGATATAAGTTTGAAGGCAAAGAGCTGGTAGCGGCAGACTACGGAGCGCCCACAATCAGAAATAGGTTTTATGGTATTTTCCGTTGCGATGGGAGACCTATTGTATGGCCGACGCCAACACATTCAAAAGACGGCGCTAACGGATTGAAGAAATGGCGTTCCGCTGCTGAAATTATTGATTGGTCTTTACCTTGCCCGTCTATTTTTGAATCAAAGGAAGAAATCAAGGATAAATACGGGTTAAAGGCTAATCGTCCGCTTAAACCAAACACAATGAGGCGTATTATCCGTGGCGTTGATAAATTCACAATAAAATCTGGTACTCCGTTTATTGTGGAGTGCAACCATATCGGAGATGGACACATAAGGAATATTTCTGAGCCGGTTAACACTCTTACCGCCAAGTATACAGGCGGATTGTGTGAGTCTGTAGTTGCACCGTTTACAGCAACAAATACAAGTAATTCTATTGGCGCTCAGGCTGATAAACCCTTACACACAATCACAACTGGCGGCGGTAATCAGATGTTTGTAGCGCCGAACTTGATTCAGTATCATACAGAACAAAGTGAAAAGGTGCGCGGGCAAGCTATGACAGACCCGCTTCAGACCGTAGATACATCAAACCGATATGGGCTTGCTTCTTGTCAGCTTATTGAATACTACGGGAATGCTCAAGACGCTCTTTCGCTCAAAGAGCCGTTGCATACTGTTACAAGCAAAGACAGGGAAGGGCTTACGGTAGCGCATATTTCCAAATATTTTGGCGGCGTTGTCGGTTCGGACGCAGAGCAGCCTTTACCGACTGTTACTGCAGTAGACCATAATGCGTTATGTTGTTCCCATATTGCTGAATTTAAGGGGCAAGACAAAGGACAGGCTGTTACAACTCCGCTGCGTACTATCACTGCCAGTATCGGAGAGTTTGGGCTTATTAAAACAACCGTTGAAAAATATGACGGCAATATGAACCTTCGGTTTTGGCCGGAAATCAGAAGTCTTCTGAACGAATATTGTGGATATACGTTAGCCGAAGATGAAATTCTGCTTATTGGTATTAACGGTATGTGGTACTACATTGCGGATATCGGATTAAGAATGCTGACGCCGAGAGAGCTTTATAATGCTCAAGGTTTCTTGCCAGATTACCACATCGAGTTTTCAGTAAATGGCAAGCAATATAGCCGTAAAGCTCAAGTTGAGCGTGTTGGCAACTCTGTATGTCCGATTATGTCCGAAGTTTTGGTAAGAGCTAACTTCCCTGAAAGATGCGTTAAACCATTTTCTTCAATGGAAGAACTTAAAAAGAGAATTAATGGTGTAGCCTAATGTTTGTAGATATTTTTAACACTCCGCATAAGTACAACATCATATATGCAGACCCGCCGTGGAAGTATAACGCACGAAATAATCAGAACACGCGATTCGGCGGCGGAGCTGCCGGACACTACCCCGTAATGTCTTATAAAGATATTGCGGCACTTCCAATAGGTAATATTGCAGCAGATAACTGTGCTTTGTTCCTGTGGGTGACTTTCCCGCATCTGTTGGAGCAAATACAGATATTCGAGAGTTGGGGATTTACATATCGTACATTAGGATTTAGTTGGATTAAGACCAATCCTAAGAATGGAAAGCCGTTTTTTGGTATAGGGTATTACTCTAAATCAAACTGCGAAGTGTGCTTATTGGGCGTTAGAGGAAAGATGGTTCCTGTAAACAATTTGGTATCGAGTTGCGTAATATCCCCTCGAAGAGAACATAGCCGTAAACCAGATGAGGTTGGAGAACGTATAGTAACAATGTTTGGCGATATCCCAAGAATAGAGTTATTTGCTCGGAAACACACGGATGGATGGGATTGTTGGGGAAACGAAGTAAATATAACGGAGGATTAATTAATGGATGAAAGTTTTTATCTAAAACCATGCGACTGTGAATACTCAGACCCAGTGATAGTACGTAACGGGGAAGCAAAACAAATTACTCGTCAGGACGGAACTGAAGAAGCTGTGTATTTTACTGATTTTGATGGTTATAGAGCAGAATGTCTAAATTGTGGGAGAGAAACAAAACATTTTCGCCTTAAAAAACAGGCTGTTAATGCGTGGAACAATAACGAATCGAAAGTATATTAATATGAAAATGGAGGATTGATTAATGGATGATGACTATACTCAGTGGATGAATACATACCTATGCGAAAAATCATGTCCGCACTTATCTGGAAGCAAATGCCTATTTTATAAGTGTAATCTCAAACGCTATGATAAGAATAGCGGACAATATTTAGCCTGTTCTAAATGTCAGGAAGATACTTACGGGGAGGACGGCGGCGATAATGAAAATCAGAGTATGCTTTAGAATCAAAGGTCTTGCGAAGAACGAAGATGGTAATCCGTGTGACGCCGGGATGCAAATATCTCTCGGAGAGACTGATAAGCCTATTGATTATGACACGCTGGCAAACAATATCAACAAAGAAAAACTGCTGGAATTTATCTGTATGGACGGCGTTGTGTCCGCTGATGACTTAGAAATTATAACACCCGAAGAATATGACAAGGAGTATGACGATAATGATGAGGACTAAAAAGACTTATCCAGAAAGCAAGCTTCGTAAAGAGCTTTACAATTATGTTCTTTCCTGTATTGATTCTGACGGAATCAGCGACGATGCAAAATTTGACGCCGCAATCAGAGATATGCTTAAAGTGTTAGACCGTATTTGCTCTTACATAGAGAAGCATGGCACAATTTCACTTACTTGCGGCGGCGAGTGGATGTATCAGGACGATGACGGACAGGTTGACGCGCTTGAACTTGTATCAGATATACTTGATAGCTTGTCTGATTATGCAGAAAGAGATGATGACACAGAATGGTGATTAAAGAAACAACCCCAAATATCCGGCAATTCCAATACAAGCAGGAGGCGTGTAATGACAATTATGGTACTTGTCTATGGGCAAGAATAACACTCGATTGTGATAATTATACGATTCTTGCCGAATCTGATTGCGGACACTACGCTTATAGCTGGAAAGCAACGCCGGATTATGAAAGCTTTATACATCTTTTGTGCCGACTCGATAAATCGTATCTTCTTGATAAGTTGTCTGCCAGATATGTATTTGATTTGGCACAGAGTAAGAAAGAAACTATCAGAAACGTTCTCGATTGCGGATATGAACTTCCTGAAGACGATATACAAAGTATTAATGATTTAGACTGTTATTCAGAAGAATCGTTTTACAACGAGTGCGATGAAATACTCAGATTCAGTAACGCAAAAATCAATGACAGGTTTGAACTAATCAGTTGTGTAAAGAAATATCCAGTTAGTGCAATATCGTTTGTTAATGTTTTCTGTGACGTTTTACAGCCGGTATTACGCGAAGAAGAACGTATGAAGCAGAAAAATGGAGGTACGCAGGTATGAATGCTCAATCTGCGCAAGTATGGCGCTGCGAAACGTGTGGCAAGTATTATTTAACTAAAGACGTTGCAGATTCATGCTGCGTTAATAACCCGAAACCAGAAAAGGTCTGCGAAGATTGCGGCGTAGCACTCGACCCTAAATCATATTATTGTGTTTGTGATTGTTGCCGCGAAAAGCGTAGATACAATCGTTGCAGAAAAATGACAATAGAAGAGTACGAAAAAGAATTTCCTGACAACATGGTTATAGTTGGTTATGATAACTACTACTCTTCCGTAGACGATGCTCTTGACAGTTGTTACGGGGATGAAGAGGCTATCCCGCATTATGTTTATGGAACAAAAAGAATTTATGCAAAAGTAGACGCAGAAAGCGCGGTAGAAAGAGCGCTTGAAGATGCTTATGAAGACGCCAAGTTTGATAATTTGGACGAGCTTTATACTTTTGTTGACGCTTGGAACGAGAAAAACAAAATCCTCATGTTTGAGGAAGCTGCTATTGTTATTGACATACCAGAAGAGATTAGGCGTGAATATGTCGATGACGTTGATTGAAACAACTTATGAAAGACTGTTACGGGAAATGTAAAAAATGCGTCTGGTATTATAACGGTGGATGTTCTGAATGGTTATTAACAAAAATACGGAGGTTATGTGATGCCTGATTTTGAGAAAATAGTGTGGGATATTTTTGATAAGCATAATATCGGGAAACACGAAGACGAGGGTTGTGTCCCTGCCGCTAACGAGATAGCACAAATAATGAGCAATCTCAGAAACGAACTTTGCTTGAAGTGTGAGAAATATAAGAACGCACACGATGGAGCTTGTAATTGGTGTAAATGGAAAATGACAGACGCAGAAGAAATAAATTTACTTATACGTCAAATAGATGCATTGTCTGAAGTTTCTCGGTGTTATAAAAACAGCAATGAAAACTCACCCTGT
>JAQTSO010000083.1 GCA_028711215.1 Endomicrobiaceae bacterium | reverse complement strand
GTTCTCAAAGTATTATTTCAGAAGTAATTTGCATAGAGATTACTTTGCGAATGAAATGAATATCATTTCTCGTGCCTCATTAGGTCAGAATTTACTGAAAAATCTAATTGTTGTATGTCCACCTATTTCTGAACAAAAAGAAATAATTGCTTATCTTGATAAAAATACAAATGCAATTGACGAACTAATTACATTGAAACAACAAAAGATTGCCGAGTTAAAGGAATACAAGAAGTCGCTTATATATGAGTGCGTAACAGGGAAAAGGGAGATTGTTTAATGGAAACCAAAGAAAAGAACTATGAGGCATTTATTGAAAACTATCTAACCACAAAAGGCGGGTATGTTAAAGATAGTGGTTCTACTTTTGACAACAGAAACGGCATTATTGTTGCGGACTTGTTTGCATTCATTAAACAAAGTCAGGCGAAAGAATGGAAAAAAGTTTCTGATCGTCAAGGTAACCAAGCCGAAGCTTATTTCTTGGAAAGATTGAAAAAAAATATAGACGAACGCGGGCTTTTGGTTGTGTTGCGTAATGGCATAAAATTAGATGGGACAACGATTAAGTTGATTGCTTTCAAACCCGAAAGCGGCATAAACCTCGCCACAGCAAAAATGTATGAGCAAAACATCTGCAAACTTGTTAGACAGCTTCATTATTCATATCAAAACAATAACAGTATTGACACTGTACTTTTTATAAATGGCTTTCCGCTTGTTACCATAGAACTTAAAAATGAGTTTACCGGACAGACTTATGAAAATGCAATAAAGCAGTATAAATATGACAGAGACCCAAGCGAAATTATATTTCAATTTAACAAACGCTCACTTATTCACTTTGCCGTTGACCTACAAGAAGTTTATATGACAACAAGATTGTCAGGCGCTACAACGTGCTTTCTGCCTTTTAATCAAGGTTCTAATGGCGCAGGCAATATCGGCGGCAAAGGTAATTCTAACAATAAAAGCGGTTTTTTAACTGCATATCTTTGGGAGCAAGTTTTAGGTAAAGATAGTTTTTTTAACATATTAAATAAGTTTGTTCAATTAGAAGTTAAGAAAAATAAAAAAACCGGAATTATTAAGCAGACTATTATATTCCCACGTTTCCACCAACTTGATGTTGTACGTAAACTAGTTGTAGACGTCAAAATAAATGGAAGTGGCAAGAACTATCTTATTCAGCACAGCGCAGGCAGCGGCAAAAGCAATAGCATCGCATGGCTTGCATATCGTTTGGCAACCTTACATAACAATGATGACAAAACCATTTTTGACAGTGTGATTGTTATTACTGACCGCAAAGTGCTTGACCAACAACTGCAAGACAATATTTATCAGTTTGAGCATACAACAGGAATGATTGAAAAGATTGATAAAAATAAAACAAGCAAAGACCTTTTGAAAGCAGTTAATGACGGGAAGAAAATAATTATAACAACCTTACAAAAATTTCCTTTAATTTATAAAGATATTAAAGTGGCAAAGAAGCGTTTTGCAGTTATTGTTGATGAGGCGCATTCTTCACAAACCGGTGATAGTGCAAAAAAATTAAAAGCAGGCTTGGGCGACATTGTGCTTGACGAGGCTGCACGTATTGAAAGCGAACTTGAAGAAAGTTTTGTTAACGATGAAGATAAGTTGCTTAATGAGCTTGCAAGTCAAGGTGAACAAAAGAATTTATCTTTCTTTGCCTTTACGGCTACACCAAAGGCAAAAACTTTGCAGATATTTGGCAGAAAAACATCTAACGGTAGTTATGTTCCGTTTCATATCTATTCAATGCAACAGGCTATAGAGGAAGGGTTTATTTTGGATGTGCTCAAAAATTATATGACATACAGTACATTTTATAAACTTGTTAAGAAAACAAATGAAGACCCTGAATTTGAGGCAGGCAAAGGCATTAAAGAATTGATACGATTTGAAACTTTGCACCCAACCAATATTACGCAAAAGACGGCAATTATTATTGAGCAATTCTTAAATACAACTTCAAAAAAAATTGGTGGACGAGCAAAAGCAATGGTTGTTACGCCGTCAAGGCTTCATGCTGTTAGATACGTTCACGCATTTAAAGACTATATTAAAAAAATCTCTATGGAAGACAAGGTAAAAGTACTTGTTGCGTTTTCCGGGGAAGTGTTTGACCCTGACATTAAGACAAGTTTTACCGAACCCGGCATAAATAAAATCAGTGAAAGTCAATTACCTGAAGCATTTGATGAAGAATATAATGTTTTAATTGTTGCAGAAAAATATCAAACAGGCTTTGATCAACCTCTTTTACATACGATGTTTGTTGATAAGAAATTGGCTGGCATTAAAGCCGTACAAACTCTATCTCGTTTAAACAGAACTTGCGAGGGCAAAACTGACACTTTTATTTTAGATTTTGTAAATAAAGCAGAAGATATCCAAGCCGCTTTTCAAGACTATTATCAAGGGACAGTGCTTGCAGAGGGTTTTGATGTAAACAATATTTATGATATTTATGGAAGATTAGAGGCATACCAAATTGCTGATAAAGCAGACATTGATGGCTTTGCAGGTGTTTACTATTCAAACAGTGAAGATATGGGCAAATTAAGCGGCTTTCTTTACAAGGCAAAAGAGAAGTATGTTCGTTTAGAGAAAGCAGATAAGTTGGAGTTTAAGGGTCTTATGCAATCGTTTCTTCGAAACTATAACTTTGTTGTGCAGGTTGCCAGAATGAATGACAAAGCATTACAAAGTGCTTTTGTCTATTATAAATATCTTAATCAATTCTTGCCAAAAGAACATACCAAAAGTATTGATGCAAAAGACCTTGTTGAACTTGAATTTTTCAAAATTGAGAAAAGATTTGAGGGTAGTATTTCTCTAACAAAAGATATTGGTGAAATTGATCCGCCCACCGGAGATGTAGGTAAAAAACGTGATGAAGTCAAAAACAAGCTAAGCGAAATTATATTGAAGATAAATCAAAAGTATCAAACAAAATTCACTAATATGGATAAGGTATTTGCCCAAATTCAAAATGATTATTTAGATGATGAGAGCATGCGTGCTTTTGCCAAAAATAACAATGAAAAAGACTTTAAGAAAGTTTATGACAAAGAGTTTGAAAATAAGGCTATAAACCGTTATGAGCAAAATAGCGAACTTTTCAAAATTCTTTTTACCGATGATGGTTTTATGGATGATATCAAAGCTGCCCTATTCAAAAAAGTTTACGATAAATTGAGAGAAAAAAAATGATATCAATAAATTTATTTTCAATAATGTAATTTCTTTACAGTATAATTTGCTCATCTATAGAAGAACAACGTAGACTAATTTACAAAGGATTTAGTTTTTGAGGTAAGGACTAAACGTAATAAACCCAGCCATAGAGAAAAGAAACCTTAATTTTCTTTAATAAAGCAGATATATTTCTTGCCATAAAGTTTGCCAATCTTATCTATCTGTATTTTGTTCTCGTATTATCTTTCCCACAAAGTATGAAGCACTTTGAAAACGCTTATATTGTTTAATAATATTTAGATATATAAAAAACTTGACTTTCTGCCTTGAGTAAGCAGTAATGTGTAAGGGAGAGATAATATGGATAATTCTAACGGGATATCTACAAAAGAACTGCACAAAAAACTGCAAGAATTTACGGGTAAATCTGCATATCATCTTAATACAAAATTACTTAAAAAATATGTCCGTTGGTTTGAACAGATCAAAGAACAAAATGTTAATTTGAAACATTTTTATTCATTGATAGACAAAATATCAAAAAATACTATAAAACAAAATAACTATAATTTTGAAACAGGAACCAAATTTATTCGCTCTTATCAAGGAGTTAAACATGAGATTGAAGTTTCTGAAAAAGGTTTTATTTATAACGGTAAAATTTATAAAAGTTTGTCAGCCATAGCTAGATTAATTACTGGAACTCAATGGAATGGTAAATTGTTTTTTGGAGTAATAAAATGTCAGAAACAAAAATAATTAAGTGTGCCATTTATACAAGAAAATCTTCCGAAGAAGGATTGGAACAGGATTTCAATAGTTTACAAGCTCAAAGAGAAGCTTGTGAAGCATATATTAAAAGCCAAAAGCATGAACACTGGCAACTGATCCCTAATGAATATAATGATGGTGGGTACTCTGGAGGAACACTTGAAAGACCAGCTTTAAAGGCATTATTAACTGATGTTTCTCAAGGAAAGGTTGATATAATAGTTATTTACAAAATAGACCGCTTAACGCGAAGTTTGATGGACTTTAGCAAGATTGTGGAAATATTAGATAAAGATAATGCATCATTTGTATCAATAACTCAAAATTTTAATACTACCACCAGCATGGGAAGGCTTACATTAAATATGTTACTATCATTTGCACAATTTGAAAGAGAACTTACTGGAGAAAGATTTAGAGATAAATATTTAGCAAGCAAGCAAAAGGGTATGTGGATGGGTGGAAAACCACCTATGGGATATTATAGAAAAGACAAAAAACTATATCCTTGTCCTAATAATATGAATTCAATTAAAACAATTTTTGATAAATATATTGAATTAAAGAGTATTGAAAAAGTAAAGGATTATTTAGATAAAAATGATATAAAAAGCCAAAATGGACTTAATTTAAGTAAAGGTAATATAAATTCAATTTTAGTTAATAGAGCTTATATTGGAGAAGTAGGTCATAAAGGCAAATGGTATAAGGGGTTACATGAAGCAATAATAGAACAAGGAACCTTTGATAAAGCAGAAGAAATATTTAAAGAAAATAGAGTTATTAGAAATACAATATCAGCAAGTAATAGTTTTTTATCCGGTAAATTGTTTGATGATAAAAACAATTATATGAGCCCGAGTCATAGTAGAGGTAAATTAGGTAAAAAATATCGTTATTATATTAGCCAAGCCGTTATAAGAAATGAAAATAATAAAATTGGAGATATTACAAAAATATCTGCAAATACCATAGAAATATTTATGGACAAATGGATCTATGATATTTTTAATGATGAAAAAGAATTACATAATTTTATAACCGATTTTCCTGCTGAAAAACAAAAAACACTATTGAAATTGGTAAAAGAATATTCGTTTAACAGAGAAATTGAAAGAATTTTAATAAATAAAGTTATATTAAATAAAAATGAGATAAAACTGATTATGTATAAAGAACAAATAATTGAATTTTTAATATCTTTATACGAAAATAGAAAATGTAATACATTAACTAATGAATTATTAAAAAAAGAATTACTATTTAATAAAGAATATAAACTTTCTGTAGTTGATAATGGTGCAAAAATAATTATTGGCGATATAAAAAATATAAAACAAGAACAGAAAGAAACATTAGTCAAAGCTATTTTAACAGCTCATCGTTGGAGTAAAATGCTTTTAAGCGGAGAAGTTAAATCAATATTGGAAATTTCAAAAAAAGAACATCTGAATGACAGTTATATTTCGCATAGATTAAATTTAGTATTTCTCCCGCCACAATTAACAATTGATATTTTAGAAGGTAAACAATCCAAAGACTTAACAATCAAAACATTAATCAATAAGTACTGTTAATTAAGTGAAAATTAATATCATTTGACAGTAAATCTGCTACAAATTCAATATGA
>JAQTSO010000004.1:16332-102652 GCA_028711215.1 Endomicrobiaceae bacterium | reverse complement strand
CCCTAAACCTGTTTTTAACCAACAAAAAATGGTAGAGGGAAAACCCGCCGACGGAGTTGAGAAAGAAAATAATAATAAAAGTAAAATCAATGCTAAAGATATAAAAAAAATCGGAAGAAATGATCCATGTCCATGTGGCAGTGGTAAAAAATATAAGAAATGTTGTGGAGTAAATGTTTAGAAAATTATTGTAAAAATTAGGAAAAAAATAAACGGTAAATAGGTGGGCTGTGAGACAATTTAGGTTAAAATACTTTTTGTTGTCTATATTAACAGGTGTCCTTATAGCGTTATCATTTCCAAAAATAAATGCTTTTTATCTGACGTGGATTGCATTTGTTCCTCTTATATATTCCGCACTTAGAAATTGTGTTAAAAATTCTTTAATATATGGTTTTTTGGCAGGATTTATATGTAACGGAATATCATTATACTGGATATTCCCGTTTATTCAATACAATACAGATTCAATAATTCAATCAGTTATAGTGTCAGTTTTGTTATGGTCATATTTGGCATTATATTTTGCTTTATGGTCGGGTTTTTTGAGTTTTACCAGAAGGCATTTGTATCCTTTATTATCAATATTATTTGCTTCTTGTGCCTGGGTTTCATTAGAACTTTTAAGAACATATTTTTTAACCGGTTTTCCGTGGAATTTATTAGGTTACACACAAAATTCTTTTCTTCAAATAATTCAAATAGCAGATGTTATTGGCACGTATGGAATTTCATTTGTAATAATTTGTGTAAACATGTTGTTATATTATTGGTTGTTTTCCAAAAGCGGGAAACGTAAATATATATTAATTTCAGCACTGGTAATGTTAATTTTAATCACCTATGGTTTAATGAAAATGCAGAAATTTAATACTTCGTACGGTGAAAAATTAACAATCGGTGTCGTACAGCCTAATATTGACCAATATAAAAAATGGGATAGTGAGTATAAAAATGAAATACTGACAACATTAGAAAGTTCTGCAAAATATTTTGAAAATAAAAATGTTGATATGATAGTATATCCGGAAACAACACTGCCCGGATTTTTGCAAGGTGATACAGAAATACAGGATTTAATAAAAAATATTTCAAAACTTTCATATTTGAATTTAATTGGTGCACCAAGTAAAATTGATAACAAAATATATAATTCTATTTTTGCGATTAATAATGAAGAAATTGCCAATATACATGATAAAAATCATTTAGTTATTTTTGGGGAGTACATACCGTTTAGAAAAATATTATCCAAATTTTTCGGTATTTTAAATTCTCTTGGGGATTTTTCAAAGGGTGGTGTAATGCAAGTCTACAGTTGTGGTAAAATAATTGTCGGTCCGACTATATGCTCCGAAAATTTCTTTCCGTCATTATCAAGAGACTTAGTTTCAAAGGGTGCTAAAATTTTAACTAACCATACGAATGATGCTTGGTTTTTTGATACGTTTGCTCCATACCAGCATTTTGTAATGAATATTTTCAGAGCGGTAGAAAACAGAAAGAACATAATAGTGTCTGCAAATTCAGGGGTATCAGGTGTTATAGATTCATACGGGAATACTATTTTTAAAACCCAAGTAAATGAAAATATTAATTTTACAAGCAGTGCATATCAAAATGATTATGTAACGATATATAGTAAATTTGGTGATTTTTTTGCATTTGCATGCGTTACATTTACATTATTTATTTTAATAATAATTTTTATAATATAAAGAGGATAAAAATGCTTGAAGAATTTAAAGAAAAAATAAATATGTTAAGGGGGTCTCTTTGATATAGATGGTAAAATTAAAGAGATTTCAGAGTTAGATAATATTGTCTTGGCACAAGATTTTTGGTTAGATCAAAATAATGCAAAAACAATTATGGGGAAATTAGACGGACTAAAAAATTTAGTTAACCAGTGGCAAAATTTATATACACAAATAAACGAATTGTCGGAGATAGAACAACTGTTAGAAACAGAGCAAGATGAAGAATTAGCCAGGCAATTACAAGAAGACACCAAAAAATTAGATATAGAAATAAAAAAATTAGATATAAAAACAAAACTTTCCGGACAACATGATAAAAATAATGCCATTGTTTCAATAAATGCAGGTGCCGGCGGAACTGAGTCCTGTGACTGGGTTTCAATGATTTTTAGAATGTATACAATGTGGGCAGAAGATAAAGGTTTTAGTTTAAATACCGTAGATATATTAGACGGCGATGAAGCAGGTATAAAAAATATAACTTTCATTGTTAAGGGTGAATATGCTTATGGACTATTGCAATCAGAAATCGGGGTTCACCGATTGGTGAGAATATCACCTTTTGATTCAAATAAAAGAAGGCATACTTCTTTTTGTTCAGTAGATGTTATACCGGAAGTAGATGACGAAATAGATATGGTTATAGACGAAAAAGATTTAAGAATTGATACATATAGGTCAGGCGGTGCCGGCGGACAACATGTTAATACAACAGATTCAGCAGTTAGAATTACGCATTTGCCGACAAATATTGTTTCTCAATCTCAAGCTGAAAGATCGCAAATAAAAAACAGAGCAACTGCAATGACTTTACTAAAAGCCAAGTTATATGAATATGAACAAGAAAAAAACAGGCAGGCTTATGAGAAACATTACGATGCAAAAGGATTAATTGCGTGGGGGAACCAAATCCGTTCTTATGTTTTTATGCCCTATCAGCTTGTTAAAGACCATCGTACCGATTATGAAACGTCACAAGTGTCAAAAGTTATGGATGGTGATTTGGATAATTTTATAAATGAGTATTTAAATTGGAAACTAATGCAAAAAAAATAATTATAAAAGGGGATTATCTATGGAAGAATTTACATTGTTTGTCAACGGCAAAGATGTTGATACAGGTAAGTATGAATATTTCCCTTATGCTGACCAGGCTATCCTTGATTTTAAAAAAACTTACCAGACAATTACAAAATTGAAGAGGGGTGAAATTCCTGAAGATGTTGATAAATATATTTATGCCAAATATTGTGTTGGGGATAATGAACTTAATAAACAGGCAATAGAATCTGCATATAGAGCAAGTAAAATTATGAAAAATATGCCGATTTCGAAGAGAAAAAAAATTGTTCTAGATATTTTAAAAAACTTAGAACGAAATGAAGAGAAATTTATAAATATTCTTGTCATAGAAGGACATCCCTATAACCTTGCAAAATGGGAATTTCATTCAATGTTAAAAGGATTATCAGAAACAAGTAATAATTTATGTAAGAATGATTTATTTAGAGAACTTGGTTCCGAAGGCAATGAGAGAACTTATTCTGTGAGAAAACCAGACGGTGTTATCGTTGTTAGTCCACCTAAAAATGCATCAGCCAGTAATTCTTTAGCAGCTGTGTATGCTTTTTTATCAGGTAATGCTGTTATTGTAAAAGCACCTTTAAAAGCTCCTATTGCCACAATTTTTGCATGGAAAAATATTGTTGTAAAAGTTTTAAAAGAAAATAATGCTCCAGATGGCGTTTTAAATATAATAAATGGTAACGCAAAAAATATAATGGATGAATGGATATCAAATTCTAAGGTTAATGATATTTTCTTTTTCGGTGAAAGCGAACATGGTTTGGAATTAGCTAAGAGAGGGTATAATAATGGTAAAAAAATGATATTGGAGTTATCCGGTAATGATAATTTATATGTTTGGCATGATTGTAATTTTGATGATGCAGTAAAAGCATCGCTAGATGCATTTTTGGGTTCAACACAAATATGTATGGTTCCTAAAAATATAATAGTCCATGAAGATATATATGATTTATTCATTGAAAAGTTTATTTGTGAAGTTAAAAAAACAAAAATTGCTCTTCCATCAAATTCTGAAACTGTTTTAACTCCCGTTATTAAAATGAAAGAATGTCAAGAATTTTTAGAAGAAGCATTAAATAAAAAAGGGGAATTATTATGTGGGGGGAAAAGAGTTGATCATAACGGAATTGAAAATGAAAGGGGTGTATATTTTCAACCAACATTAGTAGAATTTGATACGGAAAATCTAGATTTATACAATATTCGACTTATTAAAGAAGAAAACTTTTTCCCCGTAATACCGGTAATAAAAGTAAAATCCATTAAAAATAATAAAATTGACAGAGATAAAGATATCTTTAATAAGATGCTGGAAATTGCAGAAAATAATGAATATGGATTAAGAGCATCTGTTTGGGTAAAATCGCCACATTACACCAGGCAATTTATGAAATATATTGATAATAGTGGTTTATTGAGAATAAATTCAAGGCATGTTGACGTATCTCCATATAACGCTGTTCATGGTGGAGTCGGAAAAACCGGAGGACCTTCCGGCGAAATGAATTATATATGGCAAAAAACAAGTCATTTGCAAGGAATAAGTCTAACAAGGAAATAAAGTGAATTACTATGCCCTTTTACCAACAATAACTTCTGTTTTGTTTTTATTTTTAGGTTTTTTTGTATTTTTTAAAAATAAAAAAGCTAATATTAACAGAGCTTATCTTATAATTTGTTTAGCTGTATTTTTTTGGCTTTTTCCATTTTCTTTGATGTACTGGACAGCAGATCCAAAAAAGGCATATATATTTGCCAAAATAGGCTTTCTAGGTGTTCTTATTTTGCCTGTTGGTATATTTCATATGATAGTAACTTTTTTGAAACATAAATATGAAAAGATTGTTAAAATACTGTATGCTTTTTCTACAGGAGCTTGGGTAATTGGTTTTTTTACAAATTATTTTTATAGTGGTATCAAAATATGTTTTTGGGGATTTTATCCAAAAGCTGGGAATTTATATTTTCTTATACTTGTACAATTTACCGTTGTAATCGCTATAGCTATGATTCTGTTGCTGAAAAATTTAAATAATCCAAAATTCAGTGCGATAAAACAACAGCAATTAAAATATTTACTAGTTGCTTTTTCAATTGCTTTTTTGGGATCAGGCGATTATATAACTAAATTTAATTCTATAGAAATATATCCATTTGGATATATACTTACCTTAATTTTTCTTGCGATTATTAGTTTGAGTATTGTAAAAACTAATTTAATGGATATTAAATTAGCATTAACACAAACGGGTATTTTTATTGTGTTATATGCTTTAATTTTAGGTGTACCCTTTTACCTTGGATTTGTAACGAATCAATGGATTATTTCTTCAATAATGTTATTTGTTTTGTCTACAATAGGTCCCATATTTTTTAGATATTTACAAAAAAAAGCTGAAAAAATATTATTAGCAGAACAGAATGCATATCAGCAATTGTTAGTACAGGCATCAAAGGGCATGATGGAACAACAACAATTGCCAAAATTAGCTCAGTTGACAGTTAGAATTATTAAGAGATCAGTAAAAGTTAATTTTGTATATTTATTTATATTTGATCAAGAAAAAAATAAATTTATTTGTTTAGGTGCAAGAGGGGATGCAAATAAAAATTTGGATATAACTTTTTTAGATGATAGTAAAATTTGCCAGTATATGAAGTTTATGAGAAATCCGTTTTTATTTTTAAGTATGACCAAAGAATTGAAAGAATTATTTTCAGAGATACATAATGATATAAATTTAATAGTCCCGTCAATGTTAAGAGACAAATTGATAGCTTTTTTAGTATTGGGAGAAAAAACCAACAAAACGGTTTATTCATCACAAGATATAGAGGTATTTAAAACATTGTCAAATCAGGCGGGACTTGCAGTAGAAAATTGTAATTTTTTGGCAGAAACACAAAAACAACAAAAAAGATTGTTTGATGCTGAAAAATTGGCATCTATAGGTGGAATGGCTGACGGAATGGCACATCAAATCAAAAATAGATTGAACGTTTTTTTAATGGGACAGACAAGTATTGACTTTGAAATAAGAGATTTTGAAGGCGAAAATAAGGAGTTTGTAGAAAATAATCCGAAAGTTAAAAATATGGTAGAAGAAATAAAAGAAATCATTGCTAAAATGACAGAGAATGTAAAAAAGACAGATACAATATTAAAAGGTATATTAAGTTTTGCAAAGACAACGGAGCGAGATACATACTTTGGATATTTTGCATTTAAGGAAATAGTAGACCAATCAATGGATCTGATGAAGGTAAAGCATGGAATTGAAAATATCCCCATGGTGTTAGAAATACCGGAAGAAGATAAGATATATGGTGTTAAATCTCAGATACAGGAGGTTATATATAATTGTTTGGACAATGCCTATGAAGCGATTGTTGAAATGGAACAATTGAATAGGTTGGAAAATATAAAAAATAATTTTAAACCGGAGATTAAAGTAAGTTTGAAATTTATAGAAGGATTAGTAAATATAGAAATCGCAGATAATGGTATAGGTATAAAAAAGGAGAATGAAGCGAAAATATTTTCTGCATTTTTTACTACAAAACCATCAAGTAAATCAGGTTCCGGTATAGGAGCATATGTTACAAAAAGAATGATAGAAGAAAACCATAATGGGAAAATAATTTTTAAAACAAAATACAGACATGGGTCAAGTTTTTTAATAACATTGCCAATGTCAAAAAATCTTGCAGAGCCAATTGACAAAGTAGTGTGTTAAATTAATATATCACATACAAATGTATTTTAAAATCCATCCAAAATATGCTATAATAAACGAACAGTGGTAAATATAAGTGAAAATATAGCATTTATCCGTGACAGAATATCAGATGTGTCTAATAGCAGGAATGTTTCTATTGTTGCCGTTACTAAAACTTTTAAAGCAGATTATGTTGAATCAGCTATTATGTCTGGCATAACAGATATAGCTGAAAGTAAGATTCAAGAAGCTCTGCCAAAGTTTGATGTTCTTTCAAATAAAGAAGTTTTAAAAAATGTTAAAAAACATTTTATCGGACATCTTCAATCAAATAAAGTTAAAAAGACTGTATCAAATTTTGACTTAATACAATCTTTAGACAGCAGAGAGTTAGCATCTGATATAAATAGACATGCCAGAGATATTAACAAAATTCAAGAATGTTTGATTGAGCTAAAAGTTTCACAGGAAATTACAAAACACGGTGTTTCTGAGGAACAAGCGGCTGGAATATATGATTATTGCATTGAGAATTGTCAAAATATCAAAATATGTGGAATAATGACAATAGCTCCTTATTTTGAACTTAAAGAAGAAGTCAGACCGTATTTTAAAACAGCTTATAATATTTTTTTAAAGTTAAAGCACAGATTTAATAATAAAGATTTTTCAGTTCTATCAATGGGTATGTCAGATGATTTTGAAATAGCTGTACAAGAAGGGTCGAATATGGTTAGGATTGGTTCAGCTGTATTTGGAGAAAGAATATATGATAAATAAAAAATTTTATGATAAAAAAATTGTTTTTATAGGTTCAGGCAATATGGCGGAAGCCATAATCGCCGGTTTTGTGAAAAATGATATTGTAAAAAGTTCTAATATTGTTTGTAATGATATATCGGAAGAAAGATTAAGCATTTTATCACACAAATATGCTGTTGAAATACAGCAAGATAAATCTCAGGCATTGGAAAATGCGGAAGTTGTTTTTTTGTCAACAAAACCGCAACATTTTGATACCATTCTAAAAGAGCATTCTGATGAAATAAAGAAGGCAAAGTTGATAGTATCAGTTGCAGCCGGTATAAGTACTGAGTTTATTGAAAAGTTTTTACCAAAAAATATCGTTGTCAGAGCAATGCCGAATACCCCGGCACTGGTTGGAAAAGGAGCTATAGCTGTTTGTGGTGGTAAAAATGCAAGTAAAGAAAATATACAGGATATAGCAGATATGTTTTCTGTTATAGGAAGAGTTGAATGTGTTGAAGAAAAAATAATGAATGCAATAACTGCTGTTTCCGGTTCAGGTCCGGCTTATGTTTTTTATTTATCAGAGATTATGAGAAATACAGCTGAGCAGTTTGGTGTTCCGGCTGATGTCGCAAAGCACCTTGTTTACCAGACAATATATGGTGCAGGCACGATGCTTATAGAGAGTGGTTTAGACGATACAATATTAAGAAAACATGTTACTTCACCCGGCGGAACTACGGAAAAAGCAATAGAAGATTTTGAAAATAATAATTTTAGACAAATCGTTTTTTCAGCTATAGAAAAGGCAAAAAAAAGATCTGAAGAACTTTAAATATATTTTAGTATTTAAGAGGTGGCAAATGATTATTAAAGTTAGAGTTATTCCAAACTCAAAAAGAAATGATGTTGTCAGTAGAATTGGTTCGATTTTGAGAGTTAAAATAGCAGCTCCTGCCGTTGAGGGGCAAGCAAATGAAGAGTTATGTGAGTATTTATCTGATTTTTTTGATGTGGGAAGGTCTAATGTTTTACTGAGAAAAGGTGAGCGAGGAAGAGAAAAAACAATTGAAATTAACGGGCGTACTGAGGAAGAATTGGAAGAAGTTTTAGGAACAATACCGTAGACTGAATTTTAGAGACAAAATAATGAAAAAAGATATAGCTAAAACTTTGTTTTGGAAAGGCAATACGCTTCATTTACTAGACCAGTTGGCTTTACCCTGTAAAGTTTCATATAAACAGTGTACAACTTATACTGATGTCTCTGAAGCTATAAAAAATATGATAATAAGAGGAGCTCCGGCCATAGGTGTTGCCGGTGCTTTTGGAGTAGTTCTTGCCGGAATAAAAGCATCAAGGCTTTCTCCGCTTGAAAAGCTTTCGTACATAAAAAAAGCTTCAATAGTGTTGATATCATCAAGACCGACAGCCATAAATTTAAAATGGGCTGTAGAGAGAATGGCAAAAGTTTCGGAAAAATCAGTTAATCTTAATCCTCAAAATTATATAAATGAGCTGGAACAAGCGGCACTGGATATGTATGATGAAGATATTGCTATAAACAAAAAGATGGGAGAGTTCGGAGCAAGATTATTAAAAAAAGACTCAACAGTATTGACACATTGTAATGCGGGGGCACTTGCAACTGCAGGATACGGAACAGCTCTGGGAGTTATAAGAACTGCATATAAAGACGGTAAAATAAAAAATGTATTTGTTGATGAAACAAGACCTTATTTACAGGGAGCAAGGCTTACTACATGGGAATTGCAGCAAGAAAAAATACCATGTGTTCTTATAACAGACAGTATGGCAGGATATATTATGAAAACCAATAAAATAGATGCTGTTATAGTCGGTGCAGACAGGGTTGCGTTAAACGGCGATGTTGCAAATAAAATTGGTACGTATTCTTTATCAATACTTGCAAAGTACCATAAGATTCCGTTTTATGTTGTTGCTCCAAGTTCAACAATAGATTTTAATACCACATACGGTTCAAAAATCGTAATAGAAGAAAGATCTGCAGATGAAGTTCTAAAAATAAATGGTAAAGAAATAGCACCGAAAGGAACTGCTGTAAGACATCCAAGTTTTGATATAACTCCTGCAAGCAATATTACAATGATTATCACTGAAAAAGGCGTATTCAAACCGAATAAAATTTCAACATTAAAAAAGGTTAAATAAAAAAAATGGAAAATAACGAAAAAAAAGATTACTCTAAAACAGTAAATCTGCCTAAAACAGATTTTGCTATGAAAGCTAATTTGCCTCAGAGAGAACCTTTATTTATTAAAGAATGGCAGGATTCTAAGATTTATCAACAAATGAGATTAAAAAATAAAGGCAAAGAAAAATTTATTTTGCATGACGGACCGCCTTATGCAAACGGTAATTTACATTTGGGACATGCTTTAAATAAGGTCTTAAAAGATTTGGTTGTTAAATATAAAAATATGCAGGGTTTTGACACACCTTTTACGCCCGGTTGGGATTGTCACGGACTCCCGATAGAAACACAATGTTTGAAAGAATTAAAAACAGATAAAAATAATGTAGATAAAAAAATATTCAGACAACAAGCAGGCGATTTTGCAAAGAGATTTGTTAATATACAAAAAGAAGGTTTTATAAGACTCGGAGTTTTTGCGGATTGGGATAAACCTTATTTAACGCTTGATCCAAAATATGAAGCTTCCATAATTAAAGTGTTCGGAGAATTGGCAGAAAAAGGTTTTTTATTTAGAAAAAAGAAACCTGTTTATTGGTGCGCGTCGTGTGAAACTGCACTTGCAGATGCTGAAGTGGAATATGCAGACCATAGTTCAGAATCAATATTTGTAAAATTTCAAATAGTTGAGATAAACGATAAATTAAAAGGCAAAGATTTATCTCAATATTCGGTTTTAATATGGACGACAACTCCTTGGACATTGCCGTCAAATGTTGCTTTGGCATTTTCACCGAATGCAACTTATGTTGCATGTGAATTTACGATAGCTGATAAAACCGAGAAATTAATAGTTGCTAAAGATTTATTGGAAAATGTAAAAACAAAAATAAATGCCGATTCATACAAAATAACAGATGAAATTTCAGGTGTAAATCTGGAATATATAAAATGTGAAAATCCTGTTGTTGACAGATTATCAGTAGGGATACTTGCTGATTTTGTCAGTATGGAAGACGGGACCGGTGTAGTTCATATTGCTCCGGGACACGGACAGGAAGATTATCAGGCAGGCATAGCTTATAAACTTGATGTGATTTCGCCGTTAAATGACAGAGGACAATTTACAAATCAAGTACCGGAGTTTGAAGGGCTAAATGTTTTTAAGGCAAATCCTTTAATAATAGAAAAATTACAAAGTGAAAGTAAAATTTTAGCAAGTTTAAAAATAGAACATTCATACCCACATTGTTGGAGATGTAAAAAACCTGTAATATTCAGGGCAACACCACAATGGTTTATGAGTGTTGAACATAATAATTTAAGACAGAATTTGCTGTCTGAAATAAAAAATGTAGGTTGGATACCGAAATACGGCGAAAACAGAATAACATCAATGATAGAAGCAAGACCTGATTGGTGTTTAAGCAGACAAAGATTATGGGGAGTGCCGTTACCGGTATTTTATTGTAAAGAATGCGGTGAAGCTATTGTAGATAAAAAAATTATTGATAAAGTTGCAGAATTATTCGCTGTTCACGGTGCAACTGTCTGGTTTGAAAAAACTGCTGAAGAATTACTCGAAGGTTTTGATGTTAAATGCCATTCATGCGGTAAAAAAGAATTTAAAAAAGAAGAAGATATATTAGATGTTTGGTTTGATTCAGGAGTATCTGCGGAAGCGGTTTTATCAAGCGGCAATTACGATGATTTACAATTTCCTGCCGATATGTATTTGGAAGGCAGTGACCAGCACAGAGGATGGTTTCAAACTTCTTTGCTTCCGTCAGTTGCATTAAAAAATAAAGCACCTTATAAAACTGTTTTGACTCACGGTTTTTTAGTAGACGGTCAAGGCAAGAAGATGTCAAAATCACTAAAAAATGGTATGGAACCGGAACTGATTATAAATAAATATGGTGCGGATGTTCTGAGATTATGGGTAGCAAGTTGTGATTACAGGGAAGATGTCAGAGTATCGGAAGAAATATTAAAAGGGCATATTGATGCCTATAGAAAAATAAGAAACACGATAAAGTTTTTACTGGGTAATATCGGAGATATGACTTCTGGAGATATTGTTGAATATAATGATTTAAATGAAATAGATAAATATGCATTGTCGTCTTTAAATGATGTTATAAAACAGGCAACACTTGGTTTTGAAAATTATGAATTTCACAAAACTGTTAATGCTGTAAATAATTTCTGTACGGTTTTCTTAAGCGGATTTTATTTAGACGCATTAAAAGATATTATGTATTGTGATAAAGTTAACAGTAAAGACAGAAAAAGCGGACAAACCGCAATGCTTGAAATTGTAACTGTTTTAACTCAAATTTTAGCTCCTATTTTATCATTTACAACTCAAGAATCTTGGAATGAAATAATAAAGATAAATAAAAATTTACCAAAATTTGTTACATTAGCTGATTATCCGAAAGAAAACATGAAATATAATCTGGACAATGAAACATTAACAAAATGGGAAAATCTTGTTTTAATAAAACAAAAAGTACTTGCAGAAAATGAAAAGTTAAGACAACAAAAAATAATAGGTTCTAATTTACAAGCAAGTTTAACCATAAAATACGGCAATAAATATGAACAATCCCTAAAAGATCAATCACTTGCAAACGTTGTTTTTGGTAGTTGGGATATAACATTTGAAAAAGATATTAATGAGGATACTTTAATCGTTACTTCAAATAAATCAAATTTTGAAAAATGTGACAGATGTTGGAGGCATATTGACGGAATTGAAGACGGACTTTGTGCAAGATGTACGGATGCAATAAAATAATTTATAAATAATAGAAGAAAATAAATGATATATTTAATATTAGCTTTATTTTATATAATTTTTGACCAACTGACGAAATGGGTAGTTGTCAAAAACATTCCTTACGGTTCGAGTATAACAATTTGTGATTATCTGAATATAGTTCATATAACAAATACAGGTGTTGCTTTCAGCATGTTACAGGGGCTAAATGCAATTTTTACTGTATTAACCGCATCAGTTGTCGTTGGTGTTATATTATTTATATTCAGATATAAACATGAATTAACAAAATTGCAAATGCATGCAATGATATTAGTTATTTCAGGCGGGATAGGCAATCTCATAGATAGAATTTTCAGAGGTGCCGTCATTGATTTTATAGATGTGGGATATAAAAATATTTATAGATGGCCCTCATTTAATTTTGCTGATTCCTGCGTTTGTATAGGTGTTGCTTTATTTATCATTTCAATGTTGTTTCAAAAAAAAGATAAACAATAATAATCTTAAAAAAAGGAAGATCAAACATCATGTTTAGACCTAAGTTATTTACGTTGTTGAAAAATAAACCGGAAGAATTTAAACCTCATAATATTCTAAAAGAAATTATGGTCGGGCTTATAATATCTTTTATATCAATACCGTTATCAATAGCACTTGCAATTGCTTCAGGTGTTAGTCTTGAAAAAGGATTGATAACAGGTGTTATTGCAGGTATAATAGTTTCTGTTTTTGGCGGCAGCAGGGTTCAGATAGCAGGACCGACAGGTGCATTTGTTGTTATTGTATACGGTATTGTGCAAAAATTCGGTATAGACGGACTTATTGTTGCAACTGCAATGGCCGGTATAATTTTAGTTGTAATGGGTTTTTTGAAATTCGGAAGTGTTTTAAAATATATACCGGATCCGTTGATTATAGGTTTTACAAGCGGAATTGCAGTTGTCCTGTTTTCCACACAAATAAATGATTTTTTCGGTTTAAGTCTCAAAAATATTCCAAGCGAATTTATCCCTCAGTGGAAACTTTATCTGGCAAATATTGTCAATGTCAATTTTCAAACGCTAGCCCTGGGAATAGGTTCACTTTTATTTATGTTTTTTTACCCGAAAAGATTTAAATTTTTTCCTGCAAGTTTAGCCGTTATTGTAATATCAACACTTGCTGTTAAATTTTTTAATTTCAATGTTGATACTATATATACACATTTTGGGGATATATCAAAAACAGTTTCTTTTATGCCGAAAATTCCTTCGGTAAATATTGATATGCTGGTTCATTTAATGCCTTCGGCGTTTATAATCGCTTTTCTTGCGGCAATTGAATCTTTGTTGTCTGCTGTTGTTGCCGATGGTATGATTGAAAAAAAACACAGATCAAATACGGAAGTTATCGCGCAAGGTTTTGCTAATTTAGGGTCTGCTGTTTTTGGTGGTGTGCCGGCAACCGGCGCAATTGCAAGAACATCTGCCGGGATTACAAATGGAGCAAGAACTCCGATAGCAGGAATAGCAAATGCAATATTTATTTTTATTGCAATGATATTTTGTATGCAATATGTTCAATTAATTCCGATGGTTGTATTGGCTACTATTTTATTTAATGTAGCTTACAGAATGATTGATTTTAGGGCTTTTTCTGAAATTACAAAAGCTCCAAAAAATGACACATTAGTTTTAATAACAACGTTTCTTTTAACAGTATTTGTAAATTTAATCTATGCAATAGAAATAGGGGTTGTTTTAGCATCATTGTTATTTATGAAAAGAATGTCGGATATGACTAATATTTCTGTTTTGGACCAGGAAAGTGACTTTGAAGACGAAATAGAAGATTCAGACGGCATTGATAAAAAAATATTTGCAAAAGATGTTGTAGTTCATGAAATTACGGGAGCTTTTTTCTTTGGAGCAGCAAGTACATTTGTTGAACATATGGAAAATATCAAACAGTGTAAAGTAATAATTTTAAGAATGAGAAAAGTGCCTGTTATGGATGCAACCGGGTATAACGCTTTATATAAAATATATAAAAGATGTAAAAAAACCAATACAAGATTAATTTTATGTCATATTCAAAAACAACCTTTAAAATTATTAACAAAATATAACTTTATAAATGATATTGGAAGAGAAAATATTTCTTTAAATTTAAATTCTGCTCTTAAACAGGCGGATAAATATATAAAATCGTTAGTGCAAAAATAATTTGAATAAAGATAAAATCTGTAAAGATTGAAATTGAAAAAAGAAAGACACTTAATATAGAATTAAGTGTCTTTCTTTTTTATTCAAAATTTTATTTAGTTTTTCCTTGGTTAGCAACTGCTTCCATAGCTTTTTTAACTGCTTCAGGATCGCCTACATAATAACTTTTTATCGGTTTTAGATTATCATCTAATTCATATACCAAAGGCATAGCAGTCGGCACATTCAAATTAACAATATCACTCTCACTGACATTGTCCAAATATTTTATCAATGCTCTTAAACTGTTGCCGTGTGCAGCTATGATTATTTTTTTACCTGCCTTGATGTTAGGCACAATTTCAGATGTCCAGAAAGGAATAACTCTTGCAACAGTGTCTTTTAGACATTCTGTAAGAGGTATGTCTTTTTTGTTCAAATCTTTGTATCTTTTGTCATTTCCTGCATATCTCGGATCAGATTCAGTCAAAGGTTCAGGGGGGATATTATAACTTCTTCTCCATATTTTCACTTTATCTTCGCCGTATTGTTTTGCCATTTCTGCTTTATTTAAGCCTTGTAATATTCCATAGTGTCTTTCATTGAGTGTCCAAGATTTAATTACAGGTATCCATAAAAGATCCATCTGTTCTAAAACATTGCTTAGTGTTTTAATAGCTCTTTTTAATACTGAAGTATATGCCAAATCAAAATCAAATCCGTCATTTTTCAGTTGTTGTCCGGCATTTATTGCTTCCTGAACTCCTTTTTCAGACAAATCAACGTCTGTCCATCCGGTAAATCTGTTTTCTTTGTTCCATGTGCTTTCGCCGTGCCTGATTAAAACAATTTTATACATCCTGTAACTCCCCCTGATTTTATATTTATAATGACAAGTATTATATTTATATATTAGTTATTTATCAATATGTTTTTTAGAAAAAATTATTGAAACAAAAAATATTACACATGATAGAACAATTATTGTAGCACTGACCGGTAAATTAAAAATAGTTGATGTAAATAGTCCCAACAAACAAGCTCCGACTGAAAAAACAGAAGATAATACATACATTGTTTTAATTTTGTTTGTTAACTGATATGCTGTAGCAGAAGGCAACGCTATCAAACTGTAAATTAATAAACCGCCGACAGCATGCAAATTTAAACTTACAATCATACCGGAAAATATTAACAAAGCATAAAAAATAGCTCTTTCCGGAATACCGCAGGATCTTGCGATTTCTCTGTTAAATAAAACAGCCAATATCCCTTTATGAAATATAAATGTAAACAATAGTAATAAGACTATTATGACAATTGATATTTGTATGTCTAACCAAGAAGTCATTAAAATACTGCCCCATATAAATGTTAAAATATTTGCATTGGAATCTTTCTGTATGCCTATTAATAAAAATGCTACTCCAATAGTCAGAGAGAACAAAAGATTAATACTCATATTATTATTAAGTTTCGTTTTATCCGATAAAGGCCCTATAATAAAAGATGATAAAATACAAAAAATAAATCCTGATAATATCGGATTTACTCCACAGACCAGTCCTACAATGGCTCCGGCAAATGCAGAATGTGCCATTGTAACGCCTATAAACGGAATATTAAGAAGTAAAATCCACACACCGATAATACCACATGAAATTCCGCATAAAACAGACATTATCAATGCCCTGTTAAAAAATGAAAAATTAAAAAAATCTAAGAATTCAATCATAAATTATAAAGTTCTTTAAATTTGTTGTGTTTGAAAACATCTTCTTTTTTTCCAGAATCAATTATTTGTCCGTCTGCAATTAAAACTACTTTGTTACATGATTTAGGTATTTGAGTTAAATTATGCACTACTATCAATAATGTTATTGTTTGTTCTTGATATATAAAATCAATTAAATTAAGAATATCTGTTTGAGCTTTATTATCTAAGTTAGAAAGAGGTTCATCCATCAAGATTAATTTGGGATTTTGTGCCAGAACTCTTGCTATTGAAACTTTTTGACTTTCACCGCCGGAGAGTTGTCCTATAGGCTTATCAATCAAGTTAAAAATATTTAAACCTTTGGCTATATCTTCAATTGTTTTATTGTCGAAATTTGTAAATTTTTTAAATATTCCAAACTGAGCAGATATTCCTATTGAAATGACATCTCTTACTGATATTGGCAACAAAGAATCAAAATAATTGTTTTGGGGTATATAACCTATTTTACTTTTTATATCATTATCTAATGGCATTCCCAAAACTTTAACGGTTCCCGATTTTTGCCTTATTAATCCGTTTACCGTTTTTAAAAAAGTCGTTTTACCAGCTCCGTTAGGACCCAAAATGGCAATACAATCACCATATTCAATTTCAATATTAATATCTTTAAGCATTACATGTTTATTGCTTGTTACATTTAAGTTTTTAATTGAAATGATAGATGTCATTGGTTAATAACCTTATCTATCTTTGCAATGTTATCTTTTAGAGTGTGTATATATGAATTTCCAAGCGGGAAGTTGCTGATAACAGTGTTTCTTATTTTTAAATCTTTGTTCAATATTCTTCCTACATCAGTGCCAAGTTGTAAATTGTCAACCACACATACGGCATTTGCTTTTTTTATTTTTCTTATTAAATTTGCCATGTCCGAAGATAAAATTTTATCGGATTTTGGGTATGTGGCAACAACATTAAATCCTAACCATTTCATAAAATCTGAAATCATATAATTGCATGCGATTTTTTTATTATAATTGTTGCCATTGTTTCTTATTATTTCTTCAGATAGTTGATTAATTTTAAAAACATATTTTATGAAATTTGATTCATAAGTTTGTTTGTTTTCGGCATCTAACACGGAAAATATATTTTTTATTTCTTCGGCACCTCTGATGTTTATATACGGAATCATTAAATTACCTTCGGTTTTAAATTCCTTATATAAGATTTCTAAATTAGCTATTTTATATTTTAAGTCTTTTGCCCAAGGTTGCCAGATGTGATAAAGAACAATATTGCTTGTTGAAATCTCTTTGATTTTTTTTGCATCAATGTCATTGTTACTGGGACAAGTTGTCGGCTCCAGGATTGTTATAACATCAATTTTGTCTTGGCATATTTCCTGCATAAGGCTCGACAAATGTGATGTTGTTACAGCGACTTTAAGTTTTTTTCGTTCTCCCGCAAAAGTAATGGTACTAAATAATAAACAGAAACATATTAAAAATGATACGAATCTAAATTTCATTCATTTACCTTTCAAAATCTTATTTTATAAATCTGTACTCGATTTCACCGTTTGCTATAACTCCTAATTCGGATTTAACCATTCTTTCTAAGTGTGACTCTTTTGTTTCTAAATAGTATAAACTCTTGGTATATTTTTCATTTTCTTGTTTTATAAGAGCTATTTTTGATAATAAATCGGTTTTTTCTTTATAGCTGGAGTATATTTTTATAGCAGTTGGATTTAAACTTAAAAAAAGTATGGCACAAATCGGTATTGAGTATTGAAATTTTATATATTTAATCATGTTATAAATCCTCCGCCTAAAACATAATCTCCGTCATAAAACACAGCAGACTGTCCCGGTGTTATTGATGATTGTTTTTCATCAAACAGTATTATATCATTATTTATTGTTGCTTGTGCAGGTTTGTGCATTCTTCTTATTTTAACAGATGCCCTGAAATCTTTTTTTGGATTGTCAGAAATAAAATTTATATCATAGATTTTTGCTACTCTGCCGAAGACTTCCTCTCTTGTTCCTACAATGACCGTATTTGTTGCAATATCCAATCTTAAAACATATACAGGTTCCGGTGTTGTAATGCCGAGTCCACTTCTTTGCCCTATAGTATAATAAATTAAACCTTTGTGTTTTCCCAATTTATTACCCTTACTGTCTACTATTAATCCCGGCAATACAATTTTTTTAAAATCTTTTATATTGTTTTCTAAAAAATCATGATATGTGTTTTGAATAAAACATATTTCCTGGCTATCAGGTTTTTTTGCTACCGGCAAATTTGCCTTAATTGCCAAATCTCTTATTTCTTTTTTTGTATATTCACCGAGAGGGAACAATATTTTTGATAATTTTTCTTGTGATAATCTATAAAGAAAATATGTCTGATCTTTTGATTTGTCTTTTGGGATTTTTAATTTATATTCATTACCGTTTTTTTCTATTGTGGCATAATGTCCGGTTGAAAGATAATCAAAATTATTTGCTGTTACATATTTCAACATTAATCCAAATTTAATTTTTTCATTACACAATATACAGGGATTTGGCGTTCTTGCAGATAAATAAGAGTTTTTAAAGTTACCAATGATTTCTTTTGAAAAATCTTTTTGTAAATCTAATACCTCATGTTCTATCCTAAGGATATTGCAGACTTTTTTTGCATCTTCAATATTGCGCAAAGAACCGCAAACAGAGGATTTTGTATCATATAACTTTAATGTTAGTCCAACAACATCAAAACCTTGTTCTTTTAATAAATATGCACAAACTGACGAATCAACGCCGCCTGACATAGCAACAACAACTTTCATTATAATAAACCTACCTTTTATTCCAAACCGGCGACATTTGTCTGACTTTCTCTACGATTTTTGGCAATACTTCCAATACGTAAGCAATATCTTCATGTGTGTTTTGTCTGCCGAGAGAAAATCTTATCGTTCCTTGAGCCGTTACAGGATCAAGTCCAATGGATTTTAAAACATAAGAAGGTTCTGTTGAGCCGGAAGCACATGCAGACCCTGTAGATACCGCTATACCTTGCATATCTAACATTAAAAGTAATGACTCTCCTTCAACTGATTCAAAGCTGACATTTAAAATACTGGAAACAGAATTTGAAAAATCTGTATTTATTATTGATTTTGGAATTAGGTTTAAAATTCCGGTTTTTAATTTTTCTCTTAACATAGAACATTTTTTATTTTCAGATTCAATTTCATTATTTGCAAGTTCTAAGGCTTTTGTCATTCCGACAATCCCTGCAATGTTTTCTGTTCCGGGTTTTAAACCGTTTTCATGATGTCCGCCATGCAATATAGGGCTAATTTTAGTTCCTTGTTTTACATATAATGCACCGACACCTTTGGGTCCGTAAAATTTATGTGCAGAAACTGACAATAAATCTATTCCTAATTTTTGCACATCTAATTTTATTTTACCGGCAGTTTGAACTGCATCAGTATGAAAGAATATTTGATTTTTTCTGGTGCTATTAAGTTCTTTAATAATCTTTGAAATTTCTTCAATCGGCTCAATAACACCGATTTCATTGTTTGCATGCATTATGCTTATAATTGTTGTATCATCTGTAATTTTTTCTTTTAAAACATCCAATTTTATTATACCTGACGAATCAACAGGTATATAATCTACCTTATATCCGCAAGTTTCAAGATATTTGCAAGTATGTAAAACAGCATGATGCTCCAGTTGACTTGTTATTATATGCTTGCCATTTGTAGCTTCCAATAATCCGATTATTGCCATATTGTCAGATTCAGTCCCGCAACTTGTAAAAATTATTTCATCAGACGACTCGGCATTTATAAGTTGTGCAAACTTTTTTCTTGCTTCCGTTAATGCATTTTTTGCATCTTGCCCAAAGCTATGAACGGAAGAAGCATTCCCGTAAATATTTGTGTAATATGGCAACATTGCCTCAACAACTTCCGGTCTTGTGTAGGTTGTTGCACTGTTGTCAAGATAAACTTTTCTTTTTGCCATTTTTTGCCTTCTTTATTATTTTTTTAGTAACTTGTTTTTGAATAACATGTTCATTTAAATTTGTTGCAAATAAATGAGTCCCGTCTCCTTTCGATACAAAATATAAATAATCGGTTATTGCCGGAAATAACGTTGCTTTAATTGTTTCTTTTCCCGGATTACATATAGGTCCCGGCGGTAAACCCGAATGTTGGTAAGTATTATATTTTGAATCAAATTTTAAATCTTCAAAAGTTAATCTTTCTTTATTGATTCCCATAGCATATAAAACTGTGGAACAAGATTCTAATCTCATTTTTTTATATAATCTGTTATAAAAAATTCCGGCTATTATATTTCTTTCATTAGCAGATACAGCTTCTTTTTCAACTATGGAAGCAAGAATTATTATATCTTTTTGTGTCATTTTAAGTTGTTTTGTTCTTTCATCAAATTCCGGAGACCAAAATTTATTAAACTCATCATTCATAGTTTTCATTATATCTTTTTCTGTTGATGTCGGATCTACAAAATAAGTTTCAGGCAGTAAAAAACCTTCCATATTTTGTTTTTTTGCAAGTTCAACAAAATTATTACTTGTACCTATTCCTTTTTCTTGTAATAAATCAGCGATTTTTTTAATATCAAAACCTTCAGGAATTGTTATTTTTATATTTAAACTTTCACCTTTTCTTATTTTAGACAAGATTTTAAAAATACTGTCACTTTCATTAAATTCATATCTGCCTGCTTTTAATTCTTTTGACCAACCAAATAATTTTACAATTGCTACAAATATATTACTTGATGAGATTAAATCAGCATCCCTAAGTTTATTTGCCATACCTCTGGGAGATAATCCCTTTTGAAAAACAATTTCTATATCTTTATTTCCATTTGAACATGAAAATAAACTTAAAGATATAAAAAATATAAAAATAAATTTAACTATTTTTTGTTTAACCATTTTTTCAGAAACTCTTTATTTATTTGTTCAACATTATCTTTTTCTGCCATTTTACTTATATTATCAGTTTTTTTTATGTTTTTTAATCCTTTTATTATAAAATCTTCAACGGATTTTGTTTTTGCCCCGCTACCACCGATTCTTCTCTTAATACCTTTGTCATTAGTTACAATTGTCATATCAGCAGGATTTTCGGCATTTTCAACAAGTTCAACTATTACATCATCTGCCCTCAATTGTCCGTCGCTGAAAATTATCCTCATGCCTATAACGGTACCGGCACTATAACCGTCAAACTCATATGGATTTTTATTTCTGCAATCAAATACAATTGTTATGTTATTTTCACCTTGGGGGTGATTTGAATAAACAAAGTTAAATAATTTATTTCTGGATTTTTCCAGAGTTTTATCTTCAAATAAATGAGAATACTTATCGTTTTTTATAACATTATAACCATCAATTATGTATTCCATAACAATTTAACAACCTGCTTTTATATCCAAATATGTTTGTAAAATAAATGTGGCGGCTATTTTATCTCTGACATTTTTTCTTTTTTCTCTTGACATGTTTGCTTCTTCCGTTAACATTCGCTCTGCCTGTGTAGTTGTTAATCTTTCATCTATAACATCTATTTTAATTTCTGTTGTTAGTTTTTTTAGTTCTTCAATAAATTCCTTTGTGAGTTCCGCCATTTCGCCTTCGCTGGTATCAAGTCTTATCGGAATTCCGATAACTATACAGGAAACGGAATTTTCTTTTGATATTTTTAAAATATTTAAAGCATCGTTTTTTATGCCTTTACTTTCAATAACATCAAAAGGTTGTGCAAATATAGCCATAATATCTGATAATGCCAAACCTATTCTTTTTTTACCGTAATCTATACCTAAAAATCTTCCCATTATTTTCCTTTTTTACTTTTGGTTTTATTTTTTAAATTTAAAAGTTTTTTTCTGATTAAATCAAGCGCAACATTTGATGCTCGTTCTCTGATATCATTTCTGGTGCCGGTAAATATGTATTTTGAAATTTCATAATCACCGCAACCACCGCTTCCGATATAAACAAGTCCGACAGGTTTATTGTCAGTTGTACCTGAAGGACCTGCAATGCCTGTAATAGATACGGCAAAATCAGATTTTGATAAATTTAGTATTCCATCCAGCATTTCGCTTGCAACTTGTTCGCTTACAGCTCCGAATTTATCAATAGTTTCTTTTTTTACACCCAACAGACTGATTTTTGATTCGTTGGAATATGTAATAACTCCTTCTTTTATGCATATAGAACTGCCGGGTATTGATATCAATTTACTTGTAATCAGTCCTCCGGTACAAGACTCAGCTATTGAAATTGTTTTTTTATTTTCAATCAATAATTTTTGTACGACACTTTCAACGGTATCATTGTCATAACCAAAAATATTTTCGCCCAAAATATTTACAAACTCACATTTTATATTTGTTATAGTTTCATCAATAAGCATCTCATCTTCACCTTTGATAAATGCCTTTACCGTAATAATATATTGATGTGCAAGTATTGCAAATTCAACATCTTTATTTTCACGATACATTTCAAGGATCGGTTGAATTTTTTCATCAACCAGTGATTCCGGCATTCCGCAAACATGCAATATCAAAGCCTTTTTCATAACTGTTTGATAACTTTTAAAAAACGGCAAAAGATTTTCTTCAAACATCGGCTGCATTTCTCTTGGAGGACCCGGCAATAAAAATATTGTTTTTCTAATTTTTTTACCGTCCTGTTTTAAATATTCAAAATGCAACATCTGTCCCGGAGCTGTACCAAATCTATTTTCTAAAACTTTTGAATTTTGGATAATATAAGATTGTCTTTCATTGTTTTGTGAAGGTTTAAGTCCCCTTTTTTCAAAAAATTGACATATTGATTTAACGACATTTTCATCTTTGTAAGTCTTTAATTCTAAAACTTTTGCTACAGTTTCAACAGTTATATCGTCAAAAGTCGGTCCGAGTCCGCCCGTAATAATAATTACAGAGCTTCTTTCTTTTGCAAGTTTTAACGTTTCTGTAAATTCTGATTTTCTGTCGGATACTGTTGTTATTAATGATAAATCCAAACCTAATAATGACAATTTTTGCCCAATGAACGAAGCATTGGTATTTAGTTTGCCGGTCAATAATTCCGAACCTGTACAAATAAGTTCAATTTTCATTTAAAACCTGTTAATTATAAAATTCAGATTTTTCTTGAGATGCTGTCGGATTTTTTACTTGTCCGAATCTCATTTCATATTTCATGATGTTTTCTTTGAGCGCTTCAGATAACCTTTTCGCATGTAAAGGTGATAGAAGAATTCTGCTTCTTACCTTTGCCTTAGCATTTTGAGGTTGGACAAAAATAAAATCTATAATAAATTCTGTTTCTGAATGTGCTATTAATGCCGAGTTTGAATATGCACCGTTTGCAGTTTGTTCGTCAATTTCAATTTTTATCTCTTGTTTTTTTAGTTCTTCTGCCATAAGACCCCCTAGAATCCGATTGCTTTTATAATATCCTGCATATTTGCCTTAACCTGATGAGGTTTTTGTGAACACATAACGGCTCTGTCCGGGTCTTTTAATCCGTGTCCGGTTAAAATACAAACTGCCTTTAGATTTTTTTCACTTTTAAAATACCCTTGTCTTGTATATTTTAAAAGACCTGCAAATGATGCAGCTGATGCCGGTTCTGCAAAAACACCTTCGTTAGAAGCAATCATTTGATATGCTTCAATTATATCATCATCACTCACCATATCTATAACACCTTTTGATTCATCTCTGGCCTCTTCAGCAGTTTTCCATGAAGCGGGATTGCCTATTCTGATAGCAGTTGCAAGTGTTTCAGGTTTCTCAATAGGATGTCCTTTTACTATAGGAGCTGAGCCCTCTGCCTGAAACCCCATTATTTTTGGCAATTTATATTTTTCAGGAAATAATGAGTTGTATTCTTTGTATCCTTTCCAATAAGCAGTTATATTTCCGGCATTGCCTACGGGCATAAATTGATAATCGGGAGATTGTTCAAGGGCTTCACAAATTTCAAATGATCCTGTTTTTTGACCTTCTATTCTGTAAGGATTAACGGAATTAACAAGAGTTAAAGGATAATTTTTGCTTAAATCTTTTACAAGTTCCAATGCAACATCGAAATTGCCGTCAATTGCAAGTACTGTTGCACCATGCATAACCGCTTGTGAAAGTTTACCCAAAGCAATTTTTCCTTCCGGTATTAATACTACACATTTTATTCCAGCTCTTGCTGCATAAGCGGCTGCTGAAGCCGATGTGTTTCCGGTTGAGGCGCATATAACAGCTTTACTGCCTTCTTCAACAGCTTTTGAAACAGCCATTGTCATGCCTCTGTCTTTGAAAGAACCGGTTGGATTTAATCCTTCATATTTGAAATATATAGTCCCCGGAAAACCGATTTTTTCGGCTAAATTTCTCGCAGGTATTAAAGGCGTATTTCCTTCGTGTAATGTGATTACCGGAGTTTTATCGCTGACCGGTAAATATTTACTATACTTTGTTATTAATCCTGTGTACATAAAATTTCCTTTTTTATAAATTTTTGTCTTAGAATTCTATCTTTTTAGCACATAACTGTCAAACAAGTTTGTATAATAAAAATTGTAATTTATATTTGTTTGCTGAGATGAAAAAAATCTTTAAATTTGATAAAATAGAAAAAATATTTTAATGAGGATTGATATATGAATTTATCGAAAAAAATTATTAAACAACATTTGGTTAACGGTGTAATGGAAGCAGGTACAGAGATAGGATTAAAAATAGATCAAACACTAACTCAGGATGCAACAGGGACAATGGCATATTTACAATTTGAGGCCATGGGTGTTCCTAGAGTTAAAACAGAACTTTCAGTAAGTTATATTGATCACAATACTCTTCAATCGGGTTTTGAAAATGCAGACGATCATAAATTTTTACAGACAATAGCAAGTAAATACGGAATAGTTTTTTCTCCTGCAGGCACAGGTATTTGTCATCAGGTACATCTTGAAAGATTTGGAATACCGGGTAAAACTTTAATAGGTTCGGATTCTCACACTCCGACAGGCGGAGGAATTGGAATGTTGTCATTTGGGGCGGGCGGATTGGATGTTGCATGTGCTATGGCAGGACAACCTTTTTATATAACAATGCCAAAGATTGTCAGAGTGAATTTAATTGGCAAACTCAGACCATGGGTAAGTGCTAAGGATATTATACTTGAACTTTTAAGAATACTCTCTGTCAAAGGTGGCAGAGGAAAAATATTTGAATTCTCAGGTGAGGGAGTAAAAACTTTATCTGTCCCTGAAAGAGCGACAATAACAAATATGGGAACTGAGCTTGGTGCGACAACTACAATATTTCCGTCTGATGAAATAACAAAAGATTTTCTAAAAAAACAGTCAAGAGAAAATGTTTGGGTAGAATTGGGTGCAGATCAAGATGCCAAATATGATGAAGAAATGACAATAGACCTAAATACTTTAGAACCGCTGATTGCAATGCCTCACAGTCCGGACAATGTTAAAAAAGTTAAAGAGTTAAAGGGCATTAAAGTAGACCAAGTTGGAATCGGGTCATGTACAAATTCATCGCTTGCAGATATGATGTTATGTGCTAAAGTTTTAAAGGGTAAAAAGATAAATAGAAATACAAGTTTAGTCATTTCACCGGGTTCAAGACAAGTTATGTCAATGCTTGCAAATTCAGGTGATTTATTTAATATTATAGATGCAGGAGCAAGAATATTAGAATGTGCTTGTGGTCCTTGCATAGGTATGGGACAGGCTCCTAAAACAAAGGCAGTTTCATTAAGAACATTTAACAGAAATTTCGAAGGAAGAAGCGGTACAAAAGATGCTCAGGTTTATCTTTGTTCACCGGAAGTGGCATTAGCGGCATCTTTATCCGGTGAGATATCAGATCCGATGGAATATTTTTCTGATAAACCTGAGATAACATTACCGGAACAGTTTTATGTTAACGATGATCACTTTCAGTTGCCGATGAAAGATACTTCAAAAGTGGAAATAGTCAGAGGTCCGAATATAAAGCCGTTGCCGATATTTGAGAAACTTAAAGATACAATAAAAGCAGAAGTTGTTTTAAAAGTAGGTGATAATATTTCAACCGATCATATACTGCCGGCAGGTGCAAAAATTCTTCCGTTGAGGTCTAATTTACCTGCGATATCCGAATATACTTTTGCCAGTGTTGATAAAGATTTTGTTTCAAGAGCAAAAGCAGTTTCAAGCGGAGTAATAATAGGAGCGGATAATTACGGGCAAGGTTCTTCAAGAGAACATGCAGCACTTGCCCCGAGATATTTGGGCATTCAAATTGTTTTGGTAAAGTCATTTGCAAGAATACATTTGGCAAATTTAATTAATTTTGGAATTATACCTTTAACTTTTCATAATCCTAGTGATTATGAAAATATAAAATTGGGTGACAGAATAGAATTTTTAAATATAAAAAATGCGATTAAAAATAATACAGATTTAACAATAAAAATCGCCGGCAAGAACATAAAACTGAATTATAATTTTACCGGCAGACAAAAGGAAATTATTTTTGCCGGAGGTTTGTTAAACTGGATAAAAGAGGGTGTAAAATAAAATGGAAAATAAAGAAATCAGAAGTTTAGTTTTACAAAAAGTTTCGTCGGCAAAAATTGCATCACAGAAACTCGGCTTGTTAACTTCCGAACAGAAAAATGCCATTCTCTTAGCCATAGCATACGGTTTGGAAAAGAGTATGGATGATATTCTTTTCCATAATAAAATTGATGTTGATGTTGCAAAATCGGAAGGATTTGCAAGTACATTGATAGACAGGCTTACGCTTTCAGAGAAAAGAATAAAAGAGATGATAAAAGGCATCAGAGATATTGTAAATCAGCAGGATCCTGTTGGAGAGATATTGGAAAGCAGAACATTAAATGACGGTTTAAATATTCAAAAAATCAGAGTTCCTCTCGGAACTATAGCAATGATATACGAATCAAGACCAAATGTAACCGTTGATGCCACTGCATTGGCTATCAAATCGGGCAATGCAATAGTTTTAAGAGGCGGTTCTGAGGCAATCAATTCAAATAAAATTTTAGCAAAAATAATTTCAACGGCAGCAGAAGCCGGCGGAATGCCTGTTGGGGCAATTTCTTTTATCGATATTACCGACAGAACAGCTATTTCAGAATTAATAGTGCTGGATAAATTTATAGATTTATTAATCCCAAGAGGCGGAGAAGAATTTATTAATTTTATAAAAAAACACTCAACAATTCCTGTTTTATCCCACGGAAAAGGATTGTGTCATACCTATATTGACAAAGAAGCAAATATTGATATGGCAATAAAAGTTGCAGTAAATGCCAAATGCCAAAGACCGGGCGTATGTAATGCTACCGAGACATTATTAGTACACAGAGATATTGCAGGTAAAGTGTTACCTAAACTTTGCAGTAAATACAGTGAACTTGGGACAGAAATAAGAGGTTGTCCTTTGACAAAAGCCATAGTTCCTGCAGTTATTGACGCAACAGAAGAAGATTGGAGTATGGAATATCAGTCTTTAATAATCTCAATTAAGGTTGTAAATTCATTGGAAGATGCAATATTACATATAAACAGATACGGGTCAGCTCATTCTGATTCAATAATTACCGAAAATAAAGAAAGAGCCGAAAAGTTTATAAAAGAAGTTGACAGTGCGGCTGTATTTCATAATGTTTCAACAAGATTACATGACGGTGGTGTTTTCGGTATAGGAGCAGAAATTGGGATTGCAACAAATAAACTGCATGCCAGGGGTGCAATGGGAGCAAGAGAATTGACAACCACAAAGTTTATAGTCAGAGGTAACGGACATATAAGAAATTAAAATATTGTATTTTTTGGAGGGGTACATGGAAGATAAAATCAGTGTTGAAGAATTGGATGAGAAAATACATAAAGAAGGACTTGAAATAAAAAAAATTGTGGACGAAATAGCAAATGTTGTGGTCGGGCAAAAATATGTAATAGAGAGAATGCTTATCGGATTACTGGCTGACGGGCATATTTTATTGGAAGGAGTTCCCGGTCTTGCAAAAACGTTATCGGTTAATTCTTTAGCCAATGCGATTCAGGCAGATTTTAAAAGAATACAATTTACACCGGATTTATTACCGGCTGATTTGATCGGAACAATGATATATAATCCTCAGAAATCTGATTTTACCGTTAAAAAGGGTCCGATATTTACAAACATTGTTTTAGCAGATGAAATTAACAGAGCTCCTGCAAAAGTCCAAAGTGCTCTTCTTGAATCTATGGCAGAAAGACAGGTAACGATTGGTGATACAACATATCAACTTCCTTCGCCTTTTTTAGTTATGGCGACCCAAAATCCGATAGAACAGGAAGGAACTTATGCTTTGCCGGAAGCACAACTTGACAGATTTATGTTAAAGTTAAATGTTGTTTATCCCAATATTGAAGAAGAAAGAATTATTCTTGACAGAATGACTAAAAATAAAAAAATGAAAACAAAACCGGTTTTAGCTTTGGAAGATATTCAAAAAGCTAAAGAATTGGTAAATGAGGTATATGTTGATCAAAAGGTTAAAGATTATATAGTTGACATTGTGTTTGCCACAAGACAACCGGAAAAATACGGATTAGATAATTTAAAACCTCTTATATCAATCGGGTCTTCTCCGAGAGCAACAATAAATTTAACACTTGCATCTAAAGCCTATGCTTTTTTGCAGGGCAGAGGTTTTGTAATACCTGAAGATGTAAAGGCAATAGGGTTGGATGTTTTGAGACACAGAATAATAACAACTTATGAAGCAGAGGCTGAATCATTAAAATCAGATGATATTATTAAACAGATATTTTCAGAAATACCGATTCCTTAGATTGTCAGGGATAAAATAAATGGATACAAAAGATATCTTAAAAAAAAAGATAAGGCAAATAGAAATAAAATCTAACCGTTTGGTAAACAGCGGCCTTGCCGGTAAGTATCACAGTACGTTTAAAGGCAGAGGTATGGAATTTGATTCTGTCAGAGAATATCAATACGGCGATGATATAAGAAATATAGATTGGAATGTTACTGCAAAGCATCAAAAACCGTATATTAAAGTTTTTACCGAAGAAAGGGAAATGACGGTTATATTTTTAATAGATATGTCTGCATCTTTGTCTTTTGGAAGTATTGACCAGACAAAAATGTCACTGGCTGCAGAAATTGTATCAGTGCTTGCTTTTTCTGCAATTAAAAATAATGACATGGTCGGAATGTTATCTTTTACGGACAAGATAGAACAGGTGCTCAGACCTAAAAAAGGTAAAAATAATATTTTGAGAATGATAAGAGAATTATTACATTTTAAACCTAAGGGTACAAAAACATCTATATCTGTCGGACTGAAAGCAATAAATGAAATATGGCAAAGAAAAGCAGTTGTTTTTTTAGTTTCGGATTTTCAGGACATAAACTATGAAAAAGATTTAAAATTAACAGCGAAAAGACATGATTTGATCTGCGTAAATATTTCCGATCCGAAAGAAAAGGGATTGCCTAGGGTCGGCATGATAGATTTTTATGACCCTGAGAGAAATAAAGTTTTTACGATAGATTCTTCCGATAGACGAATGATAACAGATTATTATCATAAAATACAGTATTTGGATGAACAAAGAAAAAAAATGTTTGCCAAAAGTTCTGTAGATGTAATAAATATAATGACAGGTGCCAATTATTTGCCGCAACTTTCAAAATTTTTTGCAAACAGGCAGAGAAAAACTGTTTTGGGATAACAAAGTGAATAGATATAAAATAATACTTATTCTAAATTTTCTGTTTTTGTTTTGCGGGTCAATATTGGCTTTTGTAACATTTCCAAGTGCCGATTTGACCACAGATAAAACAGAGATAACGATAGGACAACCAATACAGGCTAGGATTGAAGTGTTTATTCCCGATTTTGTTGATCTTTTGCAGGCGGAAGAAAATATTTTAATTCCCGGATGGGATATTCAGGAGTTATCATTTAAAAAAGATATAACGACTGAGGGAAAATATATTGTAGGTTTGAAAATAACAACATTTGACAGCAGAATAAGAGGCATACCTCCGGTAAGATTCTCTTATATTAACAAAGACGAGATAAATGATTCTAATCCTAAAATATTTTATTTTTTTAGTAATTCTGTATTGGTTAATATCAAAAATATATTTAAAGATAACAATTTTTCCGATATAAGAGATATTAAGCAATTTAAGAAGATGAATATTACGCATTTATACTATTATATCGCCTTATTCTACGGATTATTTGTAATATTTGTCGTTTACAGACATCTTGTGATTGTAAAAATATCAAAATTGATAAAGCCGGAATATGTATTTACTTGTAAAGAAAAAGCCATAAAAAATTTGAATAGATTATATATGAAATATCTAATCTCCAATGAAAAAATAAAAGAACATTATTTTGAGTTGAGTAATATCTTGAATCATTTTATCACTGACACATTAGACATAAAAAAAGAAATAACAACAACAGAATTATTAGACTTAATAAGAGCTGATGGTAATATATTCAATAAATATTTTAATGAAATTTCTTTATTGTTTGAAAGGTATGATCAAGTGAAATATACCGGAACAGGAAATTTAAGTAATGAGGATTTTTGGGAAAGTTTTAAACAAACTAGAGAAATAATAGAAAAATTTTAGATTTAACGGAGTAATCGATTGCATTTTGCTACGCCAGTATTTTTAATTTTGTTTCCTTTGGTACTTATAATAGAAATTTACAATTACGTTAAAAATAAGAACAGAAATAAAAACTTAATAAACTTTTCAAGGTACGATATAGTTAAACAGACCAGATTATCCAATAAGATAAAAATATATACAAAACTGCTAATGATAATTAATTATCTGATAATAGCTATTTTTATTTTGGCGCTTGCCAGACCGCAAATCGGCGAAAAAACAGATGATGTTTTAAATCAGGGTACCGATATAATGATTGCATTGGATATCTCTTCAAGTATGGAAGCGTTGGATTTTAAACCTATTAATAGATTGGAAGCAGCAAAAAAAATCGCGGTTGATTTTGTTAAAACAAGAAAATATGACAGAGTAGGAATAGTTTTGTTTGCCGGACTTGCTTTTACTCAGGCTCCGCTGACAAATGACATAATGTCTGTAGCAAATACTTTAATGTCGGCAAAAATAGGTATGAGTTCAATAGACGGGACCGCAATAGGCTCTGCAATAGCAACGGCTTGTAACAGACTAAAAGAAAGCGAAGCAAAAAGCAGAGTTATTATTCTTATTACCGACGGCTCAAACAATATAGGAGAGATAGATCCTATAACTGCTGCCGAAATTGCCAAGAATTTTAATATCAAAATATACACTATAGGTGCAGGAGATCCGGAAGGCTCATATTATCAGGTTATGGATCCTGTTCAAGGAATGACATTTGTAAAGATAGAGGAACAGGATCTTGATGAAAATACTCTTAAAGAAATAGCTTCAATTACCGACGGTAAGTATTTCAGGGCGGATAATACAGAAATGTTGGGAAAAATTATTGCCCAGATTGATGAAATGGAAAAAACTGATATGAAATCGTTAAAGTTTAATTTATATCAGGATATTTTTTACAAATTTATAATGCTGTTATTTATAATGATAATGGTGAAAATATTGTTGGAAAATATTTTTTTAAGGAAATTAACATAAAATGTTTGAAAATAAAGAATTTTTAATTTTATTGCTTTTGATTCCTTTTATGGCAATCTTCTTATTTTATTTTTTTTATAAAAAGAAAAAAAATATTTCAAAATTCATGACATTTAAGATGTTTAATGAAACAACCGGTATAAATATTAACAGATATAAATTAAAAAATATTCTTCTGTTAGTCAGTATATTTTTTGTGATAATAGCTTTATCAAATCCTAAGTTTGGAGTAAAAACCATAATTGTTTCAAAGAAAGCTGCTACAATTGTAATAGTTATGGATGTTTCCAAGAGTATGTTGGCAGAGGACTTAAAACCAAACAGGCTAGAAATAGCAAAAGCTTCATTATCAAATTTAATAGCCGGTTTTAAAGGTAACAAGATAGGAATAGTTGTATTTGCAGGTTCCGCATTTTGGAAATGTCCGATTACTGCCGATGTGGTTTCAGCGAATAATTTTTTAAACACTTTAAATCCCGATGATGTGCCGTTAGGCGGCACAAAAATATCAAAAGCTCTCGATTTAGCTTTAAACAGCACGGTTGATATACCGGAGGGAGCGAAGGCGATTATTTTGGTAACGGACGGTGAAGATGATGACAGCGGATTACATGTATTGATAGAAAAGGCAAAAAAACATAAAACTAAAATATATACAATAGGTATAGGTAATACCGAAGGAACAAAAATACCTGTAAGTAACAATGAATATATGAAGGATGAAAAAGGCGATACTGTGATAACAAGACTTGATGAGCAAACATTACAGTATATTTCGGATGAAACCGGCGGAGAGTATATAAATCTTTCTGAGAGCCAGGACAGTATTTTTAAAATATTGCAAATAGCCCATTCTTTGGATAAATCAAAAGATGAAATAAGCAAAGAAGTTAAACGAGAGGAACAATATCAGATATTTTTGTTTATAGCTTTTATTTTGTTTTGTGTATCTTTTTATCTATCAATTTTTAAAAGAGAGGATGAAAATGAATAAATTTAAAATATTTGTATTTCTTATATTAACTTTTGTGATGGTTATTTCATATAACTATTTTATAAGTATTAAAAAAATAAACAACCGTGCAGTAGAAGAACTGAAAAACGGTAATTTTAAAGATTTTGAAACAGAATTTAAAAAAATGTTAAAAAGAAAAACAGATGATTATATTCTCAAATTTAATTACGCAAATTTAAAATATAAAATTTCAAATTATGAAGAGGCTTTAGCTGTATATGAAAAAATACTGCAGGAAGGCAAAATAAATAATTTGGAAAAATCAGAAATATACTATAACATAGGCAATATTTATTTTCTTTATGACGATTATGATAAAGCATTAGAGTATTACAAGCTTACTCTATTTCTTAATCCTATTGATATGGATGCAATGTACAATATCGAATATATCATGAATTTGATTTGGGAAAATGAAGAAATAGCAAAAATAGCTGAAGCATTCAAAGAAGATTTAAATGAACAAAAAAATAAAATAGAAGAAGAAGAAACAAAAATTACCGGCAATTTAAAGGAGGTGGGTTCAGAAAAACAGGTTAAAAATGAAGAAGTAGCAAAAATAGCTACAGCTATTGCTGAAAAAAAACAGCTTAATACAAAATATATCAAAGATGATTTGCAATATTTATTGCAGGAAAAACAAAACCTTTTGGCACAAAAACAGGAATTGGAAAAAACAATATCAAAACAAAGTGAAGATAATATTCAAAAATCTGCAAATAATTCTTTAAGTGAAGAAGATAAAACGGCAAATTTAAAATTGGAAGAACAAAAAAATATTTTGGAGTCAAAATTAAAAGAAAACTTTAAAAAAACCAACAATAAAGTTGAGATGCTGGAAAAAATAGAGGATAATATATTTCAGGAAGTAGTAAGACCGGAAAAAGTAATAAATCCGAAAAAGATTATTGACGGATATTTTGCTCCGAGCTATGCTGACGATAAAAAGGTTTTAATAGAAGAAGAAAAGGAAGTAATATACCGTAATTTAAATCAAATTGATTATTCCGATATTGAAAAAAAAGAGGAAAAGAAACAAATAGTATATAATGTACCACCGTTGGAGAATGAAAAGGATAACAAAAAATCAAAATATAAATATGAACATGAAGATATAATCCAATCCCAGAATTCTTTGCAAAATCAGCAAAAAGATAATTTGTACGTGCAAAATGCTTTTGAACAGATTAATATTCAAAAACAAAAAATACTTGAGCAATCAAATAATGAACAATCGGAAATTTTAAGAGAAATGTCAAAATTAAATAAAGAAATTGCACAAAAGAATATCAGTGAAGAGCAAAATCTTTATCAACAACAACAATTGATGAATAATTCCATAGAAAAATTATCTCAGGAAAAAACAAATGTTGAAAATGAGATTAATTCAACACAGAATATAGAAGAAAGGGAAAAACTCAAAGATAAATTAAATGATATCTCAAACAAGGAACGGTTAAGCAGGCAAAAACTTGATGAAATTTCAAATAATATCCAATCGTTGATACAAGAACGTCAAATGATGGGGACAGAACTTGAAAAAAATATTCTGGAGATAAAAGAAAATGTATTAAATCATCAACTGCAAACCACAGAAAAAATAGATTCTATGTCAGGAGATTTAAATGATGTATACAAACAGCATGATAATCTTTTGAAACAAAAAGAATCTGAAAATATGGAACAGAAACTATCCCAAATACAGCAGTATGAACAAAAAATCAGTAATAATACATTAATGCAAAAATTGTCAGTTGACAAAAAAGAACTTGTAAATCATCAATATAATCAGCAATTAGAGTTGTTGGAAAACAGCATCAATAATTTGAAAAACATAACTGAGAAAAATGAATTAGATAAATATAATAAAATATTTGAAGAAGAAAAGAATAAATTAGTCCAACAAAATCAAAAAAATGAAATGCAAAAGTTAAATATTGAAGACTTAAAAAATTTAGCGGATGAGAAGTCTAAGGTTAAAATAGAAGAGAAGGTATTATCGGTTATTGAACAACAAAATGCAGAGCAAAAAAATGAAATTGAAAAATTAAAACAGCAGATGGATAAACAGATTGAGAAAATAGCAGAAAAACAACAAAAATCACTTTTGTTAAATGAACAAAAAAAACAACTGGATGCAAAATACGATGAAATTTTGAATAAACAGATGCAATTAAATGCACAAAAGATGGCACTGAAAAAAACGGACAAAAATCAAAATCAACAAGATAAAATAGATGAATTAACCGGTCAGGAAAAAATTATAGAAAAAGATAGACAGGATATTGAAAATCAAAGAAAAGAAGTTTTTCAAAAAATTAAGGAAGATATGAAAAACTTCAAATCAGAAATTGCAAAGGAATATCAACGCAATATGCAAAGTCTGCAACGCCAAATAGAATCAAAGGAAAAACTTCATCAAAAAACAAAAATTTTTGAAGATGCTATGCAACAGAAAATAAATAAAGAAATTCTAGAACAGCAACAGAATAATAAATATGAACTTAAAAAAATGACGTTAAGAAAAAATACGAAAGAGAAAGATTTAAAAGATTTATTAGAAAAACAAAATCTTACAGAAAAAAAATTAAATGAAAATATAGATATGGAATTGGCAAAAACAAAAAATGAAAATAAAAGATTGCTTGAAAAACAGATAGAGAAAAATAAAGAGCAAATGCAATTATTGGAAGATACGATAAAACAGGAAAAAAACAGTAAAATTAAAGAAGATTTAATAAATAACAAACAGTATTTGCAGACAAATATTAATGATTTGGAAAAACAAGTAAAAGATATTAAAGATAACGAGTTAAAGGATGGATTTCAAAATATTTTGGAAAAACAGAAAAAACAATCTTTTGAAAATATCCGTATGAATGAAAAGCAAACACAGTCAACTGAAGTCAAATTGGCAAAGTCTGATAATTTGGACATTAATAAAAGTATGGCCGGACTTGAAAAGCAGAAATTAGAACTGGAAGAAGAAGAAACTAGAATTAAGCAGGAACAAAAAAGTCTTCTTTCAGAACTTGAATCCGTAAACAGAAGTTTAAAAGAAAAAGTGACAGCTCAAAAAAGACTTGAACATTTAAGGCAACAATCTAAACAATTGGAAGAAATTAAAAAATCAATAGAAAAAGAAGAAAGCAAAATAAATGAATTTAAAGAAAGCAAAAAAGAAAGAAATGTTGAAAAATTTGAAAGATTTGAAAAAGCACAGGAAATCTTGCAAAACGAAATAAATGAAAACAGTAATAAAATTAAAAATCTTAATGAACAAAAAGTGAACATAGGAAATGATAAAACAAAAGAAAGCATATTGAAAGAGATGTGGAGAAATCAAGATAAAAGTGGAGCTAATAATCAAGAAATAAATAAAGATGAACAAAAACAACAGGAAGAAGCAATAAATGAATTAAAAAAGCAACAGGAAGAAACCAGAAAATTAAATAATAAATTAATTCAACAGCAAAAAATGTTAGAGGAGAATATAAAAAATCTGAAGCAAAATATTAATAAAAAAACAGATGAAAAAGAGGAAAATCAATTAGTAAAAAAACCTCAAGAAACAGAAAAAGATAAAAAAACGGCAGAATTAAAAAAACAAATGCAGAAAATGCAGAAAAAAATAAAAGATATCAATAGAGAATTGACCAAAAACAAGGAAGCCCAGATGGGAGTTGAAAAAGATAAACAGAAAGCTGAGCACGGTAAAAAATGGGCAAACAGCGAAAAAGATATTGCAAGCCTGGAATTAAAAAAACAACAGGAAGCTTTACAAAAAGAAAAAGAAAAGTTAGATCAAATATTAAAGAAACAAAGAGAACTTGAAGCGGAATTAGAAAAATTAAGAAGACAGTATAACGAAGACAAAAATGCGAATATTGAAAGGAAAATTAAAACCGCTGAAAGTGATTTGATTAAAACAATGGATCAGAGACTTCAAGTAGGACAAGCATTAAGTTCAAATAAAATGGATGAAATGAAGATGAAATATAAAAATATGGATAAAGAATCCAAAATGTATGCAAGTCAGGTATCTGATTCTGACAATAAACTTGAAAAATTAAAGAAAACAGAAGAACAATTAAAGACAGAAAAAAATAAAATGGCTGATGAATTTGAAAAATCAATGGCGGAAATGGCGGATTTAGACAGTGATTTTGATCCAAAAGAAAATGAGGATATGGATGAGCAAAGTAGTGATACAAAAAGTAAAAAAATAGGCAATCAGGATTTGAACCGGGTTTTAAATTTTTACGGTGATATGGATAAGCCGGAAAATGATAAAAAAATAAAAGGGCAGGAAATAGATGAAACTCAGAGAGATTGGTAAATGTTAAAGAAATCTATTTTTTTATTATTTATTTTATTAATTCCGTTTTTGCTTTTTGCCAATGAAATTTTTAATATTTCACTTGATAAAAGAGAAATTTTTGAAGGTGAAAACATTAAATTAAGTGTAGAATTATCCGAGAGTATTAAAGATTCAGATATATTTCAGCTGCCTAAAATAGAAGATTTTTTGGTTCTGTCAAAAAGAAATTACAGAAAAAACGGTCAATATACATATGAATATATCATAACTCCTAAAACATCCGGTTTTTTTACAATACCTTCAGTTACTGTTTATGATGCAGATCAAAAAGAAGTTGTTTCAAGTCCAATAGAAGTTCATGTCCTTAAAACACAAAAAGTGCAGGCGAACTATACAATGAGTGATGAAAATACTTTTGTAAAAGCATATGTCGATACAGAAGTAGCATATGTTAATCAGCAGGTGTATTATACACTTGAATTTGCAACCAGATATGATTTGCATTCAAATCCAAGTTATATACTTCCTATGTTTAAAGATTTTTGGAAAAACAAATCAAATGTAAAAAGCGGATATGAATTGATAGGAGGAGAAAATTATTTTACATTTAAAGTTACAACTCAACTCTATCCTATGAGGGACGGGAATATAATTATAGATTCGTCACTTGTTGAAGTTAAATATTTGAATAATAAAAATAAATATACTTTTAAAACAAACCCGATTAAAATTAAAGTTTTTTCTTTGCCACAGAAAAATATTCCTGAAAATTTTACGGGTGCTGTAGGAAAATATTATATTACATCATCTATTAATAAAATTAATGTAAAAGTAAACGAACCTGTTAATTTAACAATACATATAAAAGGTAACGGTAATATTAATTCCATAACTGAGCCGGTTTTTGAATTATCAAGTGATATCAAAAAATATGCAACTTTTGTTAATATTGATACAGATGAGGTTATTAGTTCGAAAAAATTCCGATGCATACTGATTCCGTTAATCAGCGGTAAAAAAAATATACCCGAAATTACTTTTTCTTATTTTGATCCTGATTTTAAAAGTTATGTTGTTACTAAATCTTCGCCCATAGTATTTAATGTAAATCCGGGAGTATATGATAGAAAACAGGATAACAAAAATAATAATGCCGATATCATACAAGAGACTTTTAAACCCGTAAAAGATAATATAAAAATCAAACAATACAAAAGATATCTGGTTAAAAATAAATTATTTATGTTAATATTGTTTTTGTTTGCAATGTTTGCAATATGTTCTTTTATATACAGGATTATCATTATTTATATAGAAAGAGATCATGAAAAAATGCAAAAAATAAAAGCATATAAAAAATCAGTGCAGTATCTTAACGCTTCTTATGAAAATCTATGCAAAGAAGAACAAGTGAATTTTTATACAAATTTAGATTTTGCTCTAAAAACATTTTTACAATCTAAAACCAGTGTCGGATATATGAATATGTCAAAAAGAGAAATAGAAATAAATCTTAATGAAATTGATATGGATCCGGAATTAATAAAAGAAATATCAGGGATTTTAAAAGAGTGTGAGACTTTCAAATTTAAATCCGTAAAAGCTGATGTTTTGGAAATGAATAAATACTATTATAAAACAAAATATATTATTAAAGAGCTAAGAAAATATTATGAATAAAATATTAATCGGTTTCCTATTGTTTTTTTGTTTTTTACTGGTTTATGCTTTCGGCACAAATCAAGAACAAACGGATAAAGCATTATTATTTTATCAGCAAGAAAATTATGATCAAGCAGTAAAAGAATATGAAATTATGATTTTAGAAGGTTTGAATAATCCTTATGTTTTTTATAATTTATCAAATGCATATTATAAAATAGGAAATATCGGAAAAGCTTCTGTTAATATTGAAAGAGCTTTGAGGCTTGTACCAAGAGATAAAGATATACAATACAACAGAATGTTGTTGGCAAAATTAGCGAAAGAGCCTGACCCTAATATTGCAGAATTTATAGTTCAGGAAATAAAGTTTTTAGTTTCCTTAAATGAAATAACTGTTATAGCAGGTGTTTCATTTGCGGTTTTGGCTTTTTGTTTCGGCTTATATTGTTTAAAAAAACAAAAAATATTTTTTAAAAGTTCAATTTTCTTTTTTATATTATTTGTATTAAGCGGTGTGTTAATGTATATTAAATTTAATAATGAGTGTATAATGCAGGAAGCAATTGTTTTAACAGATACCTATGTAAGAAATAAACCAATTAAAACTGAAGAAGTGGCATTTGAAGTTTTTGCCGGCAGAAAAGTTATAATTTTGTTTGAATTAGGAAAATGGGTTAATATAAAACTTTTATTGGACGGATTCAGCGGTTGGGTTGACAAAAATTCTGTGGAGAAAATATAAATGTCTAAAATAGGGGTTTTGGGCGGCTCATTTGATCCGATACATAATGCACACATAGAAGTTGCTCAAAAAGCAGTTTTTGAATTTGAATTAGATTTTGTTATATTTGTTCCTGCATATTTACCACCCCATAAACAAAAATTAGAAGTTTCCGATGTGCATAGATTGAATATGGTGTCATTGGGTATAGAGAATAATCATAAATTTTTACTTGATACATTTGAAATAGAAAGTAAAAAAATTATATATTCGTTTCAAACTTTAGATTATTTACAAAAAAAATATTTTAAGGATAAAATTAAGTTGATAGTAGGTTCAGATACTTTTAATCAATTAGATACTTGGAAAAAACCGGAATATATAGCTAAAAAATACGGTTTTTTTGTAATGCAAAGGCCAAATGTTGTTACAGATATAAACAGTAAATATTATAAGTATGCCTGTCTTTCAAAAACGTTGATGAAAGATATTGCCTCAACACAAATCAGAACAATGATTAAAAACAATGAAAATGTTGATGATTTTATTCCAAAAAAAGTTTTGGAATATATTAAGGATAACAATTTATATGGAAAATAAAATTTTTGATTATTTGTATAAATATTTGAATTCAGAAAGGTATGAACATACTTTACATGTTTATGATTTTGCAACAAAATTAGCAACCAACTATAACGAAAATATTTATAATATCCAAATAGCATCTCTTTTGCATGATTGCGGCAAATGGATGACATTGCAAGAGTCACAAGAATATATTGCGATTAATAAAGTTAAAATAAAATATTATTCCTTTATATTAAAATTTGCTCCTCAAATTTTACATGCATATATATCGGAAGACATTGCCAAAAGAAAATTTAAAATTAAAAATAAAAAAATATTAAATGCAATAAAGTATCATACTGTCGGCAGAATAAATATGAGCAGTGCTGAAAAAATAGTTTTCATAGCAGATGCTTTATCACCTGATAGGAAATTTAAATTTAATATAGAAAAAGATACAATCTACAAAGATTTGGATCAAACCTTTAAATTGGTTTTGCAAAATAAAATTCAATATGTTATCTCAAGATTTAAAGTATTACATCCTGATATCATTAATATTTGGAATTCTTATAATAAATAAATGTTTAAAAAAATTATACTGGTTTTTTTTGTCTGTTTAATTATTGCATCGTCTGTTTTGTATTATCTTTCTGATATATATGAATATATAGGTTTACACAAAACTATTAATGTATTAGTGGTCATTGAAGGCAGTCAGGAAACATATCCGAATACTTTGAAAATTCTTTTATGTCAATACATTCCGAAAACAAAACGTATTCAATTTTTGTTTATAAATGAAAATATAGCTATTTTAAAAAGAAAATCAAAGACAAGAACATTAAAAGAATTATTTTATACAGAAAAAGAAAACAACAGAATAGATTTTATTCAAAAAGAGATTGCAAAATTATTTAATAATGCTCTGAATATAGATTATTATATTTATTTGAATACGGATACATTAAATTCCTTTTTAAAGTTATTTAATAAGACGGAAGTAAACAAATTATTTGGAGATAATTTTTTAAAAAATATTTTAAACAATAGTAATTATTTAAACAATATAGTAATAAACATTAAAGTAATCAAATATGTCATTGTGAATTTTAACAGAAGGATGATAATTGATATTATTAAATTTTTAAAAAATAATAATATTGTGATGTCTACAAATTTTAAGTGGATTGATTGCATACCAATAAATCATATTATAAAAAATATTAACATTAAAGATATTACATTTGTTGATATACCTACGGTGATAAGAAGAAATAGAATAGAAATAGATGATATATCATTTGATAGAGTTATTGAAATCTTAAATAATGATTTTACGGAGGACAATCGTTATAAAATAAATCTTAAAGTGTTAAATGCTTCAAATAAAAACAGATTGGCGGAAAAAGCGGTAAACATGTTAAGACAAAATTTATTTGACGTTTTTTATTGGGGGAATGAATCTCAAAAAAATGATTTTACAATTATTTTGGATAGGATAAATAATCATGAAAAATCAAGCCAAATCGTTGATATATTAGGCTGTGGAGAAGTTTTAGTTGTGCCAAACCCCAAACCATTTGTGGATATGACGGTTTTGATTGGTAATGATTGTAATTTGTATGATAAACTTGATAAAATACAAAAAAAATAGGAGATTTTCATGGTAAAAATTGATTTTTTGGAACTAGCAAAACAAGCTCAAAAAATTGCAGAAGATAAGAAAGGTGAAGATGTCATAGTCATTGATGTAACAGGCAAGACTGCGATTGCTAATTATTTTCTTATAATTACCGCTACCTCTACTCCGCAAATTAATGCTATATCAAATGAAATAGAGAAAACATTAAAGTATGATTTTGATGTCCCGCCGGTCAGAAGAGAAGGTCGTTCATCACCGACGTGGAAGGTTATTGATTTCGGAGGACTTTTAGTACACATAATGACTCCGGACGTAAGGGCTCAGTATAATCTTGAAAAAATCTGGAACACCCCCGATGAAAAAACTAAAAAAGAAAAAATAAAAAAAGTTTATATAAAAAAGTTTGTAGCTAAAAAGAAAGTTGTTAAGAAGAAAGTTTCTGTAAAAAAGATTGCATCTAAAAAGAAAGTTATTAAAAATAAAAGTAAAAAATAAGATTTATATTTATAAAAAACACTAAATTATCTTGTACAATCAAAGTTTCCCTTGGGTGTATTCAAAATAGTTTTTAAAGGAAAAAATGTCATCAGAATTTATACATTTACACAATCATACTGAATATTCTCTTTTGGATGGTGCAGTTCGGTTAACAAAAGACGGTAGACCTGCGGAATTATTTCAACTTATTAAAGAGTATAAAATGCCGGCACTTGCCATCACTGACCACGGTAATATGTATGGTGCAATGGAGTTTTATTGGGCATGTAAAGATTCAGGAATAAAGCCTATTATCGGCTGTGAGGTTTACGTCGCAAAAAAATCAAGGCTGGATAAAACAAAAGAAACAGGCGGATATCATCATTTAGTTTTGCTTGCAAAAGATATGCAGGGGTATACAAATCTTATGATGCTTGTCAGTCTTGGTTTTACCGAAGGGTTTTATTCAAAACCAAGAGTAGATAAAGAATTATTAGAAAAATATTCAAAAGGACTTATTTGCCTGTCCGGTTGTATTGCAGGTGAAGTTGCTAATTTGCTGTTGGAAGGAAATATTAAAGAAGCTGAAAAAAGTGCTAATTTTTATAAAGATACTTTTGGTTCTGATAATTTTTATCTGGAGATTCAAGATAACGGCCTTGAAGATCAAAAAAAAATAATTGCACCTTTGATTGAACTTTCAAAAACAACGATGATTCCTCTTGTTGCTACAAACGATTGTCATTATTTAAAAAAAGAAGATGCATATTATCATGATGTGCTATTATGCATAAACACAAATAAATTAGTAAATGATCCTGACAGGATGAGATTCGGCTCAAATTTATTTTATTACAGACCACCGCAAGAAATGATTGAAACATTTTCATATGTTCCTGAGGCTATAAAAAATACTTTAGTAATTTCTGACATAATAGATTTAAATATCAAAACCGATCAATTGCTGCTTCCTAATTATACTGTTCCCGAAGGTTTCACTCCCGATACATATTTAGAAAAATTATGCAGAGAAGGATTGGTAAAAAGATATGGCACAGTAAAAAAAGAACATTTAGAAAGATTGGAGCATGAGTTAAAAATTATTAAAAAAATGGGTTTTGATTCATATTTTTTAATTGTATGGGACTTCATAAAATATGCAAAAGATAATAATATTCCTGTAGGTCCGGGCAGAGGCTCCGGTGCCGGTGCAATTGTTGCTTATGTGCTGGGAATAACAGATATATGCCCGTTGAGGTATAATTTGCTTTTTGAAAGATTTTTAAATCCGGACAGAAGATCAATGCCTGATCTTGATATAGATTTTGCCGATTTTGGCAGAGACAGAGTTATTGAATACGTGCGCAATAAATACGGACATAATAACTGTGCCCAGATTATTACATATGGATCAATGAAATCCAAAATGGTTGTTAAGGACGTTGCAAGAGCTATGGGATTTTCTCCGACTGAAGGACAAAAAATTGCAAATGCAATTCCTAACGGAGTCTCAATCGGTGATGCAAAGATAAATTCCGAAGAATTACAGAAAATTATTAAAGGTGATGAAAAAATAGCGGAACTCATAAAAATTGCGGGCAAACTTGAAGGAATCAAAAGACATACAGGTGTTCATGCTGCCGGTATGGTTATTGCACCTGAAGACATAAGGCGTTTTTCTCCTCTTGCAAAAGGTTCAAAAGACATAGTAACTACACAATACGATGGAAATACACTGCCCAAACTGGGCCTGCTGAAAGTTGATTTTTTGGGACTTAAAACATTGTCAATTATAGATGAAGCAGTTAAATTAATACAACTAAAAAATAAAAAATTTGATATAAGCAAATTAGATTTAGATGATGGAAAGACTTATCAATTATTGCAAGAAGGTAAAACATATGGTGTATTTCAGTTAGAATCTGACGGAATAAAAAGTTTAACCAAGAGACTAAAACCGACAAACATAGATCATATTATTGCTTTAATAGCTCTTTACAGACCCGGACCAATGAATGCACATATGCCTGATATTTTTGTTGATTGCAAGCACGGAAGAAAAAGCATATCTTATGATCATCCTTCACAGGAGCCAATATTAAAAAACACTTATGGTTGCATCATTTATCAGGAACAGGTTATGCAAATGGCAATGGTTATAGGCGGTTTTACTCCGGGTGAAGCGGATGGTCTTAGAAAAGCCATGGGAAAAAAGAAACCTGAAGAAATTCAAAAACAGAGAGCGAAATTTATTGAAGGAGCAAAGAAGAATAAAGTTAGCGAACAAATTGCCAATAAAATTTACGACAATATGGAAACATTCGGCGGATATGGTTTCAATAAGTCTCATTCAGCTGCCTATGGTTATGTTTCATATCAGACAGCATTTTTAAAAGCAAATTATCCGCTGGAATTTATGACTGCAATGATGAATTCTGAAATAGGCGGAGCAAAAGCAAAAGAAGGAGAAGAAAAAAAACTTGTCTCATATATAGAAGATGCTAAACAATTCGGGATAAAAGTTTTACCGCCTGATGTTCAATTTTCAGAAGGGAAATTTTCAATAGAAGGGAAAAATATAAGGTATGGGTTGATAGGCATAAAAAATGTCGGCGAAGGTCCGGCAAATGCTATCTCAAATGCCAGAAAAGAACATAAAAAATTTACTTCATTTGACGATTTTTTATCTAAAGTTGATTTAGCTACAGTTAGCAAAAAAACAATAGAATCTCTTGCAAAAGCAGGTGCATTTGATAGTTTTGGCAAAGATAAGTTACAGGTTAGAGCTGATATACTTGAAAATATGGAAGAATTACTGTCAATAGTAACAAAAAACAGGAAAAATTTAGATTCAAATCAAGGTTTTTTATTTGAACCGGAAGAAACATTTAGCAAAAAAAATTCATCAGTTCAGAAAAAGACAGAACCATTGGAAGAATCAATATCATTGGAATATGAAAAGGAAGTTTTAGATTTTTATGTTTCAGGTCATCCATTGGATAAATACAAAAGAGATCTGATTGCATTTTCACAGTATAGGTTTGATAAAATACCGATGCCGACGGAAAATAATAATTTAGCTACGGCTAAAATTATTAGAATTGCCGGTATGATTACTTCCATTAGGATGTTGGTAACAAAGGAAGAAAAAAAGAAATTTGCCAGTTTTGTTGTTGCAGACTTGCACGGAGACATTGAATGTGTTATGTTCCCGAAAACGTTTGATAGATTAGAAAAATATTTAAGTGAAAAAAATGTAATAGTCGTTAAAGGAAAATTGTTAAATAAACAGGGAAAAAGACAGATTGTTGTGGAAGAAATATACACAATTGATGAAGCAAAAAAGAAATATACCCCAAATTTGGGATGTCTGCATATACATGTTTCTGAAATTCTATTAGATGATGAATTGTCGGAAAAGATAATAGACACACTAAAAAAATATCCGGGAAAATCCAAGGTGTTCTTAGATATAAAAGATTATCAAAACGGTGATTATTTAATTGAAACGGAATATAGTGTAAAATATAGCGATGATTGTTTGAAAGAACTTGAGAATTTGTTGGGAGAGCAATCTACCAGTTTACAATACAACGAAGTGTAGTATTACCGATGTTTTATTGTTTTTTTAATATCAAACTATAAAAATACACGAATCAATTATTACGATGATTGTTGACAATAATTTGCTATAGTGGTAGAATCAAAAAACGGTCTACCAGTTTACAATACAACGAAGTATCGTATTACTGATATTTTATTGTTTTCCATAATCTCTTGAAATCCAATAAATAAAAGAAAAATCAAATTATAAAAATACCGTATACGAATCAATTATTACGATTATTGACAATGATTTGCTATAATAGTAGAATCAATAAATTATTTGTTAATAAAAAAACATTTAGGAATATATTACAATGACAATAGCTCCAAATGTCTTGTCCACTATTTTTGGTGTACCGATAACAAACACAGTTCTTATGACTATTATTACCGATGTGGTTATAATAGCCGTTATTTTTGCGTTCAGATTTTCTGTTGCTTTGTATCCCAGAAAATTTCAAAATATGTGTGAGATGGTTATAGAATATTTTTACAATGCTACAAAAGATATTGCAGGCGAAAGAGCACGCTATATTTACCCGTGGGTTACAACTTTTTTTATTATGATAGTTATTTCAAATTTCATTGGGTTATTGCCGGGAGTTGAATCTATCAGATTTCATCCGATTGGCAGTACCGAACTTGAAGGCGTTCCGCTTTTGAGAACAGCAACAAGTGATTTAAATCTTACATTGGCATTGGCGGTAATTTCGCTGGTTGTTACACATATATTATCCATAAAATATACCGGTATTAAATCTTATATAGGAAGATTTATATCGTTTAAAATGTTGCCGATATTTTTATTTGTCGGATTGTTAGAATTTATAGGTGAATTTACAAAAATTCTTTCTTTTTCATTCAGATTGTTTGGTAATATTTGGGCGGGAGAAATTGTATTAGGCACGGTTACTTCAATAATAGGAGCAATTCCATTACCTTCATTTCTTATTGTTACAGGGCAGGTATTGGCAAAAGTTCCGTTTATGATGTTGGAAACAATAGTTGCACTTATACAGGCAATAGTATTTGCAATGCTGACAATGGTTTTTATGAGTATAATGACAGACAAGAATCATTAAAGATATATTTTAGGAGGAGAAAAAAATGACAGTTACATTAGCAGGCGGAATGATTGTTGCGGTTGGCGGACTTGGACCGGGAATTGCAATCGGTTTGATTGGCGCAAAAGCGGTTGAGGCGATTGGTAGAAATCCGGAAGCTACCGGTAAAGTTTTAACAAATATGCTTATTGCGATGGCGTTTGCCGAATCAATTGCTATTTATGCTTTGGTTTCTGCATTCGTTTTAAAATAAAACTATGGATATATTAAATTTATTCGGCTTAGAAACGGGCTTATTTATAGGACAAATTCTAAATTTTCTTATACTCTTTTTTATTTTAAAGGTTTTTTTATATAAACCGATTATGTCAATGCTTGATGAAAGAAATCAAAGAATTAAGCAAGGACTTGATGATGCTGAGAAAGCAAGAAAGTCTTTACAGGAAGCAGATACGCAGAAAATCGGAATTTTAAAAGTTGCCAAAATAGATGCTGATAAAATTTTGGAAAATACAAAAAGTGTTGCTGAAAGTTTAAAACAAAAAAGTATAGATGATGCTAAGAAACAATCTCTCGGAATTGTAGATGATGCAAGGAAACAAGCTTCGGAAGAATTTGAGAAAGCAAGTAAACAAATAGGTAAAATGTCGGTTGATATTTCGCAAAAAATTGTTTCAAAAGTTTTGTCTGAAATTTTTACAGAACAGGAAAAGTCGGCAATTTTGTCAAAAGCAATAGAAAAAATAGAGAAGACCGGTTATGAAAAAGGAACAAATTAAAAAACTTGCATATTCAGTGGTTGCAAGCGGTGAAATATCGGAAAATGTCTCAAAATGGATGCTTAATAATTTATCAAAAGCAGACATGAAACTTTTTCTGAGGTATTTCAATAATGCACGGAGAGAAGCAACGGTTGTTGCCCAGTATTCAGGTGTTTTGTCAGAAACATCAAAAAATAAATTTCAAAAAATGTTTCCGGATAAAAATATTATTTTTGTAAGAAAAGATGAAGAAATCGGAGCAGGGATAAAAATAAATTTTGGCGACTATATTTTGGACTATACAGTTTCAACAATGGTTGAAAAAATAATGAAAGATATAAGAGAGAACTTATGAAACCAGAAGAGCTTATAAAACAAATTGAAGAAAAACTAAATTCAGTAAATATAAATCCGGAGCTTGTTAATTATGGAGTTGTTGATACTGTAGGAGACGGTATCGTCAGAGCTACCGGACTTTCAAGTGTCGGATACGGAGAAGAAGTTGAATTTGAAAATAAAGTAAAAGGATTAGTATTAAATTTAGATGAAGATGCCGTATATATAGTATTACTTTCAGATATTGAAGTAACAAGAGGTATGAAAATTATTACAACCGGTAAAATTTTAGGTATAAATGTATCTGAAAAACTTATCGGCAGAGTTATTGATCCTTTGGGACTTCCTTTAGATGAAAAAGAATTGAAAATTGATGACGGGAAACTATATCCGTTTGAAAAAATAGCGGCAGGTATCATTGAAAGAAGCCCTGTTGACAGACCTATAAAAACAGGTATTAAGGCAATTGATGCCATGATTCCGATTGGAAGAGGACAAAGAGAACTTATTATCGGAGACAGAAATACAGGTAAAACGGCTATTGCAATTGATACCATAATCAATCAAAAGAAATTAGATTTGGGATTAAAAAAAGTTATTTGTATTTATTGTGCAATCGGACAAAAAAGATCAAATGTGGCAAGAATAGTTGCAAAGTTAAAAGAAGAGGGTGCATTGGATTATACGATAGTTGTTTCGGCAACTGCCTCGGATAATGCCTCACTTCAATATATTGCACCGTTTGCAGCTTGTGCAATAGGAGAATATTTTACTGAAAAAGGCGAAGATGTTTTGGTTGTATATGACGATTTAACTAAACATGCCTGGGCATACAGACAGTTATCTCTTTTGCTCAGAAAACCTGCCGGAAGAGAAGCGTATCCCGGTGATATTTTTTATTTGCATTCAAGACTTCTTGAAAGAGCAGTGAGACTTTCAGATAAAAACGGCGGAGGAACATTAACGGCACTTCCTATTATTGAAACCCAGGGAAATGACGTGTCTGCATATATTCCGACAAATGTTATATCAATTACCGACGGTCAAATATATCTCGAAGCGGACTTGTTTAATTCAGGTGTCAGACCTGCATTAAATGTAGGTTTATCCGTATCAAGAGTCGGCGGTGCTGCCCAGACAAAACCGATGAAACAACTTGCAGGTCCTGTAAGATTGGAATTATCTCAATTTAGAGAATTGCAAAGTTTTGCCCAATTCGGTTCTGATCTGGATAATGATACGCTGAAGAAAATATTAAGAGGTAAAGTATTAACAGAGATATTAAAACAGCCTCAATACCGGCCTTATGACGAAGTATCGGAAGTTATAGCAATATACTCGGCAACATCAGGTTGTTTAGATGATGTTCCCATAGAAAAAGTTTCGGATATTGAAAATAAAATTATTGAATTTATTAAAACTAACCAAAAAGAATTAATTTTAAAAATTTCAGAAAATAAAAAATTAGACGAAGATACGTTGTCAGAACTTAAAAAAAGAATAGATGAATGCAAGAAAACGCTTGTTTAGGTTTTGTAAAAAAAAGTAAATCATTGCGCCGAAATTTTTAACTTTAGGATAAATAAATGGCAGAAAGTTTACAACAAATAAAAAAGAGAATAAAAACAGCAAATAACATAGCACAGATTTCAAAAGCTATGGAAATGATTGCTGCATCTAAAATTAAAAAAGCACAAAGTGCCGTTGAAAAAAACAGACCATATGCACAAAGAGTTAAAACCGTAGTTCAAAAGCTTTTAACAAAACATGGTGATGAACTGGCAGAACATGTATTTTTTAAATTAAAGTCCGTAACAGATAAAAAATTGGTCTACATAATATCTCCGGATAAGGGTTTGTGCGGAGGATTACTGGCAAATCTTTTTTTAGAGTTTGTTTCTAAAGTTTCAAAGCATGACTATGTGGTTACCATAGGCAAAAAAGCACAGAATTTCTGTATAAAAAACGGGTTTAATGTTATAGCATCGTTTAATATGGGAACGACTTTTCCAAAATATTTCGAATTTACACATGTGTTGAAATTTATTGAAACCTATTATGCACAGAAAAAGATTTGCGGCGTCGAAGTTGTTTATACAAATTTTAAAAACCGTATGGTTCAGCAACCGATTACGACAGTTTTGGCACCGGTTGAAATAGATAAAGGTTTTGTGGATAAAGGGATTCATATTTTTGAACCCTCTCCGAAATCCGTTTTTGAAAGTTTAATGCCGTATTATTTTGAAGTTGAATTTTACGATATGATAATGAATGCTTATGCATCCGAACAGGCGGCAAGAATGCAGGCAATGAATAATTCAAAAGAAAATGCAAAAGATATTTCAATATTTTTAACGACTGTTTATAATAAATCAAGACAGGAAAAAATTACAAATGAAATACTGGATTTGGCAAACGGACTTATAAGTTAGATTTTTTTAAAAAAATGTTTTTTTGTAGAATTATAAAGTTACAGAGGATATAGTAATGGAAAATAAAATCAGAAAAGGTGAAGGCTTTGTTATCAGAATTCAAGGGCCGGTAGTTGATGTTAAATTTGTAGATGAAACTCCTGATGTTTATGAGGCATTATATGTTGAAAGTAAAGAAGGTTCGAAACTAGTTTTAGAAACAATGTTTCAATTAGATAATTTTGAAGTCAGGACAATAGCGTTAGGATCAACTGACGGGTTGCAAAGAGGAACAAAAGTACTCAGAACAAATTTGCCGATATCTGTTCCGGTCGGAGAAAAAACTCTCGGAAGAATATTCAATGTTTTAGGGGATTCAATTGACGGACTTGACAAAATAGATTCTAAAACCACACAGTTTAACCCTATACATAGATTGGCTCCAAAGCTCTCGGAGCAAAAAACAGTTCCTGAAGTTTTAGAAACAGGTATAAAAGTAATAGATTTGATAGCACCTTTTACAAAAGGCGGTAAGATCGGGATATTTGGCGGAGCCGGTGTGGGTAAAACAGTTATTGTAAAAGAATTAATCAGAAATATTGCAATGGAACATGACGGACATTCGGTTTTTGCCGGTGTGGGTGAAAGGTCAAGAGAGGGAACGGATTTATGGATGGAAATGAAAGAATCAAATGTTTTAGATAAAACAGTTTTGGTTTTCGGACAAATGAATGAACCTCCCGGCAGCAGAATGAGAGTTGCATTAACCGCTCTTACAATGGCAGAATATTTCAGAGATGAAAAAAATGAAGACGTATTGTTGTTTATCGATAATATTTACAGATTTGCCCAAGCAGGCAGTGAAGTTTCGGCATTGCTTGGCAGAATGTCTTCAGCTGTCGGATATCAGCCGAATTTAGCCCAGGATATGGGAGAATTGCAGGAAAGAATAGCTTCAACCAATAAGGGTTCTGTTACTTCTGTTCAGGCTATTTATGTTCCGGCAGATGATTACACTGATCCCGCTCCTGTAACTATATTTTCTCACTTGGATGCTACAATAACATTAGACAGAGCAATTGTAGAACAGGGATTATATCCTGCAGTAAATCCGCTGACATCATCTTCAAGATTAGTTGATCCTAATATTGTCGGACAGGAACATTATGAAGTTGCAATGAATGTTAAAAAAATATTACAAAGATATAAAGATTTGCAGGATATTATTGCAATATTGGGTATAGATGAATTATCCGATGATGATAAATTAGCAGTTGCCAGAGCAAGGAAAATCCAGAAATTTTTAACTCAGCCTATGTTTGTTGCCGAAACTTTCACGGGTTTTGACGGTAAGTATGTAAAATTGGAAGAAACAATAAAGGGTTTTAAAGAAATTATTGAAGGCAAACACGATTCTATATCAGAACAAAATTTTTATATGACAGGAACTATAGAAGAGGTAGTTGCAAAAGCAAACAAAACTGTAAAATAAGGGTAATATACAATGACAAAGTTGTTTAAATTAGATATACTATCACCTGAAGGGTCAGTTTTTAGCGGAGAAATATCCCAAATGACTCTGCCTACTGAAACAGGCATTATTACAATTCTTGCAGATCATGCTGATATAATTACAAAATTATCAAGTGGGCAGGTTGAAATAGAGCATGAAGGAGAAATGAAATTTATTGCCATTATGGGCGGTTTTTTAGAAGTTTCAAATAATGTGGCAAGTATAATAGCGGATTTTGCAGTAAGGTCTGAAGAATTAGATGAACAAAAAATACAGAAAGCAAAAGAATATGCTGAAGAGCAATTGAACAAGAAAGATAAATTAACATCAGCAATTAACGAACATGATTTGCAAAAAGCAGTTTTGGAATTAAAATTTTTTGATAAAATCAAAATTAAAAATAGAAATAGAGGTGCAAAATAATGAAATGTATTTTTGGCTATCTGATATTGTTTTTAATGTTTTCAGTAATTTCTTGCTCTTCGCCGCAAAAAATTAATAATGAAATGTATCCAATATCGGTAACAGAACCGGGTGATCAAATTGCATCCGAAAATCCTGTTTATACAGAAAAGAGACTTGTACTTGTGACAAATGGTATTCCCAGAGAATATGAGTATGTTCTTAATGATAAAATTATTGCCAAAGAAAAATTGGATAAAGCCGGTAAAGTTATTTTGTTTGAGGGCGAAACTCCGAAGGGTTTAATTAAACAGTATGATATGGATAAAAAACTTGTAGCAGAAATTAATTATAATGCCGGTAAACTTGAGGGGCTAAATAAAAAATATTATTCGAACGGTAACCTGGAATATGTAAAAAATTATAAAAACGGTTATTTGGAAGGCCAAGTTACGGAATATTATGATAACGGCAACAAGAAAAGCGAGGCAGGGTACAAAAATAATTTATTAAACGGTACATTGAGAAAATATTCTCCGACTGATACACTTTTAGTGTCCGCACAGTATTATGACGGTATATTGGACGGATTATATAAGGAATTTTTTGTCACCGGTACTGTTAGAACAGAAACAGAATATTACAAGGGTAAAAAAGAAGGATACAGTAAAGAATATTTTTCAAACGGGATATTAATGAAAGAATACAACTATTCTCAGGACAAACTGGTTGGTGAAACAAGAACCTATTATGAAGACGGTGCTATAAATAAAATTGAAAAATATAAAAATGGGAAATTAGACGGGGACACAAAAGTATACAGCAATAATAATTCGGAAGTTCCGTTGTATATAGATGTTTACAGTAACGGCAGAAAAATTTCAAGAACGGCATTTGACGGTACAGGAAAACAAATTTTTAAAATAAGATATTAAGGGGTGTTGTTATGTCAGGTCATAATAAGTGGGCCAGTATTAAGCACAAAAAAGCTGCAACAGATTCAAAAAGAGGTAAAGTTTTTACAAAAATTATCAGAGAAATAGTTGTTTCGGCAAAAGAAAGCGGCGGTAATCCTGAAAATAATGCCAGATTAAGAAAAGCAATGAATGATGCCAGAGAAGCAAATATGCCGCAGGATAATATAAAAAAAGCCATACAGCGCGGAACAGGTGAAATTCCGGGTGTTATGTATGAAGAAATAACATATGAAGGATACGGTCCGGCAGGTGTTGCACTAATTATTGAAACTACAACGGATAATAAAAACAGAACATCAGCTGACATCAGAAAAATGTTTACAAAACATTCAGGTAATATGGGAGAATCAGGTTGTGTAGGATGGATGTTTTCAAGAAAAGGATATATATCAATAAATAAAACCGCTTCCGATGAAGATACGGTCATGACACTTGCTCTTGAAAGCGGTGCGGATGATTTTTCCGTTGAAGATGAAGTTTATGAGATTTATACTAAGCCTGAGGATTTGGAAACTGTAAAAAATGCTCTTAGCAGTAAGAATATTGAGATTTCAACATCGGAAATATCAATGTTTCCCCAAACATATGTAAAACTTACAGGTACAGATGCAGAACATATGATAAAACTTATGGATGAACTTGAAGAATATGATGATGTGAAAAATGTGTTTTCCAATTTTGATATTTCAAAGGAAGACATGGAAAAATTTAGCGTATAATGAATAAAAAACACGGTATGATTATTATAGTTTCTTCTCCGTCAGGAGCCGGCAAAACAAGTATTTGTGATGCTATTATAAAAGATGACAAAAATATAGTTTATTCCATATCAACCACAACAAGAAATCCGAGAACCGGTGAGAAAAACGGCAGAGAATATTTTTTTGTTGATGAAAAAAAATTTAAGCAAGATATTAAAACCGGCAAATTTATTGAGTGGGCAAAAGTTCATAACAATTATTACGGGACAAGTAAAGCTGTATTGCAGGGGGCATTATCAAAAGGCAAAGATGTATTGCTGGATATAGATGTTCAGGGTGCATTGAATATAAGGAAACAATATAAAAATGCTTTGATGTTATTTATCATGACGCCGACTTTAAAAGAATTAAAAAACAGGCTTGTAAAAAGGAATAAAGATTCTAAAGAAACAATAAATACAAGAATTGAAAATGCTAAAAAAGAAATAAAATATGCCGACAAATATGATTATTTGATATTCAATGATAAACTTCAGGAAAGTATAAACGATGTAAAATCCGTTATTAAAGCAGAAAGATTATCGATAAAACGAAATAAAATAATATTTTAAGGAGCGGTATAATGAGTGTAGTTGAAAAACCTTTAGATCAGGTGTTTTTTGAGTCAAAAATGGGGAAGTATGAAATTGTAAAACTGGCTATTGAATGGATAAAAGTTAAAAAAGACGAAGAAGGATATAAACATTTATCTCAGATACAGTTGCTAGATAAGGCAGTAAGAGATGTGTTGGGTAAAAAACAACAAGACACAGAATCGGAAATAGCAGAATTAAAAAAGAAAAAAATTGTTAAACAAGTAAAACAAGAAGAAAAACAGTAATGATAAACCTAAAAGGTAAAAACATTATATTGGCTGTCTGTGGTGGTATTGCCGTGTATAAAGTTTGTGATTTAGTTAGAAAACTTATATCAGCAGATGCCATGGTTACTTGTGTTATGACTGAAAATGCGATGAAATTTGTTACACCGCTTACATTTCAGACATTATCAAAGAATAAAGTTTACCATGATATGTTTAATACAGAATCGTGGGATATTGATCACATATCCCTTGCAAAGAAAGCTGATATTGTTGTTGTTGTTCCTGCAACTGCAAACACGATTGCAAAACTTGCTTATGGTTTTGCAGATAATCTTGTCTGTTCGACAGTTCTTGCTACAAAAGCCAAAATTTTAGTATGTCCGGCAATGAATACAAATATGTTGGAACATCAAGCCACACAAAAGAATATAATGACTCTGAAAGATTACGGCTATAAATTTGTGGAACCCAAAAGCGGTAAACTTGCATGTGGTACTGTCGGCAACGGGAATTTAGCGTCTGTTGAAAATATAGTAGAGACAATAATTAAAGAAATTATCTGAAATTAAAAATCTATGACAAAAACAATTCTTATCACATCCGGTCCGACCAGAGAGTATATTGACCCTGTAAGATTTATTTCTAATTCCTCTTCCGGTAAAATGGGAAAAGCAATAGTTGAAGAGGCGTTAAAAAAAGGCTTTAATATTATTGTTGTTAAAGGTCCTTCAGAAGAAATGAAATCGTCAAAGAAATGTAAAATAATAGATGTAATAAGTGCAAAGCAAATGTTTGATGCAGTTAAAATAAATCTAAAATTTGCCGATATTTTTATCGGTGTTGCGGCAGTTGCCGATTATGCTCCGGTTTCTTTTTCAAAAATAAAAATTAAAAAAAATAAAAATATTTTAAATTTAAAACTAAAAAAAAATCCTGATATAATCGGTTATGTCTCAGAACATAAGTATAACAAAACAGTAGTTGGTTTCGCACTTGAATCAGATAATATACTCGGATATGCTAAAAAGAAACTTAAAGAAAAGAAACTTGATCTGATAATTGCTAACGGGATAGATACAATATCGTCTGAAAAATCGAATCCGTATTTGATTTTCAGCGACGGCAAAAAAAAGAAATTAAAATCGGCAAAAAAACAATACATAGCAAAAGAGATAATTAATGAAATCATCAAAATCAAATCTTATAAAACTTACAAAAACAGCAATTAGGGAACATGAAAACTGGGGGGAAGACGAAATTTCTGTCGGTAAAGAAATTTCTAAACCTAATATGGTAAAAGAGCAAAAACAAATAAAGTCTGCCGGCGAGTTATTGGAAATATTTAGAAAAAAAATATGTGTTTGTAATAAATGTTCTCTTGGACAATCAAGATTGAATTTTGTATTTGGTGTCGGTAATCCAAATGCAGAGATTATGTTTGTCGGAGAAGGTCCGGGCTTTAAGGAAGACCATAAAGGCGAACCGTTTATAGGACGTGCAGGTGCGTTGCTTGATAAAATTATTGAAGCTATGGGCTATACAAGACAATCAATCTATATTGCAAATATAGTAAAATGTCACCCGATGAAGGATCCTACAAATCCTGAGTTAACCAATAATGACAGGCCGCCTACACAAGAAGAAATGTCAAAATGTAAAGGTTATCTTGATAAACAGATAGAAATAATTTCTCCTAAAGTAATAATAACTTTGGGTTCATCATCTACAAGATGCTTATTAAATACTGAAGAAACTATCAGCAATTTAAGAGGAAAGTTTAAGACATATAACGGCATCAAATTAATGCCGACATTTCATCCTGCCGCATTGCTTAGAAATCCAAATTTGAAAAAAGATACATGGCAGGATATGAAAGAAGTTCTATCCTATTTAAAACAGAGATAATATGAGAGTTATCGAAGTTGTTATTCCAATACCTTTAAATAAATCCTTTTATTATACGGTTCCGGCTAAATTAGATGCTGAAAAAATAATAGACAGAAGGATAAAAGTTTCTTTTGGTAACAGAATTACTACAGGTTATGCAATTGATATAAAAGAAATAAGTGATGAAAAAATAAAATTTAAAGATATTATTGAGGTGTTGGACAATGAACCCGTTATTTCAAAAGAAATGAAAGAAATGTCAGGTTGGTTATCTGAAACATATCTTTGTTCAGTAGGGGAAGCACTTTCTACGATAGTTCCGATATCAATGAAAATTCCAAAAAGAAAAACATCAAAAAAAAACAGTAAGAAAACCAAAATAGAAAATCCCAATTTTAAAGTTACCGAATATCAAAAAGAATCATTAGATAAAATATATGATGCAATATCCGTAAATAAAAATATAAATTTTTTGTTGCATGGTGTAACCGGTTCAGGTAAAACTGAAATTTATTTAAGAGCTATTCAAAAAACACTGGATAAGAACAGAACGGCTATTTTTTTGCTTCCTGAAATCGCACTGACACCCCAATTTATAAGCATTATTAAAAAAAGATTCGGAGACATCGTCGCATTATGGCATAGCGGTGTGTCAATGTTACAAAAATATAAAATATTTGATTCAGTTAGAACCGGTGATATAAAGATTGTAATAGGTGCAAGATCTGCAATTTTTTTGCCTTTTACAAATTTAGGTTTTATTGTAATAGATGAAGAACATGAATCAACATATAAACAAGATAACAAACCGTGTTATGATGCAAAAGAGATTGCCTTATGGCGCGCAAAATACAATAATGCCGTATGTGTTTTAGGTTCAGCTACACCTGCAATAGAAACATATAAGAAAAGTATTGACGGTCATTTAAAATTATTAGAGCTTCCAAAGAGAATAGATAACAAACAGATGCCGGTAATAGAAATGATATCTTTAAAAGATATAAAAAATAAAGAATCGGTTTTATCAAACAAATTAATTTCAGCGATAAAACAAGCACTGGCAAGAAGAGAACAAATAATAGTATTTTTAAACAGGAGAGGTTTTTCTCCGACTTTGATGTGTAAAAAATGTGATACGGTTTATCAGTGTCAAAACTGTTCTGTTTCAATGGTATATCATAAAAAACCTGAAATATTAAAATGTCATTATTGCGGTTCGGAAGTAAAATTCCCTATAAAATGTAATAAATGCAACGGGAAAGAATTTGCAATTTTTGGAGTCGGTACGCAAAGGGTTGAAGAAGAATTAAAACGAATACTTCCTCATGCAAAGATATTCAGATTGGATGCCGATACGGCTAAAAGTAAAGAAATATATTCTAAAGTTTATGAAGGTATAAAAAATGAGGAATATGATATTTTACTGGGAACCCAGATGGTTGCCAAAGGTTTTGATTTTTCAAGAATATCACTGGTTTGTGTTGTTGATGCAGATACCTCTTTATACTTGCCGGATTTTCGTTCTTCCGAAAAAACTTTTCAATTAATTACACAGGTTGCAGGAAGGTGCGGAAGAGCCGATATTAAGGGTAAAGTTTTGGTGCAGACAAAATATCTTGATAATTATGCATTAGTGAATGCAAAACAATACAATTATAAACAATTTTACGGACAGGAAATAGAATTTAGACAAGAGTTGAAATATCCGCCTTTTTGTGATATTGCAAAAGTCACCGTTAGAAATAAAGATGATAAAAAAACTTTAGATTTTATTAAACAGGTATATGTTTATCTGCAGGAAAAGATAGATAAGTTTGGTTATAAAATAACATTGTTAGGTCCGTCTCAGGCTTATATTGCAAAACAAAACGGAACGTACAGATGGCAAATAATTTTAAAAGGAAAAAAACGCGAAATAAAAGTAATTTTAGAACAAATTACGGATTTGAAAATACCTACAGAAACTTATGTTAATTTGGAATTAGACCCAAGTGATTTGCTATAATGAAATAACAGTTGAAAAATTTAAGCAGTTGGGGGGAATAATGATTGCATTATCTGTAATAGTATTTCTTTTGGTTGTTGTCGGTTTGTTTTTATGGTCTACATATAACAGATTTATAGTATTGAAAAACAGAGTAAAAGAGGCTTGGAGCGATATAGAAGTTTTATTAAAAAGAAGATATGATTTAATACCGAATCTGGTAGAAATTGTTAAAGGTTATGCGGCACATGAAAGAAATACGTTGGAAGCTGTTATTCAAGCAAGAAATATGGCAATGTCTGCAAATAAAGGTTCAATAGAAGAACAGGCAAAGTCAGAAAATATATTAAGCGGTACATTAAAATCATTATTTGCTTTAAGTGAAAATTATCCGGATTTGAAAGCCAATGCGAATTTTTTAGAATTACAAAGAGAACTTGTAGATACTGAAAATAAAATTCAGGCATCCAGAAGATTTTACAATGCAAATGTTTTATCATTAAATACAAAAATTGAGCTTTTTCCGAGCAATATAATTGCAAATATGTTCAATTTTGAAAAACAGAAATTTTTTGAACTTGATGCAGATGAACAGGCGGCAAAAAATCCCGTAAAAATATCATTTTAATTGACAAATGAAAACAACCTATGATTTTATAGACAGCAACAAAAGAAAAACCATTTTCTTAATAGCATTTTTTCCTGTAAGTCTTGCTATTATGACTTACGTTTCTTTATTTGGTTTTTTATATATTTATAACAGTAACCAGCCGCAAAATCAAATATCGGCTGTTTCAGTTTTGCAGAATATAAACATTTATTTTTTATATATTTTTGCCGGTATTATAATATTATCGTCACTATGGACTTTGATTTCGTTTTATTCCGGACATAATTTTATATTATCATCCGTAAATTCAAGGCAAGCCAACCGGGAAACTGACAAGGAAATTATAAGGTTAGTTGAAAATATAGCAATAACTGCCGGACTTCCCATGCCACAAGTTTACATTATGGATACACCTGCATTAAATGCTTTTGCCACAGGACGAAATCCTGAAAATGCTTATGTGGTATTAACAACCGGTATTATTGGAAAATTGGAAAAATCTGAACTTGAAGGTGTTATAGCTCATGAAATGTCTCATATAGGAAATAGCGATACAAAGCTTATGATGATTATAATTTTAGTCATAGGTTTTTTTACATTGGCAGGCAGTTTATTAATGAGAGTTTCTTTTAGGGGCAGGGGAGGAAGAAATAAAGGAGCCTTAATATTTCTTATTGTCGGTCTTATTCTATATATTTACGGGACATTAATTGCCCCTATAATCAGACTTGCAGTATCAAGAAGAAGAGAATATCAGGCTGATGCCACTGCGGCTCTTATAACCAGAAATCCCCAAGGGTTGATTTCCGCCTTAAAGAAAATAAGTTCTAACCCAAGAGTTGATTCGTTTGACGGAAAAGAAATAATGTCTGCAATGTGTATTGAAAGTCCTTTAAAAGAGGGAATTAATATTTTTGATTCGCTTCACGGATTATTTTCCACACATCCGCCGGTTGAAGATAGAATAAAAGCTTTAGAGCAAATGGACGGTATTTCAACAGATTAGTACTTATCTGCCACCGCCGCCGCCGCCGCCACCGCCTCTGCCGCCACCTGAAAAACCGCCTCCTCCGCTTCCGCTTCTTTTTGCCGAAGATGAAGCATTTAAAGCATTTGTAAAATTGCTTATACCGTTTGCAAAAAATATTCCTTGATGTGTATGAATTCCTCTTGTTTTCAATGCTTCGTCAATCATTGTTTTGTCAAGTATTTTACCGAATGAATTTATCCATTTATTATCCATTTTGAAAGCAATCGCAAAAGGCAGGTAATCACAGAATATTTTTTGTGCATTTGTGGGATCCGATAATTCAACTCTATATTCTTCAACAGATTTAATATACTGTTTGAATCCGTCAATTTCATCCATGAGAAAACGCCCTTTTTCAGTATATCTTCTGAAACTTTTTGTAATTAAAATACTTATAATTACAAGACAAATAAATCCTATTGTGAAGATAAAAAAACTGTCAGAGAAAAAAAACGGAACATTTCCATTTATAATGCTCAGTGTAAAAGCCACAAAAAAAGTTAAAAACCACGGGATTGAATCTTCTTTTGTAAATATTATCGCAAAAAATAAAGCCGCAAATATTATGAGTCCTGAAATCTGTCCGTATGCAGCTAAAAATAATATAAACAAACACAATGGCAGAGACCACAAGATATTCTTTTTGAAATAATTTCCGCTTTCCTGTGTTTTAAGAGATGAGATAAGATTTTTTCTTGCTTCGGCTATTTTCTTAACATAGCCGGATAAGACAACATGCGAAGAAGAATCCACAGGAAAAAGAGTTCTATAAGCTGCATTTTCTTCATCAGATAATTCAGGTGCGATTGTATTTAACTTGTTTTTTAAAACGTAAGCAGACTGTAAAGAATCATATTCTATTTCTATTATACCTTTTAATGCAAGAGATACAATAACGGTTGTAAAAGCCGTACCTGCATTCATACTTGCTACATATCCTGCAAAAGCAGGAGAAATATTCGCAGGCGGAGTAAAATTGCGTAGAATTATGCGGTCCTTCATATCAGAGCCGATATAAAATCTTTTTATTATCTTTGAGTATATGAATGGTAGTATTATTAATATAATCACTATGACTATATTTGTTTTATTTTTATCAAAGAATGAATGTTTTATTACGGCATTTTTTAAAAAAGGAACGGCTACAGAAAAACCTTCGTTTATCTCAAGTATTTTTGTTGTTTCAAAACATAAATCTGCCGTTTGTTTTGCATTGTGTTCTTTTGAACCGTATCGACCGGTGTATAAAGAAATTTTATCTTTCAAAGGAAGGGCATCTTGTGGAAGAATAAGTTCAAAAGAAGCTTTTTCAATTTTAAAAGACCATTTGTTTCCTGTTACATTCCAGTAAATTTCATCATATTCTTTAAAAAAATTTACAGCGTTTTCAAATTTGTAAGTTAGCGAATATTTATGTAGGCCTTGAGAAATAAAATTGTCATTGCCGAAATTCACAGTTAAAATACCACTGCGTTTTTGTATGAAATAAGGATGAGGCTGACCGTCCATAAATAAATTTATAACGGTTATTTTTTCGTTTCTGTCAAAAGGGATAGTTCTGTAAATTCCTCTTTTAATTGATTTGTTTTCTGCATTTACCGTTATGTTTTCTGTTACTGTCGCAGATGCATCAGTATTTAACGTAAGTATAACGTTAAAATCAGTAATTTTTTCCTCGGCTTTTAAAACTGTAAATAATAAAAGAATTGTAAAAATTATAAATATTCTTTTCATAAAAATAATCAGTATATAAACTTATTATATCTGAGAATACAAACTTACCATTTCTATTGCTGTCAAAGCGGCATCACTGCCTTTGTTGCCTGCTTTTGTTCCGGCTCTTTCAATAGCCTGTTCTATCGTATCAGTTGTTAAAACACCGAATATTACAGGAATTTTGCTTGATAATCCGACCGTTGCAATACCTTTTGAAACTTCTGCAGAAACATAATCAAAATGCGGTGTTGAACCTCTGATAACACAGCCTAAACAAATAACTGCATCATATTTTGATGAATCTGCTAATTTTTTTGCTACTGTTGAAATTTCAAAAGCACCCGGTACCCAAACTGTTGTAATATCATCTTCTTTTGCACCGTGTCTGACCAACATATCAACAGAACCTGATGCTAATTTGTTTGTAATAAATTCATTAAATCTTGAAACTACAACTGCAAATTTCTTACCTGTTGAACTTAACTGACCACTAATAGTTTTCATTTTTATCTCCTTTAAATTCTTTTAAAATATGTCCCATCTTGTCTTTTTTTGTTTTTAAATATTTTTTATTTATTTTATTTGAAGGAACTTCTATAGGAACTCGGCCTGTAATTTTCAGCCCGTATCCATTTAATCCGATAATTTTTCTGGGATTATTTGTCATTAATTTTATACTTGATATCCCGAGTTCGCATAAAATTTGTGCTCCTACTCCGTAATCTCTAAGATCGGGCGCAAAACCTAAAGCAACATTTGCTTCAACGGTATCCATACCTTCTTCCTGTAGTTTATATGCTTTTATTTTATTTGCAAGTCCTATCCCTCTTCCTTCCTGGTGCATATAGAGAACAACCCCGCAACCCTGTTTTTCTATCATGGTTAATGCTTGTTCAAGTTGTTCTCCGCAATCACATTTTAATGAGTGAAAAATATCCCCTGTTTCACATGATGAATGTACTCTTACAAGAACATTCTTTTTATTCCTGACATTCCCTTTTATAATTGCCAAATGAGTTTCTTTTTTTATTGTATCCTCAAAAAGTGACAGATTAAAATTGCCGTATTTGGTCGGAAATTTTACACTTACAACTTCTTTTACCAATTTTTCATTTTTTCTTCTGTATTTGATCAGTTCTTCAACGGTGATAATTTTTAATTTATATTTTTTTGCAAATGCAAACAGGTCATGTAATCTTGCCATTGTTCCGTCATCTTTCATTATTTCACAAATAACAGCAGAACCGTCCAACCCTGCAAGAAGAGCCAAATCAACTGAAGCCTCGGTATGCCCTGCCCTTACCAAAACCCCGCCTTCTTTATATCTTAAAGGAAAAATATGCCCCGGTCTTTCAAAATCTGAAGGTAAACTTTTATTGTCTGCAAGTGCCCTTATTGTTTTTGCTCTGTCATAGGCAGAAATTCCGGTAGTTGTTCCTTTTTTATAATCAACTGATTCCGTAAAAGCACAGCTTATTTTTTCATTAATTACGACACCGTGTTTTTTTTCCACAACTTTTATTTCAAGATTATCAAGCCTTTCTCCTTTAACGGGAACACAAACAAGACCCCTTCCGAATTTTGTCATAAAATTAATTATTTCGGGAGTAACTTTCTGTGCCGAACATACTAAATCACCTTCGTTTTCTCTGTTAGGGTCATCTACAACGATAATCATTTTGCCGGTTGCAATATCTTTAACGGCACTTTTAATAGTTGAAAAATTTAATTTCTTAGTTGTTGTCATATCAAATTCCTCTTAAATAAATCCATTTTCTTTTAATAAATCAATGGTTATATCTTTATTTTTATTGTTTAATATTTTTTCTATATATTTTGCTAAAACATCCAGTTCAATATTTACAATATCACCTGTTTTTCTGGAATAAAAAATTGTTTTATTGAAAGTTTCCGGTATCATAGTAACCGAAAAAAAACTGTTATTACACTCAGATATTGTCAAACTGATACCGTCAATGGCAATAAAACCCTTATTTACAATGTATTTTTCTATTTGTTGATTTGCCGCAAATGCAATAATATAAAAATTATCTGATTTTTTTATATTTATTATTTTTGTTGTTGTATCAATATGTCCCGATACAATATGTCCACCCATTCTTGATTGTAATTGTAGGGCTCTTTCCAAATTTACAATTGAATTTTTTTGTAAAGATGATATATTTGTTATATCACTGGTTGTAGGACTATAATCAAATGAAATGTTTTTTCCTGTTATTTTAACAACAGTTAAACATGCTCCGTTAACTGCAATACTGTCGCCGATTTTAATATCATTTAGTTTAGTTTCAATTGTCAGTGCAGATTTTGAGAATTCAACAATTTTACCCATATCTTCTATTATGCCCGTAAACATTAAAAAGTTCCTTTAATTAAAATATCTTTATCTGTTTTTTTAATCTGTATTTTTTTGAACTTAAAAGAATTACGAATTAGCGATGCTCCGTTACCCTCAACAATTGTTACCGCATCTTTACCGCCGACTAATATCGGGGCTATAAAAATAAGCATATCATTAACTTTTCCCGTTGACAGTACCGATGCATTCAATTGCCCGCCGCCTTCCACTAAAATTCTTTTTAATGACATATCATGTAATTTGTCAATGACTACATTAAAATCATTTTTGATTAACTTAAAATTTATCGGTATTAATTTTATACAGTCTTTTATAAAATATTGAGGAATCTTTTTGAGGTTATGTTCATGAAATATTATTGTTGGTATTTTGCCGTCTAAGATATTATAGTTTTTTGGTGTTGATAAATTTTCGTCAAAAATAACCCTTACAGGATTTTTCCCTTTGTTGTGGCTTGATAATTCAGGATTGTCTTTTATGACAGTATTTGTTCCGACAATTATTGCATCATATTGCGTTCTCAAGTGATGAACAAAATTTCTTGATTTTTGACAGGTTATCCATTTCGAATCACCTGTTTTTGTTGCAATTTTGCCATCAAGTGACATTGCAGATTTTATTGTTATATGAGGTTTTACAATTTTTATATGATTTATATATTGCTTGTTTAATTGGGTTGCCTGTTTTTTCAATACACCACAGATTACTTCAATACCGTTTAATCTTAATTTTTTCAATCCTTGACCGCAAGTTTTTGGATTAGGATCTTCCATAGAACAAACTACTTTTTTTATTTTCGATTTAATTATTAAATCAGTACACGGCGGACATTTACCCCAATTGTTGCAAGGTTCCAAATTTATATACAACGTGGCATCTTTTGTTTTATTTCCGGCAATTTTTATTGCTTCTGCTTCTGCATGCAGGACTCCGAAAAATTTATGAAATCCGGTTGCTATTATTTTGTTGTTTTTTACTAAAACAGCACCGACCATAGGATTTGGATATACAAATCCTGAACCTTTTTTAGCCAGATCAAATGTCATTTTAATTAAATGTTCATCATTCATAAATATTTTCAAAATAAAAAAACCTCGAAGTTAAAACATAACTTCGGGGATATAAAAATATTATAAAATAAATTTTGTCTTCTATCATCCGGACTGTACCGTCGGCATCTGATTTTCACAGATTCAATCCACCTTTTTACGGATGGAGTCGTAGGCTGACTGGAAAGCTTCCAGTATCACTACCGGTAAGGATTTTCACCTTCCCCGAAGAACTTGGTGTTATTTAAGCAAATTTGCAATTCATAAGTCAATGGTAAGTATAAATATTTTAAATATTATTGTATAATCACTTTAAATGAAATGTATAACAATATTAATTACAACTCCAAACCAAAAAGTATCCGGGCTTATTATTGAACAATTGCTTGATAATAAGCTGGTTTCTTGTGTGAATGTGATTCCTGCGGTAAAATCTGTTTATTGGTGGAAGGGCAAAATTTGTAAATCAAAAGAGCAGTTGTTAATATTTAAAAGTATAAAAAATAAATTTAAAAAAATAGTAAAGATTGTAAAGAAAAGTCATCCGTATGAAATTCCGGAGATTGTATCGTTTGATATATCAGACGGTAATTCTGAATATTTAAAATGGATAGTTAATACTGTTAATTCAAGGAGATAACTCTATGTTAAAAAATCCGATAATGTTAATTGTTGTAATAGTTGTTGGTGCTTTGCTGGGTTCTTTTCTTGGTGAATTTATTTCGATAATTTTACCTTCGGGAGCGATAAAGGACTTGTTTGTAAAGGATTTATCTGCCGGACTTATGCCGGCGACTTTTGATTTAAGAATAGTACAAATTACATTTGGTTGTGTACTTCAGTTGAACGTAATGTCTCTTGTCGGTATAATTTTGTCTGCATTTATATTCAGGAAAATGTATGACAAATAAAATTATACTTGCATCCGCCTCAGAAAGACGCATTAAACTTTTAAAACAATGGGGATTAAAATTTAAAGTATATCCAAGTAACATTGAGGAAATTACGGATTATAAAAGACCATCCGACATAGTAAAAGATATTGCATTGCAGAAAGCAAAAAATGTGCAAGATAAATTTAAAGACAGCATTATAATATCCGCAGATACCATAGTTGTTTTAAACGGAAAAATTATCGGCAAACCCCAAAGCAAAAAACATTCGGATGAAATTTTGAAAGAATTAAACGGAAGTTTACATAAAGTTTATACGGGAGTTGTAATTTTAAGTGACAGTAAAACAATTGTTTTCTATGATGTTGCAAAAGTAAAAATGAAAAAATTACCTGATGAAAAACTTTATAATTTAATTGGTAAACATATGGATAAAGCCGGATCTTATGCCGTACAAGACAAAAACGACAGTTTTGTAAAAAAGATATACGGAGATTATTTCACTGTAGTTGGACTGCCTTATAACAAATTAAAAAAAGAATTAAAAAAGTTTTCAATTAACCTGAAATAACTATATTTTATCACTCATAGTGATTTTTATTGAAGTTTCTTTTCTTATTTTATCAAACCAATCATTTAAAATCTCATTGTTTCTTAGTTGAAGCATATAAGCTTTGGTTATATTCGGATTTATTGTTTTCATGCTTTTCAATTCAGATTCACTAATATCTGAAATTGCAGAAGCTATTAAAATTTTCATTTTATTTGCAGCGATTTGTTTCTTTCTCATATTTTCAAATTCTTTCGGGGTTAATTTTAAATTATTCAATACATTAAAATAATATCTCGGGTCAAATACTCCCTGATCGTTAAGAAAATATTTATGATTTTGAATATCCATTAAAAGTTCATTTTCTGAAACAGAAACTCCATATTTTTTTGTCTGTTGCCACAAAATTTCATCGAGGATTAATGAATTAACAACATTTGATTGTATTTTTTTCATAGTATCATCATTGATTTCAGGATTTGATTTTCTGAGCACTTCAATTGTATTATTATATAAAGCATAATAGAGTTTGTACGGTATTTTATATCCGTTAACAACTGCAACAGTGTCAAAATAGTTTTTATCTCCAAAAAAATAACTTCCAAAACCAACAAAGGTACCAGCAAAAAAACCTAATATCGTTATTAAAAAAATTTTTACTTTGTGTTTTATCAAAAAACTCATCATTTTAATTGTCCTCTTTTTGGTTATCAATAATATTATTTTCATCAATGTTTAACATTAAACTTCTACCGTCAAATACTGCCCCTTCGCTTACAGATATCATTTTTGTTTGAATATTTCCGATAATTTTTGATTTGTTTAACAATTCAACACTTTCATTTGCAATAATATTGCCTTCAACAGACCCGCTTACAACAACAAAGCCAGAATTAATATCACCTTTAACAAAAGCCGAATCTCCAATAATTACACCCGCAGATTTTTCAATATTACCTGTCATTTTTCCGTCAATTCTTATTATTTTTTCGGTAGAAAGATTGCCATTTAATGCAGTATCCTGGCCTATAAATGTTTCAATCGTATCAAATTGTTTTTTTGTTTTTTTTGCCATGTTTGTATGCATCCTTTATTTTAAATAACTACTCAAATATTTTATTGGATTTACTGTTTTTTTACGGTAATGGACTTCATAATGCAAATGATCGTCAGTTGATCTTCCTGTATTGCCCATTCTTGCTATTTCTTGACCTTTAAGAATTGATTCGGCTTTTTTTACTAAAATTTTAGAAAGATGAGCATATACGGTTCTGTAATAATTGCTATGTTCTATAACGATTACATTTCCATATCCGATTTTCCAACCTGCCAAAATAACTGTTCCGTCTGCCGTTGAATGAATAGGAGTTCCTTTAACATTTGCTATATCTATTCCGGAGTGAAAAAATCTGTATCCAAGAATTGGATGAATTCTAAAACCGTAAGGTGATGAAATGACTCCTGAACAAGGCCACATAGAAGGTGTATATCTGAATTTCATTCTTTGAGTGTTTATATGGTTCATTACTTCGGAATAACTTTTAATTGTGAATTTATAGTCCTCAAATAATCCAAAAGACTGTTTTATGACATCTTGATATGAAAATTTATTAAAATTACCGGATAGTATAGTTGATAATGCACTTGATTCTATAGGAGTGGGACCTCCGTAGCCTAAGCCTTCTTCAATAATAACTTTTTTTGAATTCATGGCAAGCAACGATCTGATTTGCTCATCATTTTGTTTTATTTGAGAAAGTATTTCTTTTGATTTTTTTATTTCATCTGAAAAAAACAACATGCGCACTTTCATTATTTCATTGTCGGTTTTCATTTTAATATAGTCTATATGTCTTCCTGATATAAATCCTGCCCAAAGTGTAAGACATGTCCATGAAAAGACCAGCATCAGTACAAACAACATAGAAAAATTCAATCTTATAGGTTTAATCTTTCCATGGTGAATGAAAACAACAGTCATTTTTCTTTTTAATTCTCTTATGATAGATTTGGTATGTTTTTTCATAAATGCAACAAATTTTAACACAAAAAAAGATTTATATCAATGGTTTTAGGATGATTTTTGCAATATTTTTACAATTTTAACGGGAAATGAGTTTGTATACGGTTACTTTATTATCATCTTTGAACTGACTGTCAAGATAGAATTCTTCTGATTTTTTAAAAATATTTTCTTTAGTAATGATTGCTTCAAAAAGGTCGTTATTTTCTCCTATCAAAACAAGTGCATCTGTTTCCGGATGAATGCTAAAGTATTCAAAAAGAGCAGGAATAAGATTTTTGATGTTTTTTGCTTTTACAAAAGTTTTTAAAGTAAAGAATATTATTTTATTTTTAGTGAAAATTTTTCCGTTTTTAATATTATCTTTTTTAAAATGGTTAAAGAGATTCTCACAGTTTTTTATGTCGTAAACCGGACCTATTTCTCCCGTTTCATTTATTTTTAATATATAGTTATCGGAAAGTTCCGGTATGTAAAACAGAGTAGGATGGTTAGTGTTATAAATAAAAAAATCACGGTTCATGTATTTAAAAAGATGTTTGTCAAGTCCGAGATTTATTCCGTATGAAAAATTCATGTATTGAAGCAGGCATATGCTTACAGCCGTGAGAAATAAGATTTTTTTTATTTTTGGTTGCAGAAAATCAAGCCCTATTGCTGTTATTATTGATACTGCCGGTATGAAAGCAGCACCGTACACGACTATTTTGTTGCATGGGATAATCATAAGTATTGTCCAAGGGAACAGAAAATACATTAAAAGGATATATTTATTTTTGTTTTCATAGTTTTTTATGTAAAAAAATAAAGCGGTCATAAATAAAATGAACAGCGGCAGAGAAAGCATTTCTTCGTAAAGTCCTAAAGTAAATACTTTTATTTTTTCAAAATCAAAATTAACTTCAAATATGTTGTTAATGCCCATAAAAGGGCGTGTAAGAATTCTGCTTTTTATTGTTTCAGGATTTGCATAATGAAAAGAAATTAAAATTAAAACGGTTAAAGATACAAATAATATATTTAAAAAAATCTTTTTTTTGTTTGGTTCTTTAAGAAATAAGATTTTTATAAAGACTAAAAGTAGTGCGCCGGTGAAAAAAATTATAAAAGATTCTTTGACCATCATGCCAAAAGCTGTTGAAATACCGTATAAAAAAGACCATTTTGAATTTCTGAAAAAATCGGATTTTATCAGTGTATATATGCTTAACGTTGCCGGGAATATAAGATGATAATCGTTAATCCCGTAAGTTCTGCTCATCACATATATTATGGGAGTCAGAGAAAATAAAATCATTGCGACATAACCGCTGTTTTCATCTTTAAGTGTTTTTGTAATTTTAAATACAAGTGCAAGAGATCCGATAAAAAACATGTAATTCAGCAATATTATTATAAGATCGAAATGAGTTTTTCCGAAAATGGAAAATGAAATTTTTAATATAAATGTTATGAGAGGGGCATGATATGCCGGAAGATTGTAAAAAACGTCCATGAAATGAATTGACGAATCAAGCTCTGTTATAAGAACCGGAGTATTTTTCAAATACCAGATAATATTACCTGCCAAATAAAGTATAGATAATATGGACAATAATATATAAAATTTATTCAGATTAATTTTTTTTAACATTTTGGATAACTCAATTTATTATTAGTGTCATACCAGATATATTGATTTTTGATCATAATAATTTCTATTTATATATTTAAATTTATTAGCCAATCCAATATTTTATTATCAAGAATATTTCTGTCTGTTTTTAAAACTTTTTTAAATTCTTTGCCTCGTATAACCTTTGCATTTTTTATTTTAGTTTCAAAGTCTTCAAAATATTTGCCGTAATTTCCACCGTGCGTTGCAAAAGAAACAACGGTTTTACCTTTAAAATCAAATTGGGATAAAAAAGAAAGAAGAGGGGCCGGAACAGTATACCACCAAACGGGACCGCCAACAAAAATTAAATCATATTGATTAATATCCGGCATAGTATTATCATTTTTTAATTTAGGATAATTTTTTGGATTCATTTGTTTTTTTGCAGTTATATATATCATTGGAGACCCTGGATATTCGTTTTCTGTTTTAATTTCATATATATCAGCATTTGTTTTTTCTTTAATTTTCATAGCTATTTCACGGGTATTGCCACTCAGAGAATAATAAATTATCAAAACTTTGCCTAAGTTGTTGTTGATTTTCTGATTATTAGTGGTTGATTGAGAATCTGTACTTTCTGCACTGTACGAAAAAACAATAAAAAATACGGAAACCAACAATACAACTGAAATTGTTAAAAACAAATATTTAAACATTTGTACCTCCTATTGTGTATCAACATTTAGATATCACTGAGTTTTTTTGTTTTTGTTCTGTGGTCAGCATTGTCATAACAAAACTGATTGCAATAAGTAAATTTCTTATCAATAATTGACTTTCTGTATGTTACAATATTTTCATTATTCCAGATACCGCCTTTACTTGCGAGCATCAATGGGATTGAATTACAATCAATTTTTACAACGTTATCAAAATCAAAAAAAATCTGAGTCCATGGGGCAAAACAAAATAAGGTGTCATCATTGTTTTTATTTTCTTTTGGAACCTCGTTATTTTGAATCTCAGGCAATTCACATGAAGAATTTTGTTCATCAACAGAAATATCGGTTTGTATTTTTATTACATTTTCATATTTTCTTTTTAATTTGTTGATATTTTTAAAGACTTCTTTTTCCTGTTCTTTTGTTAGTGATAAAAACTTATTGTCGTGATTACAGATAACCTTTTGAAAGCTTACTAAATTAAACCCGTGTGATATTGCAAAATCAACTAAACTATCTAATTGATTATAATTCAGAGACATTATGACAGATGTCATGTTGTAATTAAAATATTTTTTATTTTTATATTTTTTTATGATTTCTAAATTTTTTAAAAGTTGTTTGAAATTTGCTCCGCATCTGATTTTCTCATATGTCTGTTTGTCAACAGAGTCTATTGATATTGTCAATTCAGTATTATATTTCATAACAGAATCAATGATTTTTTGATTTAACAATAATCCGCTTGTAATAATATTTTGCTTGACATTGTGTTTTCCTGCTAATTCAAACAAATCTTGAAACTTATTATGTAAAAACACCTCGCCACCCTGCCATGTAATGTTTTCTAAATAGGGAATAGTATCTACAATAAAGTCTATAAACTGCCGGTTAATTTCGTATGCTGAACTTTTTTTCGGTATGTAACACATAATACATTTTAAATTACATGCAGTTGTTAATAAAACATGGATTTTTCGGGGTTTTGATTTTAACAATGTTTTTTTTTGTAATATTTCTATTTCATTTAGAAGAATATTTTTAAATTTTAAATTTTGGCTTTTTTTTCTCAACACATTCAATCTGTAAATTATTTTATCTTTTTCATTGCTTTTCAAATTGCTTTCTTTTAAAGTTACGGATAATATTTCAAAAAATATATCATCTAAATTATCTGTTTTTACTATTTTTAGTAAATATTTAAGAGTTTCATAATCAGATTTATATATTTTGTAGTATTTAAATATGTTTTTTTTAAGTTCAGTTTCTCTATCGTAATCAAAAATATGAATGTATGATAAAATTATATCTATTATTTCGGTTAGATTGGTGTCAGGGTATAATATTTTATTATTAGTTATTATGTGGATAAAGGCGTCAAATAATACAATCTCTTTATTCAAAACAGCACTGCTATTTAATATATAATTTATTGCGGATATAATTTGTTCTTTATCAATTAACTGACTGTTTTTTAGACAATAAATCGGATTATTTGAAGCATTGGATTGTCTGTTTTTTATCAATAAATCTGATAATATATTTTTTATATCCACATCATCTTTGTCTAATTCGAAAATTTCTTTTAAAAATTCAAGTTGTATCGGTTGATTAAGCTTATGGGTGCTTTTAAGTATTCCTTTTTTTGCATATATATTATTACTTTCCGTATCTAAAACTTTTTGAAAACATTTAAGCGCTTCATTAAATTTTGACATACCCAATAAGGTTTGAGCCATTTCAAGAATAAATATCGGATCTTTTTTCAGACCAGAATTATTGTCGGCTAAATCTGATAGTATTTTGAAGGCTACTTCACTTTCACCGGTTATATTCAATTGTCTGATTTTTTCAAACGTATCTTTTAGATTGTCCATTATGTAACCCATTATTAATTTAAAGATTTGACTTTTAAGTAGTTTTACAATCAGTTTTTAAGTAATACTCTACAATTAACAAATAAGATTCTACACAATTGGCGTTTTTATGTCAAAAATTGGTGTTGATTTTTTTATTAGCAAGTTATTTTGTTCAAATATCAATTGTATTGAAAAAAGCAACTAAATAATTTATAATAACGGCTTGGTTTACTTATGAATGCCTAAACCGATGATTTTGTTGGTAAATAGATCATACAGTTGATAATTAAAAAATGTAAGGCTTCATCTGTAATAATGAATAATGTATTTAGTTTAACTAAAAATCCGGTTATACGGTAAAATGTAAATGTTGGCAAAGAAATGAGATTGTTTTTGAGTTTAATAGGAACAGAAGTACCGAACAAACTGTCGGTTTATAATGACTTGTTATTTATTAATATAATATAAAATAAAAAGGGGAAAAGGATGAGTAAAAATTTAGGTGGTTGGTTATTTACATCAGAATCAGTAACAGAAGGACATCCTGATAAATTGTGTGATGTTGTTTCAGACAGTATATTGGATGCGGTGCTTGCAAAAGATCCAAAAGCAAGAGTAGCATGTGAAACGTTTGCTTCAAACGGACTCTTAATTGTTGGCGGTGAGATTACGACAACGGCTAAAATAGATAGAATGAGAGTCATAAAAAAAGCTGTAACAAATATTGGATATGTTGATCCTAAATACGGTTTTGATATTAATACGTGCAAGATAATGGATGTTATGAATACTCAGTCTCCTGATATTGCACAGGGTGTTGATATCGGTGGGGCGGGCGATCAAGGGTTGATGATAGGTTTTGCTTGTAAAGAAACTCCTGAACTTATGCCGCTTCCAATAGTGCTTGCCCATAAATTGGCAATGAAACTTACGGAAGTAAGAAAGAAGAAAATTTTAAAATATCTAGGACCTGATGGCAAATCTCAGGTAACAGTTGAATATAGAAATTGGAAACCATACAGAGTTTCAACTGTTGTTATATCATCACAACATACAAAGGATATTTTGGACAAAACAGGCAAGCAAATAACAGAAAAATCAAGAAAGGAAATTTTTGATAAAGTTATAAAACCGATTGTTGGTAAATGGATTGATAAAGATACAAAAATTCATATTAATCCTACGGGGAAGTTTGTGGTCGGAGGTCCATTGGGTGATACGGGACTTACCGGAAGAAAAATAATCGTTGATACTTACGGTGGAATGGCAGCCCATGGAGGCGGAGCATTTTCAGGGAAAGATTCTACAAAAGTTGACAGAAGCGCATGTTACATGGCAAGACATATTGCTAAAAATATAGTAGCAACCGGTATTGCTGACAAATGTACAGTTCAATTGGCCTATGCAATAGGTGTTGCAGAGCCTGTTTCAATAATGGTTGATACACATCATTCAGGTAAAGTTACAGGAGATTTGTTGGTGCCGATAGTAAGAAAATTATTTCCTTTAACTCCTCAGGGTATAATAAAATATTTAGATTTGAGAAAGCCTATATTTGCAAAGACGGCATCTTACGGACATTTTGGCAGAAATGAATTTAAATGGGAAAAAACAAATAAAGTTGCAGAACTTAAAAAAGAAATATCAAAATTAAAAAAAGGATAAAAAATGAAATACGATATAAAAAACATTAAGTTAGCATCTGACGGCAAAAAGAGAATTGAATGGGCTGAAAGAGAAATGCCGGTTTTAAGACAGATAAAGGAAAGATTTGCAAAAGAAAAACCGTTAAAAGGAATCAAGTTGGGTTGTTGTTTGCATGCAACCACTGAAACGGCAAATTTAATGATAACATTAAAAGCCGGTGGAGCAGATGTTTATTTATGTGCTTCAAATCCTCTGTCTACACAGGATGAAGTTGCTGCTTCACTTGTTAAGGATTATGGGATACCGACATTTGCAATAAAAGGTGAAGATAATAAAACATATTACAAGCATATCAATGAGGTTTTGAATAAAAAACCACAGATGACAATGGATGACGGTGCCGATTTGGTTTCTACAATATTTTCGAAAAGAAAAGATTTACTGAAAGATATTATTGGCGGAACAGAAGAAACTACAACAGGTGTTATCAGGCTTAGAGCAATGGAAAAAGATGGTGTTTTGGCATATCCTATTATCGCTGTTAATGATGCTATGACAAAACATTTTTTTGATAATAGATACGGAACAGGTCAATCAACATTAGACGGTATTATAAGAGCAACAAATATTTTGATAGCAGGTAAGGTTTTTGTTGTCGCAGGATACGGCTGGTGCGGCAGAGGACTTGCAACAAAGGCGAAAGGGATGGGTGCTCATGTTATAGTTACAGAGATTGATCATCTAAAAGCATTAGAAGCACAAATGGACGGTTTTGAAGTAATGCCGATGATTGATGCAAGTAAAAAAGGTGATATTTTTGTTACAGTTACCGGTAACTTAAATGTTATTGATGAAAAACATTTCAAAGTAATGAAAGATGGTGTGATAGTATGTAACAGCGGACATTTTAACTCTGAAATAAATATTCCTGTGATTAAAAAATTATCAAAATCCGTAAGAACAGTCAGACCGTTTGTGGAAGAATATATTTTAAAATCAAATAATAAAAAAATTCACATTTTAGCTGACGGCAGATTAGTAAATCTTTCAGCTGCAGAGGGACATCCCGCAAGTGTTATGGATATGTCATTTGCAAATCAAGCACTGTCTGCAGAATATATGCTTAAGAATGCTAAAAGATTAGAAAAAAAAGTGTATGGTGTGCCGGAAAAAATAGATGCAGAAATTGCAAGATTAAAATTGGCAGCAATGGGAGTAAAAATAGATGTTTTGACACCGGAACAAAAGAAGTATTTAGCATCTTGGCAGGAAGGTACATAAAATACGTTTGACTTATTTAGTAAATAAATATATAATCATAAACTCAATATATTAAAGGTGGTTTTCATAAAATGAAGAATGGTAAGAGTTATCTTCCAAAAGCGGAAGAAATAAAGAGAAAATGGCATTTTATAGATGCAGAAGGTCAGGTTTTAGGCAGATTGGCAGTCAGAGTTTCAACATTGTTAACAGGCAAGAGAAAAGCAATTTATGCTTCCAGCGTAGATTGTGGTGATTTTGTTGTTTTAACAAATATTTCAAAATTAGTTTTGACAGGAAAGAAATTGGAACAAAAGACAGCTTTTTCGTATTCCGGATATCCCGGCGGCGGAAAATTGGTTCCTTATTCAAAATTGATGGTAGAAAATCCTGATAAGGCATTTCGTATTGCCGTAAAAGGTATGTTACCAAAAAACAAATTGGCTGACAAACAAATGACGCGTATGAAATTGTTTAAAGGTGCGGAACACACACATCAATCACAAATTGAAAAATAGTTAATTAGGAGATATAAAAGATGAGTAATGCAGGTTATTTAACAGTCGGAAGAAGAAAAAATGCTGTGGCAAGAGTTATGGCGTCTAAGGGTAGCGGAAAGATTGTTGTAAACGATAAAAGTATTGATGAATACTTTTCAGGTTTGGAAAGACATAAGAAAATTGCACTGAAACCTTTTGAATTTTGGCCGGGAATGAAAGATTTTGACTATTATATAAATGTTAATGGCGGCGGAATTACAGGTCAAGCAGGAGCTGTAAGCCATAGTATAGCAAGAACAATTTTAGAGTTGGATCCTACATTAAAAGAAACCTTAAAAAAAGAAGGTTTATTAACCAGAGATTCAAGAATGGTTGAAAGAAAGAAACCGGGAAGACCAAAAGCAAGAAAAAGATTCCAATTTTCAAAACGTTAATCTTATATATAAAAAAAGCCTCTCTGAAATACAGAGAGGCTTTTTTTTATTTTGGATATTTTTGCGTTTTAACAAGTTTTTTATTTTTAGCGGTAATTAGTGAATTGCAAAGGTAGTGAGAAGTTTGCAGTTTTCAAATATGTAATGACTGCCTGCAAATCATCTTTTTTTGCCGATGAAACCTTAACTTTTGAACCGTCTATCTGTGTATTAACTTTTATTTTTGAATTTTTAATAAGTTTTGATAATTCTTTTGCCTTATCTGCCGGTAATCCGCTGATAAGTTCAATAACCTGTCTTACTGTACCTTCAAATGACTGTTCTTTTGGTTTGTATGTTAATGTTTTAAGAGATACGCCTCTTTTGGCAAATTTACCTTCCACAATGTCTATAAGAGCTTTTAATTTAAAATCATCATCGCCAATCAAAGTTATTTTTTTATCAGTTTTATTATAATCTATTGATGATTTTGAACCTTTAAAATCAAATCTTTGTGAAAGTTCTTTTTGAGCCTGGTTTATAGCATTGTCAACTTCCATGAAATTTACTTCTGAAACAACGTCAAACGAAAATGTACTGGCCATTTGAAACCTCCTAAATTTTTTCTAAACTGATTCTTGAAAGTTCTGCATCAATTTTAAGAACTCTTACTTTTACAGTTTCTCCGACTGATACCACTTCATGCGGGTTTGTAATAAATTTGTCACTTAACTTGGATATATGAACAAGCCCGTCCTGATGCACACCTATATCAATAAAAGCCCCGAAATTTGTTACATTTGTTACTGTGCCGTCCAAAACCATATCCTCTTTTAAGTCATCAATAGAATTTATTTCAGAACTAAACTCTGTAGAAGAAAAATCTTTTCTAGGATCAACACCCGGTTTTTTTAATTCTGCAATTATATCATTTAATGTCAGGGTTCCAACAGTATCAGTTACATAATCTTTCATATTTATTTTTGATACCAATGAAACATTACCTACTAATTCTTCAGAAGGAATAGATAAATCTTTTGCCATTTTTTCAACTATAACATAATTTTCAGGATGTATAGCGGAATTATCCAGAGGATGATCCCCTTTTGGTATTCTTAAAAAACCCGCTGATTGAGTAAAAGTTTTTGGTCCAAGTCCTGCAACGTCCAACAATTCATTCTTATTATTAAATAATCCGACTTTTGTTCTGTATTGTACAATATTTTTAGCGGCAAGTTTTCCGATACCTGCAACATAACTTAGAAGCTCGGCAGATGCAGAGTTTAGATTAACTCCGACATAATTTACGCACGATTCAACCGTATCATCCAAATTCTTTTTTAAATGAGTTTGATTAACATCATGCTGGTATTGACCGACACCTATTGACTTCGGATCTATTTTTACAAGTTCTGCAAGAGGATCTTGCAATCTTCTGGCTATACTTATTGATCCTCTGACTGTTACATCTAAATCCGGAAATTCACTGACGGCAAGAGGGGAAGCTGAATAAACAGAAGCCCCTGCTTCACTGACGATAACAGCTTTTGCGGTGAGGTTATTGTTTTTTAAAACTTTATTTATAAACTGTGTTGTTTCTTTTGAAGCAGTCCCATTACCTATGGCAATTAATTCAACTCCGTATTTTTTAATCATTGAAACAATAATTTCCTGAGATTCCTGAAACTTGCACATAGGTTCATGCGGGAATATTGCTTTGTATTCTCTGAAAGAACCGATTCTGTCGATAACAACGATTTTACAGCCGCTTCTAAAACCGGGGTCAACTCCCATTATTGTTTTATGTCCGGCAGGGGAAGCAAGTAGTAAATTTTTTGCATTTGTAGCAAAGACCTTTATTGCTTCTATATCTGCTTCTTCAATTTTTGTTAAAAATACTTCAACCTGAAGTGACGGATAAATGTATTTTTCAAATGCATTTTTCATAGCAGTAAATAATTCAGGATAAAATAATGCCATATTTGTTTTAACAATTTTTGATGAAATTATACTTAATGCTTCTTCATTATCTACTTCTATTTTCCAAGATAAAACTTCCTCTTTTGAACCTCTTCTGATAGCTAAAATTCTGTGAGAAACTATAGCTTTTACAGGTTCTGAATAATTATAATACATTTCAAATTTTGTTTTTTGGTCTTCAAGCCCCTTTCTTACTTTAGACTTGATGACACCTGTATTTAATATAAAATTCCTGATTAAACCTCTGATTAAAGCGGTATCGGATATTTGCTCGGCAATTATATCCATAGCGCCGTCTAATGCTTGTTTTGATGTTTCAATACCTTTTTCTTTATTTAAATATTTTGAAATTATTTCATCTCTGTTGCCTTTGCCGACCAAAATAGTTTGGGCAAGTATTTCATTTGCAAGCGGTTCTAATCCTTTCTCTTTTGCAATAGTTGCTTTTGTTGTTTTTTTGGGTTTAAAAGGCAAGTAAATGTCTTCAAGTTTTTGTTTTTCTCTGCATTCTTCTATTTGTGTTTTAAGTTCCGGAGTTAACTTTTTTTGTTCTTCTATGCTTTTTAAGATTGTTTCTTTTCTTGTTTCAATTTCAATATAGTACTGCAGTTTATCTGCGATGTTCCTGACTTCTGTTTCTGTGAGATTACCTGTTCTTTCTTTTCTGTATCTTGAAATAAAAGGAACAGTATCTCCGTCTCCTAACATACTTGCCGTGGCCGAAACTTGAGCAGTATTTATATTTAAATCGGTTGATATCCAATTAATAATTGATTGAGCACTCATGATAGGGGAAGTCCTTTTTTAATATTGTAAATAGAAAAGGAGCTAACAATATAAATTTAATATTATATAGTTAGCTCCATTTAATTTATTTGCTTTTCCCAAGAATTTTGAAAACTTTTGTTCCGCAATCCGGGCAAACGCCTTTAACTGCTCTCATACCATTTTTCATGATAGTTTCTTCAGCGTTTTTTACTTCTACTTGTTTTTTACATTTCATGCATCTTGCTTCTGCCATTGTAAAACCTCCACAAAAAAATGTTAAAATTTTTACTGCTAACAAACATAATGTACTTTTTTTTGTTTAATTTGTAAAGCATCAAAAAATTTATTATGGAATTAATAATGAAAATCTTATATATAATTTATAAGATTAGCTTTTAATTATAGTTTACAAAAAACACATGATAAATCAATAGATTGTTTTGCAGATAAGACAAAAATATAGGGTATTTTTCAAAAATAAAGAATTAAAATTCCTGTGCCGATTTTAACAAAACATATAATTAAAAGTATTTCCTTTAGATTTTGTTTTTTTTGCTTGGATTTTTCTTGACAAAATAGACATAAGTTTATACGATAGATAATGTCTCAAATATACTCACACTACACGGAGATGAAAATATGATAGATAAAGATTTATTTAACGAAAATCAAGAAACTTTTGTATCTACAAAGGCAAAAGGTTTTGTTGTTATTCCTACAGTACCCGAACAATTGAAAGATCTTCTTGAAATAACTGAAAATTTATGGTGGTGTTGGAATAGTGATGCAATAGAATTATTCAGAAGATTGGATAGAGACGTGTGGGAAGATGTTTATCATAATCCAAAGGCGATGCTTGGTGTAGTCAGTCAATCACGTTTTGAAGAGTTATCAAAAGATATTAGTTTTATATCCCATATGAAAAGAGTGAAAGAGAATTTGGATAAGTATCTTACAATGGCAACCTGGTTTGATTCAACTTTTTCGGAGTATAAAGATAAAAAAATAGCTTATTTTTCTATGGAGTTTGCAATACATGAAAGTTTGCCTATATATTCCGGAGGTTTAGGAGTTCTTTCGGGAGACCATTTAAAATCTGCCAGTGATATGGGACTTCCTCTTGTTGGTATCGGTTTATTATACAGAAATGGGTACTTTAAGCAATATCTAACCAATGACGGATGGCAAATGGAAGAATACGCAATAAATCATTTCTACCGTATGCCAATGCAATTGTTGACAAAAGAAGACGGTTCTGCACTTTTGATAATGATTTCTCTTCCTTCATCTCCAAAAGTTTATGCAAGAATTTGGAAAGTAAAAGTAGGCAGGGTTTCTTTATATTTGCTTGATACAGACTGCCAGGAAAATTCACCGGAAGACAGACTAATTACCGGAGAACTTTACGGCGGTGATAAAGAAATGAGAATAAAGCAGGAAAAACTTTTGGGTGTCGGCGGTATGCAAGTTTTAAAAGTTTTAAATATAGATCCGTCAGTTACTCATATAAATGAAGGACATTCAGCATTTTTACTTCTGGAAAAAATCAGAATTTTAATGGATGATAAAAAATTATCATTTAAGGAAGCGCAAAAAATTGTAAAGGCAACATGTGTATTTACAACACATACTCCGGTACCTGCCGGAAATGAAGTTTTTGCTCCAAATCTTGTATCTCCGTATTTTGAACCATTATATAAACATTTGGGTTTATCCAAAGAACAATTTTTGAGTTTTGGAAGAGATTTCAAAGTTGAAACATATGAAAAAGATTTTTCTATGACAATATTAGCACTTAAGGCATGCGGAAAAGCAAATGGTGTAAGCCGGTTACATGGAACTGTATCAAGACAAATGTGGCAGAATATTTGGCCTGAAGTACCAAGAAAAGAAATACCGATTACGCATATAACTAATGGTATTCATACTAATTCATGGCTGTCTTATGAGTTTGCGGGTTTGTTTGACAGATATATGGGCAGTGATTGGAAAGATGAACCGGCTGACCAGACTTTATGGCAACGAGTTGCAAATATACCTGATGCTGAACTTTGGAGAAGTCATGAGAGAAGGAAAGAAAGATTGGTAGCATTTGCAAGACAAAGGCTAAAAGTTCAGTTAGACAGAAGAGGTCTTTCTAAGCAGGCTATAAAGTATGCAGATGAGATATTAGATCCTGAAGCATTAACAATAGGTTTTGCAAGAAGATTTGCTACATATAAGAGGGGAAATTTGATATTCAGGGATTTGAATAGAATAAGAAAAATCCTGTTAAATAAAGAAATGCCGGTTCAAATTATTATTGCAGGCAAAGCACATCCAAGAGACGAAAAGGGAAAAGAAATTATAAAAAGTATTATAAAACTTGCTTCAGATCCGGAACTGAGATTTAAAATTGTATTTTTGGAAGATTATGATATGAATGTTGCTCATTATTTGGTGCAGGGTGTTGATGTTTGGCTAAATAATCCGTTAAGACCGGAAGAAGCTTCAGGAACAAGCGGTATGAAAGCAGCAGTTAACGGAATACTGAATTTCAGCGTTTTGGACGGTTGGTGGTGTGAAGGATATAACGGAGACAATGGTTGGATTATAGGCTCAACCGAAACATATCCGGACTTAGAATATCAAAATGAAGTTGAAAGCAGGTCTATGTATGAAATGTTAGAAAAGGAAATTGTTCCTTTATTTTATAAGAGAGGTCAAGATAATTTGCCAAGAGGCTGGATTCAAAAAATGAAAAATTGTATGCAAACAATCGGACCTATGTTTAATACAAACAGAATGATAGAGGAATACACAAAGAATTTTTATATTCCGTCTATGATTGATACAATTAAAATGCAGGAAAATAATTTTGAAATTGCCAAGAAAAAGACTGTATGGCAGGATAAAATTGAATCTAACTGGCCAAAAGTTTCTATTGCAAACATGTCCGACAGCATAAACGGTTACAATGTTAAAATTAGAGATAAAATGAAACTAAGTGCAAAAGTATTTTTAGGTCAAATAAGTAATGAAGATGTTTTTGTGCAGTTGTGCGTGGGCTATTTAGATTCAAAACATGTCATGAGTGATGAAGAATATCTTAATATGACAATGGTTTCTAAAGAAAATGACGGTTCTTATATTTATGAAGTTGAAATAGATACAAATAAAGTCGGACATTGTGGTTATACAGTCAGAGTAGTTCCGCAATATCTTGGAATTATTGAACATATTCCGGGTTTGATTAAGTGGTTTTAATAGTATAAAACAACAAGATTATGACGAAAAAAATAGAGTTGGTGATATTTGATTTAGATGGGACTTTAGTTGATTCTAAGTATGATTTAACACTGGCTGTAAATTTTATAAGACAAAAGTATGGATTTAGCGACCTCTCACCATTGGAGGTCGCTTCTTATCTTGGCAGTGGTATCAGGAGATTATTAGATTCTGTTTTGCCTGATATAGCCGAGTCTGAAAAACAAGATGCGTTCTTGCAATTTAATGAATACTATGCAATCCATTTAGTTGATACTACAGTTGTTTACGACGGTATTATTGAATTACTGGAAGCTTTAAAGGATGTAAATAAGGTTATTCTATCCAATAAAACAGAAATTTATTCCAGAAAAATTGTAGAAAACTTAGGTTTAAGAAAATATTTCGCCAAAATTTATGGGGGGGATACTTTCTCGGAAAAGAAACCCAGTTGTTTGCCGATAAATTCAATAATCAACGAATTCAATACCCAAAAAGAGCATGTTTGTATGGTAGGAGATGGTGTAAATGATGTTTTAGCCGGTAAATCGGCTGGTATTTCAACGATTGCCGTATTATACGGTTATTCTTCTATTGAAAAAATTAAATCAAATTCTCCGACTTTTATAGCTAAAAATCCTGCTGAAATATTAAGTTATTTAAAAAAATAACCCAATATTTATAATTTCTTTTCAATTTTTTTAGTAAAATTCAGTCCTTCTAGGTTTTTTTAAAATCAATTTTATAAGACAGACACTAGGCTTTTTTAAAGGGGTTTTTTATCAAAATCCGGTTAAATTTGATAATGTCTTATTTTTGTTTGCCGGTTTTTTTTTAATAAAATGAATATTTAACCATACTTTTATTAAAATTTTTAAACCCTTGGCTTTTTTCAAAAATTATGATTTTGTGAAAAATTAAAATTTAATAAAATCATAAAAAATTTAAATCTTTCAAAAAAAATCTAAAATCATTAAAAGCATTAAATTAAAAAAATCTAAAAAATAAAATCTAAAAAAATTAAAATTTTTGCCAAAAATCATAAAAAATGCTTAAAAAATCAGTTCCGATAAGATATATTATGTTAAGTTGATAGGGTGTTTTGAGAAACGGTTAACATTGAAGTAATTTATTAAGTACAGAGTGATTATTCTTAATTATAAGTATAAATTTCAATCAAATTGATATTTTATTTTAACAGTTATACATTAGCATTCACATGGTTGTTGATATAGATTTTGATAAAAGTTGTTTTCCTGCTTTTTTGCTGAAAATTTTGATTGTTTTTGTTGATTGAAATGAGCCCTTTTGGTCAGATATTGAAGTTTTGTTAAAATTCATATCAAAAGATTTAGGTAGCTTTTGGAGTTTATGAATTTTGCAGATCATATGTGTTTTGATTAGCCAAAAATAGAAAATTTGAATGGTAAAGTATAACTTAAGTGTCAAAAATTCTCCATTACTTTCCGGATTAAACTGATATGATTGGTAATTTTGCAAAACTTGATAGATTGTTTGTAGGATTATAATTATTACTGAATATTTTATTATATTGTATTTGGTATAATTTGTGTTAGTATACGGGTGTTATTAATGTTAAAGCAATAAATTATATTATTTATGGTATAGTTTTATTGGAATTCACATTGTGACTAGCTTATCATTTGTTATTGTATGTATTTGTATTTTCACCAAAACGGATTTTTAGCTTTTAAGCACAAATATATCATAATGAATATTCTATAACTAGTTTGATGGTGGTGGAAGCCCATGGAGCCGGTGTTCCATTCCCTTTTGACCAAAAACAGCCCCCGATAGCAAATAAAAACCCAAAATTTTGTAAATAGGATAAAACTGATGGCATATAATGTAAATGACCATGAAATGTAAAAATATTATGGCTTTTATTAATGCAGTTTTTTAGTATTCATTTCAAAATCATTCTACAAAAATTTGTAATAATTAAAAAGTAAGCAAAAGAAAAATGTCTAAAATTTATTTGTATTGATAATTTTTAAAATCTAATGTACAATCTACCTCATGTGTTTGCAATTAAATTTACTCAAAGGGATGAAAACATGAAAAAAACATTACAAGTTTTTTGTATTTTGTTGTTGGTCGTTTTTGTTTTTGCAAAATTGGAAGCTGCAACAAAGACAGTTATTGAAAAAGATGCACAGGGAAACGAACTAAAAAAAACAATTATCGAAACGGACAAATTAGGAAATGAAACTACAACAATTATAAACCAACAGCCAACTACGCCTTCTGCAGTACAAGCACCGGCTGTTACTCCGCAACCAGCTGCTCCTGTTGCATCACCAGTAGTGCCAAAACCGGTTGTAAAAAAAGAGTTGAAAAAAGGATCTAATATTCTTTACGGCAGATTAGGTTTGGCTATGCCTTTAAACAGTCCGGATGGAAAAATATATCTTCCGAGCTCTGAGCCTTTAGATATGAGTTGGGGTACTTTAACTATTGAATTAGGTGCTACATATTTACATTTTCTGTCAGATTATATTGCTGTTGGTGGTGAATTCGGTCTTGATTTAATGTTGCCAAAAACTGATTCAAATTCATACTTTGACGTAAATCAATCGACTGTTTTTGCAAATTTTCTGCTTTTGACACATATATATTTGAATAATCCTAAAGAAGAGGCAAGATTTTATATTCCTATTGGTATAGGATTCGGAAGTGCATCATATACGCTTACAGTAAATAATGAAAGTGTTAGCGCATCAGGAAGCGGTGGATGTTATGTAATCGGTATAGGTACAAACTGGAGAACTCAAACAGGGAATTTGACAGGTGCAGAAATTAGATATACAGCTTCAGGCATTGACGGTAATGAACCTGATTCACTAAAAGATCAGAATATAAGCATTTTAAGTCTTAATATGTATTACGGATTTGATTTCTAAGAAAACTTAAAGAACAAAATAAAAAAGCCGACATAATAAATATGTCGGCTTTTTTTTATTTTAGTTGTAATTAATTTGTAAGTATTATATTGTTAATATTTTTAAAAATTGAACGCAGTTTTGTGATTTTGGGCGGATTGCGTAGCAAAACGAAGAAGATTTTTAATTTTCTTTTGAACTAGGTATACCTAGCAAAGTCGAGAGTTTATCAGAAATAGGAGTTTTGAGATTATTTTAAATTTATACAAGGCAAAAATTT
>JAQTSO010000004.1:0-16232 GCA_028711215.1 Endomicrobiaceae bacterium | reverse complement strand
ATTTTAAATTTATACAAGGCAAAAATTTGTAAGTGTATACTGTAAAGGAGCGGAGCTCCGAGGTATCCGAACAAATTTTTAACGCAGTATAAATTAAAAAGAACTCAAAACGCCCCAGAGAGGAGTTGAACCTCCAACCTTATCCTTAGGACGGATCTGCTCTATCCAGTTGAGCTACCAGGGCATTTTACATTTTAATATTTCAATATTGAAAACACTTCAATATCTTTAAGTTTTGACTTCCCGTTTAAAAACAATAATTCTGTAAGAAAAACGCAGGCAACAATATTACCTCTTAACTTTTTGACTAATTCGACAGCAGCCGATGCAGTTCCGCCGGTTGCAAGTAAATCATCAACAATCAGGATGTTTTCCCCATCATTTATAGCATCAGTATGTATCTCAATAGAAGCTGTTCCGTATTCCAATTGATAATCTGTTGAAATGGTTTTATACGGGAGTTTCCCCTTTTTTCTTATAGGAATAAAAGGAAGACCCAATTTTTGGGCAATTGATATCCCAAATATAAAACCTCTTGATTCAAGTCCGACAACTTTTGAAATATTCTTATTTTTATATTGGGAAGACAAAACTTCAATCACTTCATTATAGAGTTTTATATCCGCAAGTATCGGGGTAATATCCTTAAAAATAATTCCTTTAGCAGGGAAATCAACAACATCTCTCATTGTTTTATTTAATTTTTCTATTAAATTCAACATTATGCTCTCCTATCTTTTTTTATCTCGTCGTACCTTGACCCTCTTTGGTCAAGAATAAGTTTGTCTACATCAGGTTTTTCCGCTAATTTTAATTTTATAAATAGACCTTTTAATCTTTGAAAAGCTTTTAATTCTATTTGCCTTACTCTTTCTCTTGATAAATTAAATTTCTTGCCGACTTCATCAAGTGAACAGTGAGCAATACCGCCAAGACCAAATCTAAGTTTAATGATTTCAGATTCTCTTTCGGGTAAAAAGTCTAAAGCTTTTTGTACATTATTGGCATTTCTGATAATTTCAGTAATAGCCTCGGGGGTTCCTAAAATAGTATCCTTTAATGTATCTTTTCTGGCAGTTTCGCTGTCTTCATTTATGCTTGAATCTAATGAATCAACAGTATCCACTGAAAAAATTGTTTTATTTATTTCATTTGCCTGGTCTATTGATATTTTCATTTTATTTGCAATTTCTTTTGTAGACGGCTCTCTTCCCAAATTGCCAAGTAATTGATTCCTGATTTTTTTCCATTTATTTATAATATCAAACATATAAGACGGTATTCTGATAGTTTTGGAATTGTCTTCAATGGATTTTCTTATAAATTGTTCTATCCAATATGTTGCATATGTAGAAAATCTTACATTTTTTGTAAGGTCAAATTTTTCTACAGCTCTGATAAGACCCATATTCCCGTCAGAAACAAGATCCATAAAGTCAACGCCTTTTTTTGAAAATCTTTTAGCTATAGGTATTACTAAACAGTAATTTAATTCAATCAGTCTGTTAAATGCAACCTTATTGCCTTTTTTTGCTTTTTTCCAAAGTTCAATATACTCTTTTTGAGTTGCAGGCTTTATTGCCCTAAGTTCTGAAAAATATGAATGTAACGGATCTATTACCATAAAAAACCTCGCTATATTTTTATAGGACTTTATTAATACACTTATTATCCTTATCGACAAATACATATTTTGGATTTATTGGTTTATCAGAAAGTTGAAATCCCATAATAATTATAATTTCGCCTTTTTTTATCAAATGTGCAGCTGCACCGTTCATACATATAACTCCGGACCCGGCTTTACCTTCAATAACGTAAGTTTCAAGTCTTGCACCGGATGTATTACTTACAACCAAAACTTTTTCACCAACCCAAAGCCCGGCCTTATCTATTAAATCAGCATCAATAGTTATGCTTCCGGTATACTCTAAATTTGCCTCGGTAACGGTTGCCCTAAAAATTTTAGAACTCAATACAAACTTCATTTGTTTCATCTCCAATTTATCTATTTTACCAAATGTACTACTCTTTGAGGAAAAGGAATTTCAATTCCTTCTTCTTTAAACTTTTTATGTAAATCTTTAATTATTGTGTGAATTAATACCGGTCTGGTTGTTACGTCATCGGATTTTGCAATTATTTTAAAATTTATTGCTGAATCTCCAAATGTGGAAAATCTCACAATCGGTTCAAATTCGTTATTTGAAGAAAATAATTTTATTAAAGCATTATTTGTGACATCCTTTGCTACTTTTTCAACTTTTTCTAAATCGCTGTCATAAGATACGGAACAATCAATAAAAACTAATAGTGCAATAAGCATTGAGGGATACTTGATAACAATAGTTTGAGCTATTTTGTTGTTGGGAATTACATGAATATTATTTGTAAAATTCTCTATGATTTTTGTAGTTCTCCATGAAATATCATGAACTATGCCTTCCTGTCCGGAATCAAGTTTTATAAAATCCCCGGTTTTTAATTGTTTTCCGATAATAATATAGCAACCCGAAAAAAGATTACTTAAAGTATCCTGCAGAGCAAGAGCTATTGCCAAAGAACCTACTCCAAGAGCCGTTAGCATCGGGAGAATTGAAACTCCCAATTGCGACAGAATGACAATAATACCAATTAATATAATTAACAATCTGATCAAATTAGTTGTAAGAGAGTTAATCTTTACATTTTGTTGAGTTGTTGTATTTAATATAAAAATTGCCAATAACGACATATACATAATAATAATAAACGATATTGAAGCGAATGCAACTTTGGATATTAATAATGCTTTATCATTAAGTATAGGAGCAATTAAAACTGCAAAATAAATACCAAACATTGAGGAAATAATAAAAATATATTTCTTTGTTTTATTTGCAAACCTATCATCAAATCTAAAGTGAGATCTTATTAATGTTTTTCCTATCAGATAAATTAACAATTTGGATGATAGTGGTATTATAAATGTGAATAAAACAACAGTCAAAAGGGCTTCTGCCCATGCCAAATTTGTTGCTGTTAAATTTAGAAAATTAATGTCCGACATGTAGTTTCCTTACTATTTGCATGAATTTTTTTCCGCTTCAGTTTGGCATTCAATACAATATCTGCCCCAAGGCATTGCTTGTAATCTTTTAATAGATATATTGCATCCGCAACATTCACACAATCCAAAAGATCCGGCATTCAATTTTGTCAAAGCATTATCAATATCTTTAATAGTCATTGAACTTATTTCATCTAATTCAAATTGCATTTCTCTCTCATTGTTTTGAGATGCTGTATCGGCTTCATCGCCGATTTCTGTATCGGTTTCTGCCAATTTTCTTGAATTTAATTTATTCATTATTGAAACTTTTTTTTCAACTAAAAATTTTTTTATTTGGTTTAAATCTTTTTGCGTTAAAGTTTCTTTTTTAGCTGTTTTTTTCTTTGAAACTTTTCCATCTGATTTTTTTGTTTTAACTGTTTGTTTTTTTACTGTTTTCTTAGGCATTACTTTTTTTATTATTTTTTTCTTTGAAACTTTTTTACTTATTTTTTTTATTTTAACTGCCTGCTTTTTTACGGCTTTTTTAGGTGTTGCTTTTTTTACCGGCTTTCTCTTGGCAACTTTGTTTTTGTTTAATTTTTTCATTTTAAATCCCCCAATATTTTTGCCTATTTTTTAATGCTTACAGTTTCTTAATTGGCAAATACTTTTACCATTTTTAATTTGTCTCCTTCTTGTCCGCTGATTCTTATGCCTTTTGCTGCCATATCAAGTAAATAATTACAAATTTCCTGTGTAATTCTTTCTCCCGGTATAACAACCGGTATTCCAGGCGGATATGGTGTTAAAGTTTGAGCAGAAACATGTCCGACAGCTTTATTTAAAGGAATTTTTTTTATGTCATGGGATAAGAAAACTTCTCTGGGAGTCATAACCATTTCTGTTGATAATGAAGGAATTTTCAATATCCAATTTTTTTGATTACCTTTATATTTTTTGCTTATGTCTTTTAGAGCATTAACCAGTGCAACAACATCTGACTTATCTGAACCGATACCCATTATAGCAATCAAATTAAACGTATCGGAGCAATCAACCTGTATGTTGTATTCTTTTGAAAGTATCGCATCGACTTCATATCCTGACAGACCTGTTTTTGTAACGTTTATCGTAAGTTTTGTAACATCTAAATCAAAGCCGACGGTATTCATTTCTGCTCGGGTAAAACATTTCATATTTGTGATACTGTGATTAATTTCTTTTCTTGCCCACTCGGCAGCACCCATAACTTTTGACAACATGGCACTTCCTTGAAATACAGCTTGTTTTCTTGCAACATCTAAACTTGCCAGTGTGAAATAACTGGGGCTTGTTGTTTGAAGCATAGATACAATTTTTTTTACTCTGTTTATATCCACAAGTTTTGAATTAAAATGTAATACAGACCCTTGAGACAAAGCCGAAAGTATTTTATGTGTGGATTGGACAACTAAATCTGCACCGGCATCAACAGCAGACATAGGTAAATCTTTATGAAATTTTAAATGTGGACCGTGTGCTTCATCGACAAGTAAAACTTTTCCTCTTCTGTGACATAAATCGGCAATTTTTTTAAGTTCTGTAACAACACCGTTATACGTCGGACATGTAACGAAAACAGCTCTTGATTCAGGATATGTATCCAATGCATTTTTAATTTGTTCATATGTTGTATTAAATATTATATCAAGATTTTGCTCTATTTTCGGTTGTATCCAGATTGGCCAAACACCTGCAAGTATCACACCTGCCATTATAGATTTATGAGAACTTCTTGAAATTATGATTGAATCACCCGGGTCGCAGGCAGACAAAAACATTGCAATATTTCCGACGGATGTACCATTGACTAAAAACAAAGAATGTTCAACACCATAGGCTTTAGCCATTAATTCTTGTGCTTTTTTTATAGGACCTATAGGGTCATGAAGAGAATCAACTTCGTCAAAAACTGTAACATCAAGTCCGTAAATGTTCTGACCGGTAAAATCTTTTAGTTTTTTATCAATCCCTCTTCCATTCTTATGTCCGGGTGTATGAAAAGAAACGACATTTCTTTTCGCATGGTTTAAAAGAGTGTCAAACAATGGCGTTTTCAACTGTTGTTTATTCATAAATTACCCTAAATAAATTTATTTGACTGCCTATTTATTGAAATTTCCGTTTTCAAACCATTTTTATCTAACAATTCCAAAAATGGATCAGGATCAAGTTCTTCAACATTAACCATTTTCTTAACATCCCATGTTCCGTTGGCTACAAGCATTGCTGCTACCACCGGCGGAACTCCTGCAGTATAACTGATTGCCTGAGCTTCAACTTCGTTATAACATTCTTTGTGGTCACATATGTTGTATATAAATAATTCTTTATTTTTTCCTGACTGTTTTCCTTTTATTAAACAACCTATACAGGTTTTTCCGGTATAGTTTTGAGCAAGAGATTTTGGATTTGGCAAACATGCTTTAACAACTTTTAAAGGTACCACTTCAAGTCCTTCAGATGTTCTTACAGGATATTCAGAAAGTAAACCAAGATTTTTAAGCACAGAAAATACGTTTATATAATGGTCACTGAATCCCATCCAAAACCTTATAGATTTTGCAGGAATATTCTTTGACAGAGAATGAAGTTCATCGTGTCCTGTCAGATAAACAGGGTGTCCGCCTACGGCCGGAAAATCATATATCAACTTATCTGCATGAACAGGTTTTGAAACCCATTGTTTATCAATCCATGTCCATACTTTATGAAATTCTCTGAAATTAATTTCCGGATCAAAATTAGTTGCAAAATATTTTCCGTGGCTGCCGGCATTAACATCCATAATATCTATAGTTGCAATTTTATCAAAATGATGTTTTAAGGCAAGAGCACAATAAGCATTTACAACACCCGGGTCAAACCCTATGCCCAAAATTGCCGTAATTTTTTTTTCTTCACATCTTGGTTTTCTTTTCCATTCATAATTTTCATACCATGGCGGAGTTTCACAAACTTTTGCCGGATCTTCATGTATTGCGGTATCTAAATATGCTGCACCTGTTTCAATACATGCTTCAAGGATAGACATATTACAAAAGGCACTTGCTAAATTAATAACAATGGTTGCATCTAATTCTTTTATTAATTTGACAGTGTCCTCAATATTAAAAACATCTATTTGTTTGGCAATTATTTTGTTTGAAGGTAATTTGTAACTTTTTTTTCTTTTTACGCTTTCTAAAATTTCTTCGCAACTTTTTAAAGTTCTTGAAGCAATATAAATCTTACCAAAACAATCATTGTTTTGGGCAAGTTTATGGCAGGCAACATGAGCAACGGCACCGGCACCAATAACTAAAATATTTCTTTTCATTTCAACCAGTGCCTCCTAGGATAAACTTTTTTTAAAATCAAAATATGTAAACTGCCTTATAATCTCTGTCTTGCCGTTTAATCTTTTTACGACGATACTCGGCATAGGAAGCCCGTTAAACCAATTTTTCTTTACCATGGTATAACCGGCAACATCAGATACTACAATATTATCACCGATTTTTAAAGGGTTTTTAAATTTATAAGTTCCAAAAACATCTCCCGCCAAACAACTCCTGCCGGCTATAATATATTCATGCTTATTTTTTTTGTCAGTTTCAATTTTTGCAGGTATACCATATATAAGCAAATCAAGCATATGTGCCTCGGTTGATGCATCTATAATTGCAATATTTTTGCCGTTATTGATAATGTCTAAAACTGTTGTGTGCAGTTGTGACGAGTTTGTTATTGCCGATTCACCCGGTTCCAAATATATCTGGACTTTATATTTATCGGAAAAGTTTTTTAATACGGAGATAAATTTTTCTATATCATAACCTTCTTTTGTAAAATAAATTCCACCGCCAAAACTTACCCATTCCAACTTTTGTAATATGTCACTATATTGGGTTCCGATATAATTCAGCGATTTTTCAAGATTTTTAATATCGTCATTTTCACAATTAAAATGAAACATCAAACCTTTAAGTTTATTTATATTTTTTAAAATATCCTTTTTGTTTATAACACCAAGACGTGAATTTTTCCTTGCAGGATTTGCCAAATCAAAATGGCTGTAACTGATTTGAGGATTTGCTCTGAGTCCTAAATTTTTATTTTTAACATCTTTATAATATCTGTTTAACTGGGATATTGAATTAAAAATTATTTTTGTTGAGATTTTTTTTAAATGATTAATTTCGTTTTTGGGATAGGCGACACTGTAAGCATGAACTTCTTTTCCAAATTGTTCATAACCAAGACGCGCTTCGTAAAGAGAACTGCTTGTAGTCCCATCCATATATTTTGACATTAATTTAAAAACAGACCATGTAGAAAAACATTTTAAGGCAAGTACAAATTTAGCACCGGATTTTTCACGGATATATTTTATTTTTTCTAAATTTGCTAACAATTTTTTTTCATCAATTAAATAATAAGGTGTTTGAATTTTCATTTTTTTATAACAATCAAAAATAAGGATTAGTAAGTCTATAAAATATACTTTTTTGTGTCAATGATTATTTATCTGTTTTTTTGCTAGAATATATCCAAAATATAAAGGAGGATTTATGATAATAAATAACTTTGTTAACGAATTTAAAAAATTTATATCCAGAGGTAATGTTCTTGATATGGCAGTTGGTATCATAATAGGTGGTGCTTTTACAAAAATAGTTAATTCGCTTGTTGCAGATGTTATAATGCCTCCAATAGGTGTTATTTTAGGTAATATTGATTTTAGCAACTTGTTTATTGTTCTTAAGAAAGGAGCTGTTGACGCCGGTCCGTATGTATCATTGGAAGCAGCAAAAGTTGCCGGTGCAAATACTCTTAATATTGGTTTTTTTATTAACAGTATAATCACTTTTACAATTGTTGCTTTTACTATTTTTGCATTACTTAAAGTTATAAATAAATTAAAAGATGAAGAAAAACCAGAAGCACCGGTACTTGTCACGACAAAAGAATGTCCTTTTTGTTGTTCATCAATAAATATAAATGCAAAAAAATGTCCAAATTGCACAAGTGATTTAAAATGATACGGAGAGTTTATAATTGCAATGTTTATATAAAGCCTGAAATATAGGGGCTTTAAGAACGCCAAAGGTTTTGAATTGTTACTAATAATCTTGTATAATTATTCGTCTTTTAAATTTAGGGGTACATGTATTTTTGGGGGTCTGTTATATGGTGGCTAATGCTGTTGTTTCAAATAAAAAGGATTTACCTGAAGGTCTTTGGACAAAATGTAAGAAATGTGAGCAGATTATATTCAAAAAAGATTTTGTTGAAAACTTTATGGTATGCCCTAAATGCGGATACTATGTAAGATTAAATTCTCAGGAAAGAATTGCTTTATTGACTGATAAAAATTCATTTAGTGAAATAAACTCCCGTTTAAAACCGGTTGATTTTCTTGAGTTTCCGGGATATAAAGAAAAAAAAGATTCGTATAAAATAAAAGATGCTATTGTTACCGGAGAAGCAAAAATCAGCGGGTATTCTATAATGATTGCTGTTATGGATTTTGAATATATGGGTGGAAGCATGGGCTCGGTTGTTGGTGAAAAAATTGTACGAATGATAGAAAAAGCCATAGAAAAAAAATTGCCGGTTATTATAGTTTCATCATCCGGTGGTGCAAGAATGCAGGAAGGGATTTTGTCTCTTATGCAAATGGCTAAAACTTCAGCCGCACTTGCAAAACTTTCGTCAAAAGGGTTGCCGTATATATCACTTTTAGCTGATCCGACCACAGGCGGAGTTGCAGCTTCATTCGCAATGTTAGGAGATGTTATTATAGCTGAGCCGGGTGCATTGGTCGGTTTTGCAGGACCCAGAGTCATTGAGCAAACTATAAGACAGCAGCTGCCGAAGGGTTTTCAATTGTCTGAGTTTTTGATGAAACACGGTATGGTTGATATTGTTGTTGAAAGAAAAAATTTAAAAGATACATTAACCAAGATATTGAAGTTTTTTGTTTCAAAGAAATGATTTTTCAACAAGTGAACGAATATAAATCTATGAAGCCCGGTCTTGAAAGGATTGAAAATTTTCTTTTCGAGTCAAGAGTTGAATATAAGAAAATAAAATATATTCACATAGCAGGAACAAACGGGAAGGGCTCAACAGCCAAGATTTTGTCGGAATGTTTAACGGCATCCGGATATAAAACGGGATTATATATTTCCCCCCATATTGTAAAAATAAACGAAAGAATACAAATTGATTCTGCAAATATAAGCGATAAAGATTTAAAGAAGATATATAAAAAATATGAAAAGCTTGCCAAAAAATGCAAGTTAACTTTTTTTGAACATATTACGGCCTTGGCTTTTATATATTTTACACAGCAAAAAGTTGATATAGTAATTTTAGAAACAGGTCTAGGCGGACGTTTTGATGCGACAAATGTTATAACGCCTTTATTAAGCATTATAACAAGCGTAGATTTTGACCATACTGAGATTCTCGGAAGTTCTTTGTCAAAAATAGCATTTGAAAAAGCAGGCATTATTAAAGATAATACTCCGGTTATATGCGGAGTTATGCCGAAAGTTGCTTTGAGTAAAATTTCATCTGTTGCAAAACAAAAAAAGTCTGAAGTTTATTTATTCGGTAAAGATTTTTCCGCTTTAAATTTGGCATATAATTGGAAAATTTTTTATCAGAGGATTAAGTATAAAGGTATTAATACTAAAATTAATTTTAACTTGAACCTTTTAGGAAATTCGCAGATTTATAATTCAGCTATGGTTTTGTGTGCCTGTGAATTACTTAAACAAAAAAGTTATAACATAAAATTCGGCAAATTAAAAAATGTATTTAGCAGAATCAAATGGGATGCCAGATTCGATATAAGAGATATAAAAGTAAATAGTAAAAATATAAAGTTGTTAATTGACGGAGCACATAATTTACAGGCAATTTCTAATTTTCTGGAATTGTATAAAAGAAGTCCTTTTTCAAAAGAAAAAAGGAAACTTATTTTTGCGGTAATGCAGGAGAAGGATTATAAAAGTATTATAAAAAAAATATCAAAAATTGCCGGTGAAGTTTGTCTGGTAAATACGAATAATCAAAGAGCAGTAAGCAATAAAATTCTTGAAAGAGAATTTTTAAAATATATTGACCGTGAAAGAATATTAAAATTTGAAAGTATTAAAGAATGTTTTAAAAGTTTTGAAAATAATGATGTCGTTGTAGTTGTAGGATCGTTTTATTTAGCAGGTTCAATACTAAGATTTATAGAGGACAAAAATGGCTAAATTTTATTTAGGTGTAGATTTGGGCGGGACACAAATCAAAATTGCTGTTGTTGATGACAAAGCCGTCATTATGGAAGAGTTTGTCATGGATACAGATATTCAGGTAAAACCAATAAAGATTATAAAAGATATTGTTTCTAAAATAAAAAACATGAAATATTATAAAAATGTAAAAACAATAGGCATAGGTATAGCGGGAGATGTTGATTCTGTAAAAGGTGTTTTGAGATTTTCCCCCAATCTGCCAAATTGGAAAAATGTACAGCTAAAAAAAGAAATGGAAAAATTAACAAATAAAAAAATTTTTGTTGATAATGATGCAAATACGGCTTGTGTTGGCGCTTATTGGCTTGATTTAGAAGGAAAAGCCACTAATATTGTTTGTGTAACCCTAGGAACGGGAGTAGGCGGCGGTATGATATTAAATAAAAAATTATATACCGGTACCAGCGGAACAGCCGGTGAAATCGGTCATATTACGGTAGAACCTAACGGTAATAAATGTAATTGCGGCAATAAAGGTTGTGCGGAAACTTATATAGGTGCTAAATATCTTGTAAAAAGAGCATTGCACCTTATGAGAGAACATAATTCATACAATATATTGAAATTGGCGGGTAATGACAAATGTAAAATAACGCCTCAGATTTTATCGCTGGCAGCTTCAAAAGGCGATGAGGTTGCAAAGATTGTATGGGCTGAAGCAGGTGAAAAACTTGCTATTTTACTTGCTGACATTATCAATTTTATAAATCCTGATCATATAGTATTATGTGGCGGAATAAGTAAAGCATGTAATGCATTTTATAAACCTGTTTATAAGCAAATAAAACAAAGAGCATTTAAAAGTGCTGTTGACTCCTGCCAAATTATTGTATCTAAATATACAAACAAGCTTGGAGTTGCAGGTGCTGCGATGCTTGCCAAAAATTAATAGATGTTAACTATTCAAAAAAAATTATTACTTTCATTTATCTGTGGTACGTTTGTTGCTTTTATATTTTTTGCAAATGTGTATTGTTACGAAGTTCAGATGAAAGCAGATACTGTTACGTACGAACAGGACAATGGCATTGTAACCGCAACAGGTAATGTTCAACTGGACTGGCTCGGTAAAATATTAAAAGCAGATAATATAGAGATAAAAATACCATCCAAACAATTAGATGCTCAAGGCAATGTATCTATATTGGAATCAAGCAATACTATTTTTACCGATACAATCCATTACGATATGGAAAAAGAACAAGGTGAAATGACAAATACTTTCGGTTGTTCTGCTCCGATATTTTTCAGAGCCGAAAAGATGTATAAAATATCGTCTGATACATATAAAATAGAAAATGTAACAATTTCAAACTGTGATTTAGATATTCCCCATCATTATGCTTATGCTAAACACGGATTATTTATTGTAGATAAAAAAATAACGATATCAAATGCAATTTATTATATAGGCGGTGTTCCGGTATTTTATTTTCCTAAATATACAAGAAAATTAAATGACGATAGTTCGTTCAGATACGATCTTGAACCCGGTTACAGCAATGAAGGCGGAGGAGCTCTCAAGCTTGCTTTGAAATACAGATTTACAAAAGAATTTGATTCAAAACTTTCATTGGATTATCTGGGCAGTATAGGTAACGGTGTCGGGCTTGAATTATCGTATAATATTAAAGATAAAGTAATGGCAGGCATGTATTCTTATGGGACGATTGATAAAAGAACTAATACACAAAGATGGATGTTTCAACCGTCGTATTGGCAAAGAATCAATCAATTATGGACGGTTCAGGCTCATGCAGAATTTCAAAGTGATTCCTATTTTAATAATATGTATCAACAAGATAATTGGAACAGAGTTTCCAATCAAAGAAGATCCTATTTATCTGCTACAAGACAGAGCAATTCTTCTAATTTAAGAGTTTTAACGGAATTATATCAGGTTTACAATATAGACGATAAACTTACATCCGGTTCATATTTTTTATTGCCTCAAGTTTATTATTCTATATATCCTCAAAAAATATCGGGTATTACAAATAATCTGACGTTTAATTTTGAAAACAGAACAAAATATGAATTTGCATACTCATCAAGCACAAGTGATTTTAATTACCAGTTTGCTAATTTAGATTACAATGCAACAAAAGATTACAGAATAACTAAAAAGTTTACTTTAAAACCGACTATCGGAATTAGAGAAGATGTATATTCTAAAAAAAATCCTGATGAAAGTGAAATTGTTGATTTGACAAGATTATATGCTTCTTTAAATGCAAGATACAGATTAACCGGATGGATGGATTGGAACTTAGCTTATAATCTTAAATACAGACTTCAAAATATGGACAGTTCATTTTTGTTAGATTCTGCAAGTTTGGTTGATGACGGCGGTTTTGAATCAAATACTTTATTATTTAACAACTATATATATTTAACTTCAAGTATGATACTGAGAAATTATACAGGCTATGATTTCAGAAATTTGCAGTCTTCAAGTTATAAACATTGGTATCCTTTGATTAATGAATTAACATACGTTCCGAGTTCAAAAATTACGGTATATATGAGACAACAACAGGATTTAGATCCGGTTAAATTCAATTCTTTACAACTTGATACAAAGTTTGGGCAACTTGAAAAATTTTATTTTACGCTTGCAAGTTTCTATTATGATTATCGTCCGGAATCTGTTGATTTGGTAACCGGTATAGGTTTTTGGATAAATTCAAAATGGAGAGTAGATTACAATATAAGAAACACTTGTAAATACGGCGATATGATTTGGAGCGGTAATGATCATGAATTTAAACTTTACAGAGATATGCATTGCTTTAATTTAGGTTCTGTATTTCGTTTAAGGGAAGATTATTGGAGTTTGTTTTTCAAATTTGAATTAAAATCAAATGTTCCGACATTTATGAAAAAAGACGGAACAAAAGAAGTTGAAACAGAGTTTTATCCGTGGAGATGATAACAGCAGAAGATTGGAAGCTTAGCAGCTTGGAAGCTTGGCAATGGCTTTAAGTTTTTTACTCAGCTTCTAATCCTATAAGCTTCTTAGCTTCATAGAAAAAATCGGGAGTTAAAATGAAAAGAAATATTATTATCTTATCTTTAATCTCTTTTTTTGTAACAGCAGGACTTTCATATTTTATTGTTGAAATGCTGTATAAAAATAATTTAAAACAGTCTCTGAATTATCTCAAAGATTATTCAGTATCTATTGTTGACTCCTTAGCTCCTGAGATTAAAACATCATTTTCAAAATCAGACGATATAGGTCTATTATATAGCATTAATAAATTATCAAAATTTAAAAATATTACTGAAAGTTTTATATTAAATAAAGATTTAATAGTTGTTATTGATAACGATTCGTCAAAATGGAATAAAAAATATCCACAGAGTATATACCAAAATGCAGTTTCGGCAAAATCAAATTTGCTTGCAACTTTTCCTGATTTTTCAGGATTTTTGTATTCAATTCCGATAGATGACACAAATACTTTATGTGCAATTATTTCAGCTCAAAATATTTCAGCTCAATTAAATGGATGGAAAATAAAATTATATGTATTTTCATTTATAGTATCGTTAATACTTGCATTCTTTATTTATTATCTGTCAAAAATTTTGTTTTTGATTCCGTTTAATAAAACAAAAAAATCATTATCTCTGAAAGACAAAATGCCAAAAACAATATATTCGCAATTGATAGATATGGTTATGGTTGACGTCAGCAATCTTAGTAATGATTTAAATGCAATCAATGATACTTCAAATTTGAGCAAACAATTGCTTGCTTATGTTACAGAAAAATACATGTATATTCAATATGAAGTTTTTGCTGTTTTAGACAGCAATGCAAAGATAATTTATTGTATAGATAAAAACAACATTCTTTTCGGTGATAAAAATATAAATACGCATGTTTTTAATGCAACAAATAATGCGGTAATTATAAAAAACATATCAACTGTTTTGGAAAAACAGGAAAAAATTTCTTTTAGTATTGATGATATAGCTATCAATGTCATACCTGTCAAAAATCAGGAAAAGACTTTAATAGGTATTGTAATTGAAGCAATAAAAATACAGGAGATCAGAAATGTGTAAAAAAAGTTTTTTAATTGTTTTTGCTTGTTTAATGTTTGTTTGTATAAGTTTAAGTTATGCCGAAGAAACCCAAACTCAAAATAAGTCTGTAGCGGATATAAATGCTAATCCGAAACACGGTTCTACTCCATTGATTTCGGCAGTTAAAAAGAACAATATTGAAATTGCCAAAATGTTAATAGAAAACGGTGCGGATATCAATGCTGTCGGCGGCAGCGAAAAAAAAACTGCTATATTTTTTGCAGTATCAAATGATAATGTTGAGATGGTTAAAATGTTAATCAGTAAGGGTGCCAATCTGAACGTTACGGACGATTATTATGAAACCCCTCTAAATATTGCCGTTGAAAAAGGAAACAAAAAAATGATAAACCTGCTTCTTGGCGTTAAAGAAGAAAAATAAATTATATTTTCTTTCTTTTTTCAAAAGGTTTAATTTTCAATTTTTTTGAAAACAAATTTTTGGTCACTGAATAAGTGACCTTTTTTTGTTTTGTTAAATTTTTAAAAGCCGATTTTTTTTGTGCCGGCACAAGCTTTCCTACTTTTTATAATATTTTAAAGCATCAGGTAAAAGTTTTTTTATGTCTTCAATTCTTTTGTCATCAGAAGGATGAGTTGATAAAAGAGCCATAGGTTTATTTCCGGCACTCAGTTTACTCATATCGGTCCAGAACGTTACGGCATATCTCGGGTCATACCCTGCTTTTGCCATAAGTATAAGCCCTATATGGTCTGCTTCTGATTCATGAAGCCTTGAATAAGGAAGTAAAAGCCCTACCTGTGCACCTACTCCGTAAGCTGTATTGATAAGCTGTTTTGTCTGCTCGGACTGTTCTTTTGTAGCATAACCGAGGGCTGTTTGCCCTGCTCCGGCAAGCATCTGCTGGCTCATTCTTTCCGCACCGTGATTTGCAATAGCATGTGCAACTTCATGCCCCATAACTACGGCAAGACCTTCTTTATTTTTTGTTACCGGAAGAATGCCTGTATAAACTACTATTTTTCCACCCGGCATACAGAAAGCATTTACTGTTTTATCATCTTTTATTAAATTAAATTCCCATGCAAATTCAGATATTTTATCCGCCTGATTTGTTTCTGTAAAAAATTCTTCAACGGCTTTTGCTATTTTTTGCCCTACTTCCGTTACCATCTGTGCATTTTTAGTGCCTTTTTCAATTTGGGATGTACTGATAATCTGTTTGTATTCCTGATCGCTTAGCGAAGTTAACTCTGAATTTGAAATTAAAGATACTTGTTTTCTGCCTGTCAGTGGCACGGTTGAACAGGCACTTATAAATAAACCTAAAATAATAAATAAACTCAAAATTCTAAACATTTCAATCCCCCCTTAATAACAACAACGGAATTATACAAAAAAAACATAAATTTTGCTTAATTTTACTTATTAAATTGTTTGATATAAATGGCTTATATATTGTAGAATAAATTTGCCGAAAATAATAATGTTAGACTCAGCTTATTTTAAAAAAAATTAATTTAAATAAAAAGGATGAATTCCTTCTTAAATTAATTTTTCAGTATGCAGAAAAAGGAAGAAGGCTGGAAACCTATACTTAAAGAAAACGGAGAATCTAAAAATGACTGAATCCCCCCTAATTTCTGTACTAATTCCAACGTATAATTGCGGACAATACATAAAACAGGCAATAGACAGCATATTTTTGCAAGATTATAAGAATATTGAAATTATCGTTGTTGATGACGGTTCTGAAGATAACACAAAAGAAAATGTAATGAGTTATCCTTCCGTAAAATAT
>JAQTSO010000025.1:2451-24522 GCA_028711215.1 Endomicrobiaceae bacterium | reverse complement strand
CTATTTTGGAATATCCTTTGCCGTCCAAAAACTGTAAGAAATCAATAACATCCTTATCACCTGTTGCAAGATAATACTGCTGGCATGCAAGATTCCACCATGCTACTCCGCGCGCTCCGTCTATTGTGGATCTGTTCATTACATATTCATAAAAATCGCCATTCTTCATTGCACTCATTTCCATCAATATCCTCTTGGCATCTTCTGTCTGTCCAAGATTTGTATACATCATTACTGCTTCTGCCTGGTCTCTCATCATGTCTTCAACTATCATTGCCTTATCTTCCGCACTCAGTTTTTCAAATTCACCATTCAGCATACCGTCAGTATAATATGTATCAACTAAACCTTTACCATCATCAAAATTACTCATCCAAACAGTCATATCTGCAATGAATTGTGCCTGTTCTGCTTTTTCTTCTGCAGTTTGTGTCGGCTCTGCAACTTGGGTTGGTTCTGTTGTAGGCTCTACAATTTGTGTAGGTATTGTTGTTGGATCTACAATTTGTGTAGGTTCCGTTGTTGGGTCTACAATTTGTGTTTGCGTTGGATCTAATGTAGGGTCTACCTGTGTAATAGCAGGTGGTGTGGTTGACGGATTGGTATTATTATTGCCCATAGAAGCACATGCAGTTGTAATTACAGAAATAATTATTATTGTTGCCATCAGTCCGATTATAACTTTTTTCCACGCTACTCTCATTGTCAATGAAAAACCTTTCTTAACAGTAGGTTGTATATTGATAACTTTGCCTTGATCTTTTATAACTATGCCTGTTGAAGTTAATTCTACATTTTCTCTGCCATACTTTTTTATTGCATCTTCTAATCCAAGTCCTTTAATATATCCTACATCTACAATTGCATGAGTAATCATATTCCCGATAATGCCAATTATAAATGTTGTTGCAATTGTTATAGCACCTAAAGTTATTACCCCAATAAAAGGAACTGCAAACAGAGACATTATCGGTGTTAACAATAAGGCAATCGTTGTTGAAAATGCTACAGCCATGGAAATATGAGTGGCACCAATAACAACACCTGCTCCTTTTTGACCCGCCTGCGTCGTATGATCTTTTTTAAATGATGCCGGTTTAAATATAGACTGCCAAGTTTCTTTTTTTAATATTGTCAGTATCATACTAAAAATCGTGGATTGTCCGGTTTTAATTTGCTGGTTTAATAAATCCATTGTTTTAGGAAGAATAGAATTATAATCCGTGTAATCTTTCAAAAAACCTTCATTTTCAAGTCTTATCGCATCGTCAGGTAACAAATATATTTGTTGGGCATAATGACGAGAAGTCCCTTCAACAAAAGGTTCTGTTAAAGACTGACCGGTCTGCTCAAAATAATAATCAATTCCCATGCTTTTTATTTTTTCCAACATGGCTACAGCTTGTTTTTTGTCAAAAAATGATGCAAACAATAAATATTTTTTATTTTCTGTTTGGGAAGGATTTGATATTACAAGCCATTTTGGATTCAGATATAGAGGTGACTCATTTTCAACAAAAGCAGAATTATCAACGGTTTCTCCCGGCTTAAGTAAAGATTCCTCAAAGGTAGGCTGGCTCTCATAATTTGTTGCATATTTCAGAGTTTGTCCATCCTTTGTTTTAATTTCTAATGATTCAATAGCAACCGGTATATTTCTGTTATTTATAGTTGTATGTAAAAATGTTGATTCACCGGATAAAACTATGAATCTTGATCTGTCCCACATTCTAATATCATAAATTTGTTGATTAGGATACATACTTTTCCAGTAATCCTGATTACAATATCTGTTAAATAATTCTTCATCAATAGTAATTGTCAGAGTATCAGAATTAGCAGGAAATGTATAAACCGGATATTCAAACCAGCCGTATGCCGTACCGTCTTCATAACCGTTCATGGCATGATAAGGCAAAAATTGCAACTGAACTGATGCATTTGGATATTTTGCTATCGTATCTGCTTCTCCTATTGAAGGATAATCGGCAGGATCCAATTTCAAAGTTATTGTCATTTCTTTTATGTTTGTTGCATCAAATTCTATGTTACTTACCGCATATGTCTGCCAATTTGAACCTGAATATTTTTCAACATCTATATAATCCGTAACATCATTGTTGTATACATTAGGATTTAATGCCGAAGGAGTATAATCTCTGCCTTCTATTTTTGATATCGGAAAGAAAAAACTTCCCGTACCGTCTTCTTCCCATTCATATTGGTCTATTTGCTTATCAACACTTAATGCTTCCACTTTATAGACCTTCCAACCGTAACTTGAATAATTAAATACACCACTTTGATCAGAATAAGGATACTCATCTTCAAAACCCAAATCCTGCGAATATGCCTTAATATCAGCAATTATAGCTTCAGCCTTAGCATAATATTCCTGTGCCTTATCCTTGCTTCCATTTTGTTCAAGGTAATTGGCATATATTTTATATGTTACTGCCATTTGAGCACTCCACTCAAAGCTGACAGGGCTTGTATCTTCATTGCTCCATCTGTATAAATTATTATAAGTTTTTCCGTTTATCGTCACTGTTTTCGAAAAATTATCTTCAACATACTGAATCATTTTTTCTTTATCAATATTAGCAAGCCCTGACTCTTTGTAAAGCTCCGGATTAAGATTTTCAAAAGAGATTATTGCTGCCAAACCCCATGAATGAACATCAAGAACAGAAAATTTATCGTTATATCCTCTGTAAAAACAATTGTTTTCTTTGTCATACAAATTGTCATAAATATAATTTGCAGTTCTTAGCAGTTCATCCTGCATTTCCTGTGATTTGTTATATTGGGTTCTTAAATTAAAATAAACTAAAACGTCAAACTGGTGTTCAGCTGATATTGCTCTTTCATTCTGATCATAATAATAAGAACCGTCTTTTGTGTGAAAATACTTAAATATATTAAACCCACTTGTTAATCTTTCATATTTTGAACCTGCAACTTTTTGGAGATATTTATCTACTTTTGTTATTAAACCGTCAAAATTATTACTGCCTGTAAGAAGTTTATACTGCACGGCGGCTATACCAATCCATACAACTTCACCCGTTACTTCATAATTTTCATAATTTGATTTAAAAAGAGCACTGTGTGAAAAATAAGTTAACATTTCTTCGGCTTGTTCAATTTCACCTATTTGTAAAAGTCTCATTATGACTAATGACTGGTCATATAAGTTCGTTAAACCTGCTAAATTATCTTCATTTGCTTTTGTACTCAATGTCATTTTATCTTCAAGTGCCATTGTTGAATAATCAAAAGACAAATAAGGATATTTATTTGTTTCAGAAATTCTTGAAGAATCAAATTTTTGTAAAGTTTCCATTTCATCTTCAATCATTGCCAATCTTTCGTCAGTTAAAACTATTGAAGGATTTTGCCATTGAACATCCTGCTGTTTTGTTACACCACATGCAGTTGCAGTAAATAACATCACCACTACAAGCACTATCTGAATGGCGGTAGTTATTGATTTAGCTATTCTTTTGGCTATTGGAGCTTTTACTTTTTTTGAAGAATCTGCCGACGATTTTGTTTCTTTTGACAATAGAGATTTCTGCATAAAACCGGGCATATATTCATAAACTACAGGATCAACACCATCTAAATTCGATTCGGCTATCTTACCGCTGCGTCTTGCCTGCTCTATCTCCCATATTGCTCCGTCACCTATATACCATTTATTATTAACTGCAAAAATACAAAGTCCTTTGCATATTTCAAATACTTTAGGTGCAAAAACACCTTCACCGGATTTAAAATATCCTAAAATTTCCTGCAAATTATTACCGGCAACTCTTACAATTTCTTCTCCGACTTTTGGAACTTCAGAAATTGATTGTCCGGCTATTATATCGGCAACTTCTTTTGGGACATCAACACTAATTATATTACCATCCTGTAACTTAACACTTATTTGTCCTTTTTCATTATCTACATCAATTTTTGAATCTTGAGTTAAAACAGTTTCAGCCAATTTTGCCAAATCTGAAATTTGAGCCATATCCATGTTTTTAGGGAACATTGATAAAATTATTTGTTTTGTCTGTTCTGAAAGATTTTCATTTGACAGAAGCTTAAGTGCTATTGTCTGTGTTTGGATTTTACGCTGTTTTAAAATATTCTCGTAATTTTGTTTTGCTATATCGGCAGTAACATTTGCCAAATTGGGAGTTACCGTAATTGTGGTTATATTATTGTTGTTTAATATTTTATCAACTCCGACACTGTGGAAACCACCTGACACCAAAATTACAATATTTTTACTGCCAGCCAGAACATCCCTCACCGTTTTTTTATCACTTGATTTACTTGCAACCTGATTTTTTGACAAATCCATATTGCTGACAAATATCTCATCTCTTTTTGAGTTAATTTCATAAAATTTATTTAAATCGGCAAAGTACGGTTCTATCTTATTAACATCATCTGATATTGAATATTTTGCATACAATTGTCTAAATTTATTTAAACCTACTTTAAAATAACGCCATTGACTTGCCGTCAATTCTGCCAGTAAATATTTAGAAAAAACATTATTGAAATCACTTAAGTATGAAATTTCAAGATCAGTTATATCTTTAGACAGCCCAACTCTTATATCATTGATTAATTCTTTTTCTTCTTTAACTAATTCCACATGATTAAACTTTAAAGCTTTATTTTTAAATTCCAAAAAACTATACAAGTTTGGATATTTCTGCTGAAAATCTATATTATTTACCTTGCAAAATTTTTCAAGCATGCTTTTAAGTGTTTTAACATCTGACATATTGCCTGTTTTATCTATAAAGTCTTTATACTGACTGAATGATACTTTTTCTTTCATGACAACATTTATGATTTGTATTTCAGACATAACTTTTTTTATATTTATTTCTTTTGAACCGTCGTATAAACCCAGGTACATCGAAAGGTTTGGATATCTCGATAAAGATATATTTGCATCAACAATATATTTAACCAAATTGGCAAAATATTTATTTTGCGATAAACTGCCTTTATTATACTCATCTATTATTTTATTTAATTTTTTATTTTCAGCACTTAAATATTTCGCTTTTAGAAAATCTATTTCTCTATTTATTTTTGCTATGTATTTTAGAAAGTCTTGTTTGTTATTTAAAATTCTTTCATACCTGTTTAAATTTTCTTGATATACTTTTTCATCTTCAATACCAAACAGGGGGACCTTGTTATTATTTGTAATTGCATAAAATTCAGCACCCGTTAATCTGCCGACTTTCAACAAATTATCTAGAACTTTATCTTTGTATGAATCGTCAATAAGTTTTGACCAGTTTGTATTTATTTTACCGACTCCGCCCTCAACATAAATTTTCTGAACCGGATACTGTGCGGCAAATTCTTTAATTATATTTGATATGTTTTTTTGAACGCTGTAGTCACAATGCAAATCTTGAATATTAATAACAACCGTGCTGCTTCCGTTATCCGACAATGCGGTTATTTTGCCATACTGATCAGGAATGACATTTTGTTCTTTATTTATATTTTCAATCAAAAAATTATCTGTGCTATCCTGACCGGTTTTTACGCTGGCATAGAGATTAATGTTAAAAACAGTAAATAAAAAAATCAGTGCAGTAACAACAGAGCACACCTTTTTTAAATTAATCTTAATATTCAATATTTGCATTTCCGCCTCCATATACACTTATAAAAATTTAATAATATTTTCAAAAAATACTGTTTGGATGGAGATTACTCTCCACCCAAACACAAAACAATATTTCTATGCCGCACTTAATGTTGCTTTTATTCCGTCTAAAGTTACTATTGCAATCTTGTCGCCTATGTTGTCAACATTTATGCTGTCAAAAATCAAGGTATGAATATCTTCAATTTTTTCTATTACTTTTGAACCTTCCAACGGATCTATTGCCATGTCTGTCATATTCCATGCTCTCAGAATATCTTTAATCTCATTTCTTGCCATAATATTATTGACCATATCAAACAATGTCTTGGACTGATCAGGATTAAATTCATAGGATTTTATATCCGCAACTGATTCCCCGTCCATTAAAAGTTGCATTATTTCATAGACAATAATCTGTCTTGCATTCAATTTCATTTTATTCATATCAAGAGGCATATCTTCGGCAATTTGCGGTATTATTTCTTTGCCTATATGTGATATAAATATTCCAAGTATGTATTGTCTGATTAATATCATCTTGACTTTTTCAAGTGTTATTGTTTCTTTTGTATCTTTATCTATATAGTCATTATAATACCCAGGTTTTTCTGTCATCTTCATAATATCTTCTATTTCAGATTTATCTGCAAACAATGTACCGAATTTTGTATTAAATGTTCTACCGAACTCTTCATACTTCATATCACCTGATATAACACTTGCAAGTTCTTTGGCAATAATTTCTGCTTTTAAATTACCGAATATATCCTCAAATGATTCATCCGAACCTTTCGAACGATACTCACTTGCAGGATCTGTTTTGAAAACATTCATCAGTTTATCTCTGTTATCTATAAATGTTTTTTTGATATTTATCGATAATTTCTGACCTTGCATTCCAAGTAATTTTATTGCATCTCCCATTAAGGCTATTGAATTATCATCATTATCCGATTCTATTCTCAATACAACCTGTGCATTTTCCGCAAGTTTTGCCTTATTTATTGCAGAAACTATATCAGGTTTATCAGCAATAACTCTTGCATCAATAACCAGCGTTGCATTCTGATTTTTAACAAATTCAACAGATTCTTCAGTAATAATATTTGCATTAAAATCGTAAGATATTGATATATGACCGAACGAGCTTATTATATCGCCGATCATCTTTTCTGCTCCTTTTTCCGTTATTTCAAATCTTACACCGGAAAGTTCTTTTAATCCTGCGTATTGTGATAAATCTATATTTTCCTTACCGTTCACTTCCTGAACTATAATAACTTCAAAGCCTCTTGCTCTTATAAATTGAACCGTATCAACTGAATATTGTCCTTTAAGTACAATCGTTGTAGTACCTGCTCTCTTTTCAACATCTAGTCTTCTTGCAATATCCAATTTAGGAGTAATCTTGAGTTCAGTTTCTTTTATTCCGACAGGTATTACTCCGGCGGCCGGATTTACACCAAGCAATTGTTCAATTAATTGTTTGACTTCCTTTTCACCGTATTGTTTTTCATATTTTTCTTCATATTTCTTTTTTAATTCGTTACGGGCTTTATCTGCTTTTTGTCTTATTTCTTTTTCAAACAAATTAACGGCATCCAAAGTATCATTTGAAATCTTCTCAAGATTTCTCTGTTCAGGTTTCCTGAACATTGTTCTTAAGAATTTATCACTTACATATTTGTCTTCATCAAGTCTTATCATCAACATTGCCTTTGCCGTTTCAAGCAAATCTTTCTGTTCATCTATTGATAAACTGTCAAATATTTTTTTTGATGTTCCCAAAACCTGTAAATTAACTGATATGCTTCCGTCTGCCTGTCTCAGTACCATTATGTTAAATTTAATTGATAATTGTCTGCCCTTTTTATCTGTTCTGCCAACTAAAGGTATCGGAACTGAAGCAATCTTTTTGTAATTTGCAGCATACGCATCTGCTGTAGTATCAAAAGCAAACTTAATTTTTTGATCTTTCTCGGTATATGTATAACTTATGTTATCAATAACGATTTTTTGAACCGTTCCGGAAGCATTAACGGTATTTTGAGATGCATTAACCGCTTCTTCGGAAGCTTGTTTAACAACCTCTCCGGTGCTGGCGGATTTTGACTCTTCAACAGATGCCGCAACACGTTGTAAATTTTGTTCCTGCATTGCTTTTAAATCATCATCGGACTTTGCAATTATAAATGCACCCGTTCTTTCAACACCGTTATCATCAGGCATAATATAATTGCCGTCAAGAAGAACAACAGCTTTCAAACGTTTACTTAAAGCATCTACCATTGACAGTGAATATTTTTTGCTATGGATTGATATAGCAATACCATGTTCACTGTTATTAAATTCTTGAATTAATTTTTCAAGAGTTTCATCTAATACATCAACTTTTTTCTCAACTTTAGGTGTCTCTTCGCTCTTCTGTTTTATAAGTTGTTCTTCATTTATTTTTATTTTTCTTCCCAACAATTCTTCTACTTTTGATATCAATTTACTAAGGTTGTTGTTTTCTTCTAAGTTTACTTCTCCCTTATTCTCTATTATCATTTCCTGCAAACATTCATTTGCAAGTCTTAATTCTTCGCCCCCTATAAATGTTTGCGATATCCAGTTCTCGTTATTGCCTCTGTCAGCTATCTGACTTTCGGTAAACGGACTGATAAATATGAAACTACCGTCCGGATAATATTCTTTTGCTGCTAATGCTATACCAAGTCCGCCTTCCAATGCCGCAAGTTTGCTTGTGGCATACATAGCCCCCAATCCCTTGGCACCTTTACCGATACTTTGGTCTGATGCCAATTTATCGGTAACTTTTCTGTCAGGTCCTATTTCGTATATAGGAACATCTCCCTTTTCTCCTCTTATCACAGCCTGTTCCTGTCCGTTAACCAATACTAATTTAAAAATATCGCCTTGTTTTCTCTCTAACTCTCTTAACTGACCTTTCTTAAAGAAGAAATACGGAACACCTTGTTTTTCATTAGGTCTCAATGTTATTCTTCCGCCATGCAATATCTTTGCTTTTGCTTTGCTGTCCAACAAGCGACCTATAACACCTTCTGCTTCTTCTATAATAGGTTTAGCCAATTCTCCTTTTCCCGTACCCGGAGCTCCAGAATATATCAATACTTTCTTATTAAGTTTTCCTACTATATTAATTCCCTGTTCGCCTGCCACATTGACAAATTCGTTAATCAATGCCGATAACACCTGTGATAATTCCAGTGTGTGTTTTCTCAGCTCAAATCTATTTTCACCATCTTCTTCTTTTTTATAATCTACAAACCTAGTGTCTTTGAGTGTGTCTTCCATTTTTTCTACTATCTTATACAACTCCGGTAATTTTATCGGATCTATTTTATCTTTCTTTGCAACTATTGCAGATACTACTCCTCTTAAGAAATAATATGCCAATTCATGTGCCGTTCTATTAACTTGTTCCTCTATACTGCCGGCATAAACCCAGTCATTTATTATTACCGCATCATACAAATCACTTACAAGTACCTGAACAACTCCTTCCTTGACCCTGCAATATCTGTCATACCCGTCAGGATCTGAAGATTCGTCTTTTATAAATTGCAAATATCCGTCTCTGCTTGCAAGTCTTCTGTTTACCTCTTTAGCCATTGCTCTTATTATTCGTTCAGTTTCTTGTCTATTATCAAAGTCAACAACTTCTCCATTCTTCATAACAAAACCCATTTCTTTGGCTTTCTCAGGATTTTGATTCAGTATAGTTTTTAATGATTTAAAGTCGTTTATCCATTTTATTATCTCATCTATAAAAACCGGATCTGCTATTATCTCCATATTAATATTTTGATCTTTTATGCTCTTTTCTATGACCTGCCTGAAGTTTCTATATTTTTCTAAATTTGCAATCTGTTTTTTATCAAATGAATAACCGTCTTTAAACGCTTTATCTATAGCTGATTGCAGATTTCTATACTCTTCTGTATTTTCAAATTCTGCAATAGCTTTTAAAGCTTGCTCATTCATTCCATTATTTAATAATGTCTCTATTGCTTTTATACGTTTGGTTCTTAATTCACTGTATTTATTGTCTGCTAATTCTTTTGCATTGGCTTTGGCAGCAGCGGCAGCTTCTGCTTGTTTTTGTGCTGTATCCGTTTCTGACTTTTGTTGGTCTGCCAAAGGAGTTCCGTCACCCGAATCTGTTGGAGACGGTTTATCAACAGGAGAAATTGGACCTTCTTCCGTTCCGCCTACTCCCGGTTTTTTGCTATAAGAAGTTATTCTGATATTAAAAATAAACCATTTTATAAGAGAAACTACATCTATCCACAATTTAGCAATCATGTAAAATGATAATTTTAAAAGACCGCTTTCCGCGTCAATGTTATATTTATTTAAAAATCTCATTTTTTCGGCAGAATTTATAATATCAAAACTGATATGTTCTCCTGCTAAATTACCATCAAAAGGACGAGTCATCAGCTTATCAATTTCACTGACAAAATTCTTTCTCATTTCATTCGTCAGTTCATTATTATATTTATCAGTTCCGGATTCGGCGTACCCTTTTTGGTATGCATAAGGTGCATAACTTATAATTTCACCCGTCCATACTTGACCTGTTTTTTGTTCCCACTTTTCAGGTAATTGCTGAGCAACTGTAAGCCTTGCTCTTCTTTGCAGGTATGGTTCCTGCATTACTAAAAGATTCCTTAGCTGTGAGCCCGGATTTTTTTCAATATATTGTTGCATTAAATCAACACCATATATCATATTTTCAACTGTTGTTGTTGACTGCGCATCAACCTTGATATCTTCTTCCGGGACACCCATTGCAACGAGTATTTCGTAATAAAGGAATGCTTCCGGTATAAGAATTTTATTTCTGGTTTTTCTGTCCAACAATTTTGCTATTACAATTTCAACCACCGTTTCTTTACCGCTTGCAATTGCTTCTAAATTTGCATCTGTTAAAGCTCCGTTTCTGAAATAGAACTGTGTCCATGTTTTTTCTTCATCACCTTTTGCAACTGTTTCTTTTTCTATTTCTTTGAATATTTCATCTGCAGTTTTTCCCGCAGCTTTTAATGCCAGAATTTTGCGTGCAACTGCTTGTTCCTTTTCAATTTTTTTATCTCTGGATATACCGTAAACAGTTTCCAGCGTATCCCAGAATTTTGCAGGATCTTTAGCAAATAATTCTGCCAAATTGTCTAATCTGGTATCAATCGTTCCGTCTATAATCTTCTCCTGTCCATTTTCATCTTTTTTAATTTCACCTACTAATTTAACATATAATGCATACTGTTCTTTATCTGCCTTTTTGTCAAGACGGGTATTTTTGCCTTTTTTCATGTCGTAAAGAGTACCCGTTTCTCTGCCTACGCCGGCAAGTATAAATATTGGTCTTCTGTTATTTTTATATGCTTCAGCTGCTCCAATAGCGACCTTTGGATATTTAGTACCAAGCAGTAAAATTGCATCCGCATTTTTTACTTTATCTTTATTTGAATTTCTTTCACTGAGCCATTGTATACCTTTGTCAAGTGAAGATTTAATGTTAGGATTAATCAACGGCCACAATACTGCTTTTACTCCGTCTCTCATAGCTGAAAGATAAGCCGTCCCTCTGGCTTGATTCTGTGCTTTTTTTAAAGCAGTTTCTGCTATTTTAATATCCTCAGGTGTGCCTGTTTTTTTTGCTTCTTCAAGCGCCTTCTGGGCAGTTTTTATTTCTTCGGCTATTTTTTTGGCAGTTTTTTTACTGACAATACCAAGTGCTCCTGCCAATAAAGCAAGTGTTGCATAGCTTGTAAATTGGGTTAGTAATCCCACCGATATACCAAATACTATCGTTGCAGGGCCGAATGCAACAAGTGCAACAAATTGCAATACGAATAATGCCATTGCGGCTATAACTATATTTCTTTCTGCTTTAACATAAGGGGCATTGTAAGTAAATGGTCCCACGAGAAATACCACAGCCATAATATATATGAAGAACTGACCGATAAAACCAAAAGGACTAAACGGCGATAAAAGAATTAAAACTAAGAATGCTGTTCCTAATTGTATCGTGGATTTATATTTTGCATACAAAACTTCAAATTTTAGTTTTGGATAAATAATATCTTTAACACCGGATGAAAATACACCTGCCGCACCTTTGAATGCGGATAAAACTTTATCCACGTGTTGCGGAATAATAGGAACAAATGTTGAAATAAGCGCCCATTCCACTTTAGCAAACTCTTTTACACCCTTCCAGAAACCATATTTCTGCACAAACTTAAGAATACTGCCTGAAGTAATAGCCTGTGAAGACAAAAGTCCGACTACAATAAATACTCCGACAAACGGAAGAGAAACAAAAGGATTAAAGCTTAACATCAAAGCACCGATAAATATCATAAGGTTGTACAACATAGCCAACGGTTTATCCGGATAAAAAGAAAAATTCATAAGCATCGTAGCTTTTTGTGTCCAATGAACCTGGTCGCTCTTAAGATATTGCTGAAATGCAACAGATTTCATAAAATCAACTACCAAACCGCCAAATCTTGCTTGGAAGTCAAGTATTGAACCCATGAGCATTTCTCTTGGTCTGCCATTTATAATATATGCTGCATAACCGCCGTGGTATCCTCTTTTTAATGCTTCAATAGCGGCTGCGGTATCTTCAATATTTGACATATAAGCTCCCCATTCTTTAAGAACGGAAAATCTCATAAAGCCCGGGCCGTAAAATGCAAAACTGCCGACTATCTCATCTCTGGATTTTGCCATATATTTTTTAGGATCACCCAAATATTCTGTTAACAACTGCTCTGCTGTCCATGTAGTTCTGTCTGTTTTAACTTTATTTCCCTGATCAGGAAATAATAATCCTTCAATATCAACTATTATAGGATCTATTCCCATTTTTATAAATGCTTCGCATAATGTTGTTCTTAAGGCATCTATAGATTGTTTTCTTGAAGGATCTGCCTGATTGGCTAAATAGTCATCAACTAATTCTCGAGCAGTCCAGTTATGCAATCTGTTAGCGAAATAAACCTCGCCGTTTATTGTATTTGTTATTGCAGGTAATATAATCGCCATCAGATTAATATCTTTTGTGCTTATATTTCTGCTTGCAAATTCTCTTTCTATTTCTCCCAATCTGATTGTTCTTAAAGATTCCTGTTGGGCAGATAGAATTATATCGTTCCAAACATCTTCTGCGACTGAATGGGCTGCTGCAACCATTGAAACACCGGCAGTTTTCATATCCAATTGAGCAAGTGCCCATCCCATTTTAGGATCTGATGCAAAAGAATTTGATAATAATGGCATAAAGAAAAAATCTGTCGGATAGAAGAAATGATCTCTGTCCAAATTTACAACCATTGCATCTTCTTTATTATGTTGTGCAAGCCATTGTTCCATCATTTGTATTGTTATAGACCATTTATCCGTTTTTACTGTATATTTTGCAGCAACGGCAACAGGATATCCGTCTGCTTTACCGCGTTGCGTATCACCCAGCGTAGACATTATAGTTTTTGACAAACCAAAGAATTTTCTAAGGAACTCTTCATCTTTTTGGGTTCCTGTCAAATATCCCTTGTTTATCATTGAATCTATCAATGAGTCAGGACTTGCGAATAACTCTTCTACTTCATTTTTAACTTTTACATCTAATTGTTCTTGTGACATTCTGCCGTCATTTAATTTATCACTTATAAATTCTCTGAGCAATTCTCTTGATATTTCAACTAATTTATCAACTGAATTTATGTCATTAAGAATATATGAACGTTTTGCAAGTTCCAATACAATTACGTCTGCATCTTTACCGCCGTATCCTTTTGCTTCGTTAGGTTTTATGTCTTCGTGAACATGGACAAACATCAAGAGAGACTGCAACTCTTCTTCCACTTTTGCGTCCAATTTGACACCTGTATACTTTAAATTACCGTTTTCGTCTTTTTCTCTGCCAAGTTTATATCTTAAAAATACTCTCAGAGATGTTTCTGCTGCTTTTTCTGCATATAACAATGTTTTCAGGTATCCGTCGCTTTTGTAAATTACCCATTGGTCCAATAATTTAGCTTCAATTACTGATGGCTTTTGACCTGTTACTTTTGCTATTCTGTCTATTGATTCTCTTAGAGTCGTATTTATATCCAACAGATTATTTTCTGTTATTATATTTTCTATGGCCTCTTCATCAAATCCAAAGTCAGCCAATGCTTCATGCATGTAAATTCTCCAGCTGTCAGGATACATTTCTTTCATTGTCCTGAAACCTGATTTTATAAGTCCCTTTAGCGTAGGATGATTTTCATCTATTGCTACTCCGTCAAGGTCAACGCCGTCAAGGAAATCAACGGTCGGTTTTATTCTTTTTTTACCTGTTCCTTTAACAATGATTGACAATAAATCTTTTTCTGTTAAAGACATGTTGTCTATTTTATATGCTAATCCCTCCGCATTACCGGATTCTTTCAATACTATTTCAATAGAGTTAAAGAACTTAATAATTTCTGTTTCCGCCTGTTCACTAAGTTTTTCACCGTTTTCTTCTAAAAATTTAGCAATGTTTTCAACTTCATTGTTCTCAATTGCCTTTATTAATAACTCACCTTGTTTTTTTGTAACCATATACCCTGCCAACAAAGTTGATTTAATAAGAGCTTCTATCACTCCGCCTTTCAAATAATCATTATTTCTGATAATGTCCAATTGTTTTTTGCCGATCTGAGATACCTTAGTTATCGTATCGTAATTATCTCTTTTATGGACGGATGCACCTTTTGCACCCATTGTAAATCTCCATGCGGTGCTTATAAGCAATCTGAAAGTTAATATTAAAATAGGAGCAGCGATTACCCAAGCTATTAAAGGCATTGAAAGTATCGCAAAAACAACAGTAAGAGTTATTATAATCGAAGCCATTCCGGCGAAAATCGTGAAAAATACTCTCATTGTTTTCTTGTTTTCTTTCAGTATATCCGGATCAACATTTCCTTTATAATTTTTAGCCGATTTTATAATATCGCCAACCATTTTAGGTAAAGTGCTAGTCTGAAATTTTGCAAAAGGTCCTAATTTTAAAACCCAGCTACCTAAGAAGTACCATGCAAATGCAAGTGCTGATGCTATCAATGCAGACAAGATGGCAGGGCCTGCAAAAACTCCGGTTGCAATTGCGACAACGATTGCACCTATAGCAATATAAGGAGCAAATTTAGAAATAATACTTGTAAAATCTTTTAATTTTGATACCGAACCGTCTTTATTTGTTGCCGGTATATATTTGTCAGCAAAATACACGGCACCTAATATCAATCCGATTGCTATAACAATAACAGGTATTGAAGACAACGGCAAAATCATTGCCAAAACTGCAGCAGCACCGGCAAATTTTGCAAACGAACTTAAAAATCCTGATATTTTTATTATCTTGCTATCTCTCATTACTTTATTTAATTCTGATTTTTTCAAAGTTTCATCTTTAATAGATTCTATTTTCTTTAATATATCCTCAAAAGTATCCTTGGGGTTTTCTTTAAGAGAATCTATTCTCTTGGAAGCTTTCTCCGCTTCCAGAGACATAAATTTGCTGCCTACAAAAGTAAACGACAATATTGCTCCTATTGCAACAAAAGCAAAAAACGGCAAAGCAGGGACCAGAACACTTAAAATTCCGGCAAAAACAACAACACCTACCAATCCCCAAATCGTAGCAGTAGCTACATTAAATATAGGCGTATCCATAGGATATCTTGGTTGTTCTAACCCTTCCTTTTTATATCTTGCAGCTAACCATTCTCTCATAGGATTTAAAATAACTTCAATATAATCTATGGTTATATTTACACCATCCTGAACGATTGTTTTTGTCCCTGCCAACTTGCCATTTTTGATTAATTCAGAAAAATGTTCATTTAATTTAAATTTAATGACAGGGTCGTTTTCATTTACAAACTGTTTTAACTGTTCTGCTCTTTCTTTTTCAGATAATGATTTATCTGCATTTAATCTTTCCTGTTCTGCCGTTAAATCTATTAAGTAATAGCGGAAAACATTATCCAAATCTATATCTGAGAATGTATAATCTGAAGGATTTTTGACATCTCTTACTTTACCGGCACCTTTCATATCATCGCCCCATTTAGTTGCCTGATCAATCATAAGCGTAAAAATAAGGAATGCAATATTTCTGACAATATACTCATCAATGAAGTCAACAACTTGTTCGGAATTGTTTTTATTAATTTTATTATAAGCATCCAATGTCTGCTGTCTCAAAGGATGACCTTCCGGCATATATCTGTCAATTAAAACTTGCGGATTTTCCGAATAGAGTCCCAACAAATAAGCATTATATTCGCCTTTAAGTCTGAGATGCTTATTGCTGACGGCAAGATTAACTTTTATTCTTGCCTGCAATTTTTTAAGTTTTTCTTTTGCTTGTTTTTCCGTTACCTGAACTCTCTGTTGTTCAGCTATCAACTCAAGATCACCTTTTTTATCTATTGCAGATTCTTCACGGACAAAACCTAAATCACCGGGACTGCCAGGTCTTCTGTTTTTGTATTTTTTTACTTTTTTAGGTTTAAAACTCTTTGATAAAAGCATTGTTACCGCATACAACGTTATTGGAAGTGCATATGTAAACAACAATATAAAGGCAGAAATTAATCCGAATGTTGCCGTTAAATTTGTTCTGTTATGTGTATTAAATATATTTGCCAATAAGGTATTACCGGAATGGTAAGTTATCAATACTTTTACATATTCTAAAGCTGAACCTAAGAAGCCTCTAAATTCATAATCAACCCAAACTACAGGGGCAAATTTACTTTTAACTTCATATTTATGTATTCCGTTTTCGAAATACATTCCTGACCTTTCTGCAAGATTTATTGCATCCTGCATTGTTTCGACGACAATTATTCCGTCTCCGTCTGTATCTATTGAAGGATCAATTTGAACTCCATCAACACTTTCATCTACTTTTTCCAAAATGCCTTCCAGATCCTGATTGCCTTCAGGGTTAGTCTTTGAATATATAAAATAACATCCCGGTTTATCCTGGATAAAAACAACATAATGTCTCTGATACAGAACTTCTTCACCGTTATCAAGTATTAAGTATGTTGCTTCAGGCAAACCCAATTCATTGTAGACTAATCTTGTCTGGTTTGTTATAATTTGACCTTTAAATATTTTTCCTTTGAAAGGTGAACCTTCAAAAATCTGATAATTCAATGTTCCGTTTGAGTTATATGATGCCTCTCTGATTGATCTGGTATTCCATCTTGTACTTGAAGTTTGGTACTCCAGAGTACTATTTTCCATATTAATTCTAAAATCATCTGCTGATTCTACTTTGACTGCCCCATTTTTAACATTTATTGTACCGTCTTTATTAACCGTAAAATAATTTGCCATATCATAACCAAGGTCAGAATCATAAACGAATGTTACCGCAGTTGTTGCATAACCAAGTAACTCACTGACATTTAAATAACTTTCTTGTTTTTGAGAATTGTATAAACTGAATGTTACAAATCTTGGTTCGCCTGACAAAATTCCGTTACTGTCAAGAGCACTGCCCGTCAATGACATTATACGTCTGCCATAACCGTCATTGGCAATAACATTTTTCTGTTTAAACATTCTGTCTTCAAAAGTCATGGTCTCTAACAGATCAATATTACCTCTTAAATTTGTATCACTTAATCCGCTTACCAGTTCCGTATCCGCATATTCTGTAGTTATAAATGAGAATAATGCTGCTTCAACCTGACTGTCGTTATTATACGATCTTGTTATTATTCTGTCCTGATAATTTGATTCTCTCAAAACTGCCCATTGGTCGCCTACTCTGACTAATGAAACTGAACGACTTGCCACACCAAATTCATTATAGTTAAAATAAAAATCTGCTGTGGTAGGTTCCCCTGTTTCATTATCCAATGTATAGGTTGCAAGCGTTCTTCCCTGTAAATTTCTAAAAATTTTAATAGTTTTATTAAAGTTAATTGATTCATCAAAAATTCTTACGGTATATTCAACCATACCTTCTTCTAAATCAAGAGAATCAAGAGTACTTTCGCTTATTATCGTTCCTGCTTCTTTAAGATCTGCCGAAGTATCTATAGATCCAACAATAACTCTTGTTGTAGTTTTACTAGGTACTTCTAAAAATTTATGGAGAGTATCGTAATGTTCAAATATTTCTACTCTGTTTAGCGTGTAAGCTTTTGCACCGTTTATTTCCAAGTTTACTATATCGTTAACTGTCTTCGGATTACTTGCTCTTATTGCATCAAAAAGTTCCTGTTGAGAAAAAGCAGAAAGATTATTTGGGAATAAATAATACCTTGTAACAAGCGTATTTTCAGCAGTTCCGTCTCTTTCTTCAATGGAAACAGATCTGTTATATAAATCCGTAACTAATACCATATTATCCGTAATCGCAACTAAATTGACAGGAGTTGCAGTCAAATCAATCATTGAATACCTTACACCTGCATTTAAATCGCCATTTTTTAATGAAAAATCAATGAAACCCTCAGATGTTATTTTGGCAACAGGCTGTTCTACGCCCGGATAGTATATATTCCAACCCGTTATAATATCCTTCCCATTTGCATCAAGAATTGATTCTTTTACATATGTCAAACTGTTTAAAAGCACATATATTTTATCCGGTTTAATCTTACCGTTTTGATCAAAAATACTTACTCCGTTTTCATCAACCAAATCCTTAGCAAAATCTGAACCGAAAGAATATTCGCTTATAGCTCTGGCAATTAACTGTTCATATTCCGAAATTTTAAATTCATTTTTAGCTACGGCACCGTATGCCATACCGGTAAATGTTTTTATAATATTATCTTTTGTGGTTTCATAGTATACCTCACCGGTTACGGTGTCGATAACTCTTCTGCCTCTGAATATTTTTCCGTTATTGTAAGTTATACCGTTATAACCGGTATTTGAATGTTTAACAACAATCATACCTTCGCCGTTAACAACAGAAATTATTTCTATATTGTCAGAGTACCATTTATCACCAATCTGTTCTACTCCCATTTGATTATACACATCAATCAATGCAGAGTCATACTTATCTTTATTGCCTTGTTCTACATCTCTTGCCAATTCCGACAATCTTACTTTTTTACCGTTAAAATTAATAAATTCAGGCATAAATACTAATGAAGGAGAAATTCTGCCGCCGTTAAATATTCTTGCTTCTGCATTCTTTATCCACTGGTAATCAGTATATACATTTTTTACATCTATACCGTTGTATGTAAAGCTTGATTTGCCGTCGGCATCTATATAAATTTGGAACTTCGGATCTGTTGACAATTTTTTATTATATTCTATGACATTTATAACTTCAATATTATGATTGACGTTATCTACTGATACTTGTTTTGTAACCGGCTCTGATATCAGATATCCGTACCCGCCTTTAACATCCAAATCAAATGTTGCAATGATATGTTCCTCAGTTACAACACCTTCATCATCTTTTGCCCTTGCAACCACTGATAATTTTCCGTTATTTATTACTAAATAAGCATTTAAAATTTTCCCGTCAGCAAATTTGACTTTACCTATATTAACAGCCGTTTCCGCATCTAAATTATGTGATTGCGAAATTAACATTCCGGGTATCATATAATTGTCCATTTTAAGACCGTGAAGAATTATATCTTCAATATTCGTTGAATCAATTAATACCTCTGTTCCTTCCTGTTCATATACAAATGATACTTCATTATCTATAACGGATGTATCTTTAACGTCAAACGCATTTGAATAATCATCCATTTGTAATTTTAATTTTGCAGGAACCCATATGGTTTTAAAAATATCTTCCGTAACTTCTGTAAATTCTTCATAGCCGACAAAATTTTCGGCATTATTTTCACTGCCGACATAGAATGTTTTTGAATATACCGTTTCGCCTCTGTCATTTGTGTACTTTCTGACAGCAATTTTTGATATCAATTCCCCGCTTTCCGTATACATCGATTCATAATAAATGCCGTCGATAACTTCTATCGTTTTTATGAAGTAGTACTTAGGCAACGACGACTCATCGGCTATCTTAAGTTTAATCCAATCCGGCATTATATTTTCCGTTGTTGTTGCATAGGTTGTCGATCTTTCTATTATTTCTATAGACTGATAACTGCCTAGAGGCAATTTTGTTCTCGCATCAGAAAGCATGGAATCAAGTCTTTGTATGTTTACACCGACATTATTTTTTATAGCATATGTCTGAGCAACTAGATTCTCCCGTAGAAGGTCTTTGTATTGTTGAATATCTTCTATCAAGCCGTCTTGAAAATTTCCGTCTTCTTTATATATGAAGTAGCTTAGCAAAGCAAGTTCTTGGCTGTTTAAAAGATCTTCGCTTGTAATTTGTTCAACATATTTACCGTCTGCTGTTTGTACCCTTATAAGGCTGGCTTCGTCTATTTTACCTGTCAAAGAATCAGTATTTGCTCTTACGGCTGCATTATTAGCTGCAATATACTGATTAACTATTTCAATAAATTCAGCATCAAGAACTCTCTTGCCTGCAACATCTTTTGTAACAAGTCCAAACATGCTTGTAATATTATTTGTTAGTTCCTCTTCCATTGCTTCATAAATATTTTTTCCGTTTATAACTTTCAAATTACCGTTGACCTCTGCCAGATTTCCCTCTTCATCAAAATAATCTTTATATTTATTTCTGAGTCCCGTATTTGAATACAATAAAGAATCGGCTAATGACTGAATATATTTTTCTTCTTCTACCGAACCGGTTGTCAAATCTTTTACCATGTGACCGTTTTCGTATCTAGTTTCAATAATCTGGGCTTCCGTACTATAAACTTTCAACATTTCAATCAATGTATATTTTTTACCGAAGAATTCAACTATTTTATTGAGCATATCTTTTAAGGCATTTACAAAATCCTGCCACATATTAATTGATTCTATTTTGACTGCACCTGACTCATTATAACCCAATTTTATAAGTGCATCTATGTATGATTTTGTAAATACTCCGTTAAAACCTCTGATTTTTCTTGCATATGGAGTTAATGCCTCATGAATTTCTGCCAAATGCTGGAACGTTGCAATTTTTGAATTTACAGTTTGATTTCCAAGAAAATCGGCAAGTTTTGTAAAAGCATCTCTTGACAAAGAGGAAGCTTTTGATGGCAACGATAATCCGAATGCTTCAACCATCATTCTTCTCATTGTTGAATTTGTTCCATATTTAGACATTTTCGCAAGAAAATCATTAATTCTGTTATATGCCGATTGCAAAGCTCTCCACTTATCCGGATTTGCCGATATTTCTAACATTCTTTCCATATCTTGTACTATCTCAGGCTGTTGGGCATATGGTAATGCTACTCCGTTTGCAGTGTATTTCTTCTGGCCCATAACTGATTTAAATTCTGCCATTGTTAAATTACCGTCACTGAATAAGCTTGCTATCTTTGGAAATAATGTGCCGAATATTTCTAACATGCCTGCTTTCTTTATATTGTTATATAATGTATTCAAACCTGCTACTGCTTTTACTGCATCTTGCGTCTTTTGCCACTCTGCTATTACAGCTGTTACTATCTCCTTTGCTGTCTTTCCTTCATTTATCTTTACTCCGTTTACTTCTGCATGTATTACGTGATCTATTATCTCTTGTATTGTTGCTGCATTTAGATTATTAATATCTATTCCTAATTCTGCAAATGCTTTAACTCCGTTTGTCTGGCTCTTAGCCTCTGATACTATTCCGTTTACCAATGACCAATTAGTTTCTGCGGCTGCCCATTTTGACGAGTTCGTTGCCATCTCTATCATTCTTTCCATATCCTGCACTATTGCAGGCTGCTGGGCGTATGGTAGTGCTACTCCGTTTGCAGCAAATTTCTTCTGGCTCATAACCGATTTAAATTCTGCCATCGTTAAATTACCGTCACTTAACAAACCGGCTATATTCGGAAATAATATTGCAAATATATTCGTTACTCCCGCTGACTGCATTTGCGCATATAATGTATTTAAGTCTGATACTACTTTTACTGCATCTTGTGCCTTTTGCCATTCTGCTATTACAGCCGTTACTATTTGTGCTGCCGTCTTTCCTTCATTTATCTTTACTCCGTCAACTTCTGCATGTATTACGTGATCTATTATCTCTTGTATTGATGCTGCATTTAGATTATTAACATCTATTCCTATTGATGCAAATGCCGTTACTCCGTTTGTCTGGCTCTTAGCCTCTGATACTATTCCGTTTACCAATGACCAATTAGTTTCTGCGGCTGCCCATTTTGACGAGTTCGTTGCCATCTCTATCATTCTTTCCATATCCTGCACTATTG
>JAQTSO010000025.1:1245-2351 GCA_028711215.1 Endomicrobiaceae bacterium | reverse complement strand
CAGCAAATTTCTTCTGGCTCATAACCGATTTAAATTCTGCCATCGTTAAATTACCGTCACTTAACAAACCGGCTATATTCGGAAATAATATTGCAAATATATTCGTTACTCCCGCTGACTGCATTTGTGCATACAATGTATTCAAGTTTGAAACAGTTATAAGAATATTTGTCTGCTGGTCTAAATATTCCTGATATGCATCTATTAACTCTTGCAATGTCCAACCGCTTCTGTCTTCTGTTGCACTTGGATATATTATCTGTTCTGCTACCGTCTCACTTATACCAAAATGCTTCATCAACTCTATCTTCAAATATGTAATTTGTGCAATATTTGAATTAAATGAACCGCTTGAATTGTATAAATATGCCGTCAATGTTACAGAACCGCTGGTTACTTCAAAAAATAAGATTTTTGTCCCGTCAGCCGTTGTTGTTTCTTTTATTACTATACTGTATCCTTTAGCTTCTAAGAAATTATATGCATCTAATGCACTTCCTGTTAAATCACCTTTATCTAACACTATTGTGCCCGGTGTTACTGTTGTAGCCAAAGTTACAAGTGTTGTCCAATTTAAATTAGGATTTATTACTCCGCTGCTGTCAGGATATATAAACTGGCTGACCGTTGTATTACTGAACCAGCTTGACCAACTGCCTTTCATACCGGCTATTATCGCATCTAAATCTGCTCCTCCGTTCGCCTGCATATACGCTTTTACTATCGCATAATTTGCAGAATCCGACTCGGCTGCTGATACAAATGCTTTTACTGCATTGTACACTGCAACATCTTTACTAATTTTAGCTGAAAAACTTGATATCGGGTTATCTCCCAGATATGCAAATCCTGCTGTTATTACTGCACTGTCGGTTACATCACTTACGTTTATACCTAATATAAATCCTACTACCGTACTTCCAAATGCATCTACCGCTGCCTGTATCGCTGCTGACATCTCAGTTGCCAGTATCTGTCCGTCTAAATATTCCTGATATGCATCTATTAACTCTTGCAATGTCCAACCGCTTCTGTCTTCTGTTGCACTTGGATATATTATCTGTTCTGCTACCGTCTCACTTATACCAAAATGCTTCATCAACTCT
>JAQTSO010000025.1:0-1145 GCA_028711215.1 Endomicrobiaceae bacterium | reverse complement strand
AGATATGCAAATCCTGCTGTTATTACTGCACTGTCGGTTACATCACTTACGTTTATACCTAATATAAATCCTACTACCGTACTTCCAAATGCATCTACCGCTGCCTGTATCGCTGCTGACATCTCAGCTGCTTTTTGTGCTTCTTCCTGCTGGTTTGTTAAATATGTAACCAACTCACTAATTATTTCATCAAGATTTTCTTTTACAGTACCATCTTCATTAAATATTAGCGAATCTATATAATCCTGATCTGCTAATCCCATTAATCCCGCATCCGTTAATGCTTGATTAACTCTTTCTCTTGCCAATATAGCTGCCTGATTTTTTGCATCAGATACTATTGAGTCAATTGCAGGCTGGGTTGTCGCTGCATTGATATCTGCTATATAGCCTTGTTTCTGATCAGAAGAAAGAGTAATTAATTTGTTTATTATTTCTATTGCCTGAGTTTTTGATGCTTCAAGAAGAGCATCTACGTCATTAGCCTGCTGAGCTTCCAATACTATCGCATCTATTTCAGCTTGTGTTGTTGTGACATCTATTCTGTCTTTATAACCTGTTTTTTGTTCGGGAGTAAGATTACTTAATCCATCTATTGTACTCTTTGCTGTTTCTTGTGCTGCTCCAAAATCAGCCTGTTGAGCTTCCAATACTATACCGTCTATTTCAGACTGGATTGTCGCTGCATCTATATTCGTTTTATATGTATTTCTTTGATCCTGCGTTAAATTACTGAGTCCGTCTATTGTTGCTTTTGCTGCTGTCTTTGCGTCCTCAAGTGTCTGGGTTTGCGCATCAATATTTGCCTGAGTTGCTTCTGATACTATACCGTCTATTTCAGACTGGGTTGTCGCTGCATCTATATTCGTTTTATATGTATTTCTTTGATCCTGCGTTAAATTACTGAGTCCGTCTATTGTTGCTTTTGCTGCTGTCTTTGCATCTTCAAGTGTCTGGGTTTGCGCATCAATATTCGCCTGAGTTGCTTCTGATACTATATCGTCTATCTCAGACTGGGTTGTCGCTGCATCTATATTCGTTTTATATGTATTTCTTTGATCCTGCGTTAAATTACTGAGTCCGTCTATTGTTGCTTTTGCTGCTGTCTTTGCGTCCTCAAGTGTCTGGGTTTGCGCATCAATATT
>JAQTSO010000082.1 GCA_028711215.1 Endomicrobiaceae bacterium | reverse complement strand
GTATTTGCTTTGGTCAAAATAAAATCGACGGTAAAACTATTTCCGATAATAGCAGTTCTGGTTCTTGCTTACTCTTTGGGCAAAGTCATGCATTTATCAACTCTTATTTTAATATTTATATTTGGGTTAACATTGAAGAATGTTTTTAGTTTCATGAAACAGGAATGGGTAGATAAATTTGAAATCAGTCATGAATCTTACAGTAAAGTTTTTGATGAATTAAAGCTTCTGATTCACGAGTCCTCTTTTGTAATAAGGACATTTTTTTTCATTATTTTCGGATATATGATTATGATTGAAAGTTTATTCAGTATAAGTGTATTTTTGATAGGTATTGTGATACTGGTTATTATTTATGCTTTTAGGTATTTTAATCTTAAAATTATTTCGGAACAAAACTTATTTCCGGAGCTTTTAATCGCTCCTCGGGGCTTAATTACCATTCTATTATATTACAGCATACCTGACGCATACAAAATTGGTTCTTACGGCGAGGGGATAGTATTTTTAGTGGTAATAGCAACAAGCCTTTTAATGATGTTCGGGCTTCTTTCAAATAAAGACAGAAAAATTGAAGTTGTTGAAACTACGTATTAAACCCGCTGAATTCTCTAAAAAAATAATCTTAAATACAAAACATCTGTCATATTTTATTGTCATTTCATTAGAACCGACATTATGTATAACTGGGGTAGTTGCCAAAAAACATAAAAAAATATATAATCTCGTCATAGAAAAACCCTTCAAGTTAGTTTTCCTATACTGGAGTTTAATCCAAAAAATATTATGAAGAAACGAAATTCTGCCTCTTTTATATTTGTTATGCTGGGAATGCTGACGGCTTTTGGTCCGTTTGTTACAGATATGTATTTGCCAAGTCTTCCGACTATGACAAACTATTTTAATACGAGTGTTTCAATGGTACAGTTAGGTCTTACGTTCTCTATGTTGGGAATGGCTTTAGGACAATTGTTTTTTGGACCGTTAAGTGATAAATACGGTCGTCGTTTGCCACTGTTGGTAGCAATGGTATTATTTTTAATTTCAACTTTTGCGTGTATCTTTTCTCCAAATATAGAATTTTTTGTTTCTTTAAGATTTATTCAAGGCATTGCTGCGGCAGGAGGCATTGTAATAGCACGTTCTGTTGCAACGGATAAATTTAAAAGAAGAAATCTGGCAAAAGCTTTCTCCATAGTCGGAGCAATAAACGGTATGGCACCGGTAATAGCACCTATCACAGGCGGACTGGTTCTTGGGATTATAGGCTGGAAAGGGATTTTTGGAATACTGTTTTTTTGGGGTATATTGCTTACAATTGTTTCTGCAAATTTTAAAGAATCTCTTTCAAAAACCAGAAGATCAAAAGAAAAATTTTTAAAATCTTTTAATATGTTTAAAAGTGTGCTAAAAAACAAAGGATTTGTTTTTTATACTTTGCAGATGGCTTTTACAATGGCAATTTTATTCTCTTATATCGCTTCCTCACCTTTTATTATTCAAGAACATTATAAATTCAGTCCTTTTGCGTTCAGTTTATTTTTTGCGGTAAATGCAATGGCAATAGGCACGGGTGCGGCAATAGCTGCAAGATTTAAAAATTATGAGCTTTCTTTAAAAGTTAGCAATATGGGTATGATAATATGTAGTATTATGCTTTTTATCGTATTAGCCAATAATGGCTCAATAATATTTTTTGAAAGCTTTCTATTAATTTTATGTTTCATGATGGGGCTTACATTTCCCGTTGTAACTGCTTTTGCTATGAACTCCGCAAGAAAGCAGGCAGGAACAGCATCTGCCATACTGGGGGCTTCCGGTTTTTTGTCGGGCAGTATAGTTTCTCCTTTAGTAGGACTTGGAAATATTCTGGTTACTACCGGAATTATATTTGTAGTCAGCTCTTTTTTTGCCGCTTTATTTGCATTTTTAGCTTTCGGTTACAGAAATTTTAAAATATAAATATATGTAAAATGGTAGAATAATACTCTTTTTATATACAAACTTGAATTGAGTTTTTGTTTTTGCAATTTGATATAATACAGAAAATTGTATACCTAAAGCCGACAACGTTGATGTTGTTGCAGGAGTGACCGGAAGTACGGTAGTTAAAGAAAAGGTAACAAAAGTTTCTACTAAGACTAAAACTAAAGCAAAAAAGGCTGAAACAAAAATAACAAGTACAGTAGACAAAGTTACAACTATGAAGAGTAGTGTTGCATTATCTACAACAACAATAGTAAATAACGTTGTTGCATCAACATGCGTTACGGTAGTTAAATAATAAACCGGATAAAAAACACTCTGTCTTTTAAAATAAGGCAGAGTATTTTTTTTTGAAAATATAAATTTTCTATTTTTAAAAAATTATTAAATTTTGGTATACTACTCATAAATTGAATAATTGATTATAAAACAATATAAAAGTTTGTTTTTTTGTATTGTATATAGTATGGATTCAAAAAATATGAAAAAGTTTTTTTTAGTATTGATTGGTATAATACTGGCAATTGTATTTATTGAAATTTCATTGCAAATAGTTTCGTTTATTGTCAAAGAATATAAAGAATACACAATTAAAAAGTCTATAAAAAGTAAAAAAGATATTACAATAATGTGTATTGGTGAATCTACAACATGTGGACAGTATCCCCTGCAACTTCAAAAATGTTTATCTGAAAATTATAAAAAGTTTTCTTTTAATGTTATTGATAAAGGATTGAGTGGCCAAAAAAGCATTAATATTTTCAATGAATTAGATAATTGTATTAAAAAGTATAATCCGGACATTGTTATATCCATGATAGGTATTAATGATTGGAAAATATTGCCGTGGGATAAGAATAAGAATAGTCCTTTTTTTCAAATTTGTACAAATTTGAAAACGTACAAAATTTTATGTTTTTATCTTGATATTTTGTTGCAAAGCAAACAAAATATTAAAGAAGAAATAATTTTTAATGAAAAATGGAGTGAAAGTAACGAGAGTAACGAAATAATTAGTAAGGCATGTAGAATAGATAAATCCTTTAAGAATTTGTATTACAATAGTAATAAATATTTGAATTATAATTTATTCGCAAATTCATCCGGGATGGATTATGCTATGTTGTATGAAGTGCTTTTAAAAGGCAATGTGAAAAATAATTTCGATTATATCAAGTTCAATAGAGAAATATTTTATTATAAGGATTTAGATTATATACTTGGTAACATGGATGAATATGATTATAATGATACAATTCTTGGGAGAATTGCAGTAAATTACCTGGAACACAAGGATTACCCAAATTCAGAAAAATATTTTGAATTAGCAGAAATGTATCGTATGAAATACTATAATCTAGGAACCAAAATTACTTATAGTAAAATTGTTGATGAAGTCTTTAATCATAACATACAGTTAATAGCCGTACAGTATCCGGTAAGAAGTATAAAATCCTTACAAAATATTTTAAAAAATACAGAATATTATGATAAAATAATATTTGTAAGTAATGAATTGTCTTTCAAACAAGCATTAAAAATAAAGAAATATGATGAGATTTTTTTAGATAGATTTGCCGGCGATTTTGGACATTGTACGAAATTAGGCAATGAAATGATTGCGGAAAATGTTTGTAAAGTTATAATAGACTATCTTGATAAAAATATAACAGACTAGTTTTATGTAATCATATAGTGTTCCAATAAAAATTGTAGAGGCTGTACTTATTATTTATAGCTGGATTTTATTTAAAATTTATCATTCTCATTTTCAAAGTCTTATGCAAAAAACTATTAAAACTTTTGTTTTTAAATTAAGTGTTTTTTATTTCCTATTTTTATAGTAAAATAAAGCAATAGAATTTCAGAAATAAACAAAGTTAATATCGTTTGTTCGGAGTCGTGATGTTTACATTAAAACTATTAAAAAAAATTATTGTTTTATTTGAGTCTGATATTTCGCCCAACCAAATAGCATGGGGATTTGCATTGGGTGCAATTTTAGGACTTGTACCTAGTTTCTTTCTAAAAATTTTACTATTTATAGTTATTATGTTATTCAGGGTAAATTTAAGCTCTGCATTTATAGGTATTGCTTTATTTTCTATTATTGGTTTTTTTATTGATCCCTTATTAGACAAAATAGGTTATCTGGTTTTAGTTGATGTCAGTGTATTAAAATCCTTCTATACATGGTTATATAATTTACCTGTTGTTCCGTTTACAAAATTTAATAATACCGTTGTTATGGGTGGGTTTATTGTAGGTTTAATTTTAATTATTCCTAATGGTATATTTGCAAAAAAATTCCTTATATATTACAGACAAAATTACAGAGATAAAGTATCAAAGTTAAAATTGATAAAGCTTATTAGTGCTACTATAAATTTAACAAAGGTTATAGATAAAAAATGAAATTTATAAGATTAAATTTTATAATTCCTGCGGCAATTGTAATAACGTTGATAACAGCCTTTAACGTTTTGTTTTTTGACGTGCTTTTGAAAAAAGCCTTTGTAGCAACGGGAGAAATGATTTTTGGTGCTAGAGTTGAAGTAAGCAGTCTTAAAACAAGTTTTACACATTTATCATTGGAATTAGACGGTTTAAAATGTGCAAACAGAAATGATTATTTTAAAAATTTAATAGATATAGATCAAATTAAATTTCAGGTACAGTTTGCTCCGTTATTAAGGAAGAAAGTAATTGTAGATGAAATGTCTGTCACAGGATTAAAATGGGGAACTGACAGAAAAACTTCGGGAAAGCTTCCGCCTAAAAAAGAAAAGAAGTTCGAAAAGAAAAAGAAAAAAGACGGTATGTTTACAAAAATGTTTGACAGTGCAAAAAATAAGGCAACCGGTGAATTTAACAACCTGCCTGCAATTGATACGTTTTCAAAAATAGAAGCACAGACAAAGAATTTTGACGTAAACAGCCTTATATCTTCTTCCGGTTTGGAGTCCGTGAACGAAATAAATAAACTCTCAGCCGAAACTGAAGCAAAATACAATAATTACAGAACAAAAATATCAGGATATAAAATAGAAGATAAAATAGAAGAAACAAAAACTTTAATCAACGAATTATCAGCAACAAAATCGTTCAGTTTAAATGATGTTTCTGAATCAGCTAAAAAAATAGAAAAACTTAAAAATAACAAAAAAGAACTGGAAAACATTATAAAAGACTTAAATAATGCAAAAAAAGATATTACAGATACTGTAAATATTTCAAAACAAATTAAAAGTATGGTTGATAAAGACATTGACAACATTTCTTCAAAAATGGTATTGCCGGGTCTTGACACCAGAAATATTTCAAGAATACTCTTTGGTCAACAATGGATAAGCAGAACTGATAAAATAATTTATTATATGTCCTTAATAAAAAAATATATGCCTGAGAAAAAAGCAAAAGAAGAGGTCAAAGAAAGACAAAAAGGCAGAGATATTATTTTTAAACAAAAATTATATCCTGACTTACTGATTTCAAAAATAAGCATAACGGGAACTACTGCCAAAAATACAAAATCAGACGGAATAGATTTTTCAGGTTTTATAAAAAATATTTGTTCTTCTCCTGATATGGTAGCAGAGCCGATACTTCTTGAAATTAAAGGAAAAAACAAAACCCGGTCTCTAAAAATAGAAGG
>JAQTSO010000081.1 GCA_028711215.1 Endomicrobiaceae bacterium | reverse complement strand
GCCGTTATTTGAATATATTTGTAAAAAATGCGGGAAAGAATTTGAAAAATTAATTTTCTCAATTAATAATGAAAAGATAGAGTGCCCTGATTGTAAGGGTACCGATATTGAGAAGAAATTTTCAATTTTTTCGTCTAAAAATTCAAAAAATGAATCACCTGGTTGTGGTTCTATGCCATCTCATTCTTGTATGACAAAGAAAAACAGCGGTGGTTGTGGCGGCTGTTGCGGGATGTAATTTTTAAAATATTACAATGATACTCAAGAATAAAAGGAATAGGCATAATGTCAGAATTATTATCTTATTTTGGAATTGAAAGTAAAAACATAAAAAAAACTTGTGTAATTTGCCAGTCATCCGATCAAAATTTGTTTTCAGAATTGGGGACAGCAGAAACATTTACAGGTCTTTTTGCAAAAGTTAATAATTATGAAAAGGCAACAATAATTTCTACAAAAAATAATTTTTTGGTAGGAGATATTGTCTTATATTTAAAAGATACGATATGTGAAAATATAATTTTATTCGGCAGTTGCGGCGGAGCAGGCGAAGTCAAAATCGGAGATAAATTAATAGTCAAAAAAGTTTTTAATTTTGAAAGTTTTTCAGAAATGCTTGAAATGAAAAGAAATCCCGATTCATATTATCCGTCAGCATCATTAGTCGGGGAATATTTATTAAAAAACACTAAATTAGATATCCAACATGTAAAATGTGCCACAACAAGTTCTCTTGTTTTAGAAAAAAAATATAAAGATTGGTTCAGTAAAAATAAAATTAATGCCATTGATATGGAATGTTCATCAGTTTTCTCGGCTTCTTGTTCAATAAATAAAAAAGCAATAGCAATATTTTATATTACCGATATTATCGGAGTAAACGAGCCGTTTGGTAATGATGTTGAACAATCTCAAAAATCGGCAATATTAAAGACAAGGCATACTCTTGCCAAATCCATATGTAATTTTATAAACGATGCACAGCAACATTTCATATATTAAAACTTTATTGTTAAATAAATTTCCGTTTTTTGGTATTAATAAAATCAGAGAATTAACAAGACTGGTATTTGAAATTGCTAAAAGAGATAATATATCAAGTACAGATATTGTCAATAATATTGAAATTGCAGACTATCTCAACGTAAAAAATTACCTGCTAAAATTAAGATATCCGGATAGCTACGGTAATATTCCGAAAAACAGCTTTTATTTGCCGGATGTTGATATTGAAGATTGTAATAAAGCCGATTTGAAAAAATCGCAATTCTATCCAAAAAATATTTATTATACACAAGAAGTTGAACAATCATCGTTATACAACAGAATAAAAAACCTTTTTCTAAATTCAAAATTCACTGAAATAATATCCGTTAAACAATTTTTAAAAGATAATAAATTTTCATTGCAGGCATATAATCAGAGAAGAGAAAATTTGTTTTTAGTTAATGAAAAATTTGATTTTTTTAAACCGTGTCCATGCACAAAAAATGTAGTTTGCTGTAATTACTCAATTTTAAATACAGGTTATGGGTGCCCTTATGAATGCAGTTATTGTTTTTTGCAGGGATATCAAAATGTTCCGGGTATAATATTACCATGTAACATAAATGATTTTTTAGATATTGATAAAATAAAACCAACGTACAGTAAATTATTTGATTTGCCAAGAGCCGGCAGCGGTGAATTTACCGATTCTCTGGTTTTTGATGATATTACATTATTTTCAACGGATATAGTTAAATTTTTTAAAGAAAATCGAAATATTTCGTTTGAATTTAAAACCAAAAGTAAAAATATTGCAAATTTATTAAAAATCGGCGGTACCCCCAATATAGTTATTTCATGGTCAGTCAATACTGAAAGAATGATAGAAGAAAATGAGTTTCTTACCCCTAAACTTGAAGAGAGATTAAAATCTGCCCAAAAATGTATTAAGGCAGGCTATAGTGTAGGTTTTCATTTTGATCCGGTTATATTTTATAAAGATTGGCAAAAAGATTATATAAAAACAATTGAAAATATATTTGATTTTGTAGATGGAAAATATATAAAATGGATAAGCGTAGGTTCATTGAGAATGCCTGTGGAATTAAAAAAAACCATAGAAAATAGATTCCCGGACAATAAAATTCTTGATGAAGAACTTTTGTTGTGTGATGATGGGAAGTTAAGATACGAAAAAAAACTAAGAATGCAAATGTATGAAAAAATTGTAAATAGGATAAAAAAGCATAACGATAATATTGCGGTTTACTTGTGTATGGAAACTTCGGAAGTATGGAATAAATGCGGAGGTATGTTATGAAGAAGATAATGATTTTGTTTTTGGCGGTAGTTTTTGTTTTTACCGGCAAACTTTTTGCTGAACAACCGAAATTTGAATTTGACCAGAAAGGTCTTGAAAAGGCTTATAAACTTGTTGACCAGAAGCAATATAAAAAGGCTCTTACAGTTCTTGAAAAATTGGTTCCTTTTGATGAAGACAGTATAAACGAGGCCCAAAAAATTGATAAGATAGTTTTGTCCGATGTTTATTTTAATATGGGATTTTGTTTCGAAAAACTCGGTGATGATGCAAACATGCTTGAGTTTTACAATAAAGCTTTAAATGTTTTTCCCGAACATCAGGCAACACTTTACGATTTGGCAAAACATTATAAAGACAGAAACGAAGATGATATGGCTATTCCTTTATTGGAAAAGTTGATAAACATAAATGCAACTCATGATTGGGCAATGCTTATGTTGGGTGATATATATGATACAAAGGGTGACTTTACAAAAGCAAAAGATTATTATAAAGAAGCAGTACGTCTTGGCAATGAAGAGGCAGAAATGAAATTAAACAAGGAATCTGTGCCTCAACAATAGCAACTTAATAAATAAAAATATATACGATTTAGTTCCAAAAGTTTTCGATAAATAAACTTTTGTGATATGTGATAGAACGTATTAGAAAAGGGCAAATAAATTATGGAAATTGAAAAAGTTTATGATGCGAAAAAAGTTGAAGAAAAATGGGTAAAATTTTGGATTGATGAAAAAATATTTTCGTCACATGTTGATGAGACAAAAAAACCCTTTACAATAGTTATTCCTCCGCCAAATGTAACAGGTTCTCTTCATATGGGTCATGCTTTAAATAATACTCTTCAGGATATTATTATAAGATTCAAAAAAATGCAAGGCTACAATACTCTTTGGATACCGGGAACTGACCACGGCGGGATTGCCACACAAAATGTTGTTGAAAAACTTCTTAAAAAAGAAGGCAAAACAAAACATGATTTAGGCAGAGAAAAATTTTTGGAAACTATGTGGAACTGGAGAGCATCAACCGGCGATACAATTTTGGACCAATTAAAAAAATTAGGTTGCGGTCTTGACTGGGACAGAACAAGGTTTACAATGGACGAAGCCTGTTCAAAATCAGTTAAAAAAGCATTTAAGAAATTATATGACAAAGGACTTATTTACAGAGGCAAAAGACTTGTAAATTATTGTACAAGATGTAATACGGCTTTGTCGGATATTGAAGTTGAATATACAGGTGAAAAAAGTAATTTATGGTATATAAAATATCCTATAAAAGGTTCGGAACAATATCTTACGGTAGCAACAACAAGACCGGAAACCATGCTCGGCGATACTGCAGTTGCTGTTAATCCTAATGACGACAGATATAAAAATTTAATCGGTAAAATTGTTATTCTTCCGTTAACAAACAGAGAAATAAAAATAGTTTCAGATTATATAGTTGATACAACTTTCGGTACAGGTGCCGTTAAAGTTACACCTGCTCACGACAATACCGATTATGAAATAGCAAGAAGAAATGATTTAGAAATAATTGAAGTAATAGATGCAAACGGCAAAATGATAAATGTTGACGATAAATATAACGGATTACCGGTACTAAAAGCAAGAGAACAGATAGTTAATGATTTAACAGAACAAGGATATATTTTAAAAATAGAAGATTACAGCCATTCAGTAGGTAAATGTTACAGATGTTCAACAACAATAGAACCGATAATGTCAGAACAGTGGTTTTTAAAAGTTGAGGATATGTCTAAAAAAGCATCTGATGTTGCAAAAGAAGGTATAGTTAAATTTTATCCTCCTTCATGGCAAAAACCATATACGTTATGGCTTGATAATTTAAGAGACTGGTGTATAAGCCGTCAGATTTGGTGGGGGCACAGAATTCCTGTTTATTATTGTGTTGATAAAAATAATAACAGAACAAATTGTCCTGAGATAGTTGAAGAAACTGAACCGAAACAATGTCCACATTGCTGTAATACTAAAATTGTTCAAGACACAGATGTACTTGATACATGGTTTTCTTCTGCATTATGGCCGTTCAGTGTATTCCACTGGGGCGAAAATGAAAATAATAAAGAGTTAAAATATTATTATCCTACATCAGTACTTGCAACAGGACATGAAATACTTTATTTATGGGTAGCAAGAATGGTCCAGATGGGTTTGGAATTTCTGTATCATGTTCCGTTTTCAGATGTTTTTATACACGGTATAGTCAGAGATAAATCAGGTAAAAAGATGTCAAAATCGCTCGGTAACGTTGTAGATCCTTTGGAAGTTATGGATAAATACGGTACTGATGCTTTAAGATTTGCACTTGCCCACGTTGCAGCACCTGGCAGAGATATGCAGATATCGGATGAATCATTTTTAAGTGCAAGAAATTTTGCAAATAAAATATGGAATGCTTCTAGATTTATTTTGATGAATAAAGGGGATCTTGAAATATCAAATGAGCCGATTGTAAAAGAATTGTCTGATAAGTGGATAATAGATGAATATAATTTTACTTTACATGAAGTTACGATATCTTTAGATTCTTATGAAGTTGATGTTGCATGTAGGGTATTGTATGACTTTATCTGGACAAAATTTTGCGACTGGTATATTGAATTATCAAAAATAAGAATGGTATCAATAGATATTGAAGAAAAAAAACAGGTTCTTTCAGTATTGTTATATGTGCTTAAAGGTACAATACAGATGTTATCACCGGTTATGCCTTTTATAACTGATGAATTATGGTCAATTTTAAACAATACCAATAAAAGTATAGTACTAAGTAGTTTTCCTAAATATGATACAGAATTTGTGTTTGAAAAAGAAGCAAATGAAATGATTGTGATACAGGAAATTATTACAAAAATCAGAAACATCAGAAGTGAAATGAATATTTCTCCTGCCGTTTTCATAGATGCCAAATTTAATGTTTTAGATAATTCTAAAGAATCAATATTAAAAGACAATCAGGATTATGTAAAAGGCATCGCAAAGATTAAGGAATTATTAATTGGTAAAGATATTAAGAGAGAAAAAAATTCGGCAATGACAGTAGCAACCGGTTTTGAAATATTTATCCCGCTTGACGGACTAATTGATATCGAAAAAGAACGAAACAGAATTAATAAAGAAATACTTCTCGTTCAGGAAGATAAAACAAGATGTGAAAGTAAATTATCAAAAGATTCTTTTGTAGTAAGAGCTCCTAAAGAAGAAGTTGAGAAAATAAGAATAAGGCTGAAAGAATCTGATATTAAAATTTCAAAACTTAAAGAAAGTCTTCAATTTATCGGCTAGTTCTTTTATAACGACTTTATATTTTTGGTTACGATTTTGTAATTGCAAGTCTTATGTATCGTTTTACACTTGCATACACCGCAACTTGCAATTACTTCATCTCGCCTAAAACTATAAA
>JAQTSO010000080.1 GCA_028711215.1 Endomicrobiaceae bacterium | reverse complement strand
TGAAGGAATAATTCTCTCATTGCGGTATTGATGGCATCGCATACCAAATCTGAATTCAATGCTTCAAGAATTGTTTTGCCTGATAAAACTTCAGCTGCCATAGCTGCTGAGTGGGTCATACCGGAACAACCTAAAGTTTCAATCAAAGCTTCTTCAATAATACCGTTTTTAACGTTTAATGTCAGTTTGCAGGCACCCTGTTGCGGAGCACACCAACCTACACCGTGAGTCAACCCGCTGATGTCTGTAATTTGTTTTGCTTTTATCCATTTACCTTCTTCAGGTATCGGAGCCGGTCCGTGTTTGGCACCTTTTGCAACAACACACATGTGTTTTACTTCTTCTGAACAATTGCAACTCATTTTGTCACCTCATATAACTTAATTTATAATTTAAGCTGATTTTAAACTTTAAACACCGCTGATTTTACTAAAATGTATTTGTATTTGCAAATAAGAATTTTTCAATATTACTACTGATTTTTCATAATCTATAAGAAAAAGAGATGGGTAACATTACCCCATCTCTTTGTTCTTTTATAAAATGCTAGTACTAAAACGTTGCTTGTAGCTGACCTTCTTTCATTTTCTTCAACTGTTCAAGTATTTGCTGTTCTTTTTCCGGCGGAGTATAACCGGCTGCGTCCATAATAGCAGCCCACTGGATTTTCCAATCTTGACCGGTTGCACCTCTTTCTTCAATATCCTTCATGTTCTTGGCAGTATTGTTCTTTATCCATTCAACATCGCTTGACAGACCTGCTATTATCTGAGTTTCTATCTGTTTTATTTCTTCAGGATCTATAGCAACTCCGCCACTGTAAGTAATATCAACCGCCATCGTCATATTACCGTTGATATCTTCTCTTACATTACCCATAAACAATGCTCTTTGACCTGCTTTAGGGAGATCTTTTTCTGCAATTTCCGTGACATCAACAAGTATAAGTTCTCCGGTTGCAGAATCAAAAGAATTTGTTCCGTTTTCGCCCTCACCGTTAAGAACACTTACCGTTGCATCTTTTACAACTGCATATTTTGTTACATTTCCTTCTTCATCAACTACCGTAAGATATCCGTCTTTAAATGTCTGGTTTTTATCTTTAGGATTTACATATCCTTTTTCTTCGTCAAAAATTGCAATTTCCTCTCCTGTTTTAGGATCTGTATATTTCCCGTCTTTAACGGAACCTTCCGGTAAACCAAACAATTTTTCAAGTTCCGCATCCGAAAGTTGAGGACCCGCCAATGTTCCGTCAACTGCAGGATCATAGTGTACTGTTACAAGTCCATTTGTAGCCTCTCTAAGAGCCTGACGTTCAAATTTCATGTAAGACATACCTCTGTCGCATACAGTAGTTATTACTCCGACACCATCCCTACCCGCTTGAGTAGTATTTCCTGCGCCACCATGTACAGATGTTGTTGAAAGTACGGCTGTTATTGTTTCAAACGAAAGAGATGCGACTTGTGAAACTCCGTTGTCCATAGCCAAAAGTTTGTTCTTGAAATTAATGTAATCCTGATTTGTTGCTCCGTTTGCCAAATTGAATATCGCTCTCAATGAATTTGCATTTAACTGTGCAAGAGTTGAACCGTAAAGAGCCACATCTTTTATATTCGGATTTGCATTGCGCCATTCAGCAAGTTTATCTTTAACATCCGAAGTGCCGGCAATCAAAATACTGCGGTATTCATTGTATATTTGTGAAGCTTTTACTGCAGCAGCAAGAGCAGCACTATTGCCTCCATTAGAATCATCCAGTAAAGCACTGGAAGGAGATTTTTCTGAAAAACTTTCTGAGTAAAGCACTCTGCCAAATCTCACATATGTTCTTGAAGTAACTGTACCGTCTTTACCGTAACTTTCTGATATGGTAAATCCATTCCCTAAATCCTCTGATCTTCCTGTAATGGTTCCTTCTTTGTTGTAAGTTATTTTTACTGCTCCGGCATAAATAGTGTAATTACCGTCAGCATCCGTGGTTCTGGCAATGCTTCCGTCACTATTAAACTTTGTTGTCATAGTTACCTTGAAACCATCTTCTCCTGCTTTTGCTTTTGCCTCTATAGTAGCAATTGAAAGATTTCCGCCCATTGCACTGGCAAAACTGTCAGCATTCATACTAATCGTTGTTGAAGCCTGAAGATAGTTATTGTATATTTCAACGGTATATTTAGCTTCCAACGCTATATTTCCATTTCCATCCGGATCTTTTGCTTCATAATTTAGTCTGTAAACTGCATCAAGAAGTCCGTCATTTACACCATCAGCATCGTATATATAAGCTTCCACTATGACTGCACTGCCATCTGTAGTATAATCTGATGACAATGTTGCCTGAGGTTTGCCATACTCTGATACAGTGCATGTTGAACCGCCTGCTGCTGTAAAATTTAAATTTATGGAATGACTTACTCCTTTTTTTAATTCTTCAACTGCTTGACCAAACCAAGCTGATACTTGTTGAATATCCTGATCATGTCCTCCTGATGTCATCGAAGAAACCGTCAAAGAAGCTTCAGGAACTCCTGCATTTAACAAAAACTGGTACAACTGCGCCATTTCTTTGATTGCAGTTACATCTGCATTAGGATAAGCTGCTCTGAATTTTGCTAAAACCTCTTCAGATACTTCTGTTTTTGATATTTCTGCCCAGTCTGTTCCGTCTACCGTTAAACTGGCAGGTGTCCATGAATTTGTTCCATCATCATAAACCAACATTGCTTTTGGCTGGTTCATAGACATTAGCGTAATGTTTCTGTTTGAATCCATTGTACTTGTCATGATACCTGCCAAATAATTAAAAACTGCTGACAGCTTGTAAACTGCCTGATTTGCAGAAGCCTGATCTCCGATCCCCGTACTTGATGAACTTGCATTTACCGTGTACTCAGGTAATGTTTGGGTTGCCATACTTGAACCCCATTCGTTGTTTGTAGCATACGCCAATGACATGCTGCCTAAACCAAGACCAATACTTAAAACAAACGCCAAGACAAAAGAAACATTTTTTTTGTTCATGGCTGCCACCTCCTAAATTTATTTAACTCCCCTCTTCTCGCATTCATATTGTAGTTTTTTACTTAAAAAAACTCTAGAACTTATTGTGAAATTTTTGTAAATTCTTTTTATCCTGTTTTAAAACAAATTTCATCACCATTAGTATAATTGATAAGTTATAAAATATCAATGTGTTTTTTGATTACTTGATTATAAACTGTCTAAAATGTAATATATCAGAGGATATAAAAACTATGGAAAATTTTAAGAAACACCAGATAATCCTAATTTTCTTACTTTTTGCAGTGTCGTTTTTTACATATTTACCGGTTTTAACATCAAATTTTGCTACTCTTGATGATCTTGCAATACTTTCCGGAACCAACAAAACATCTGAATTAACAATAACAAATGTTTTTAAAATATTTAAAGGAGATCATCTCGGTCTTTATCACCCGCTTGTAACGCTCTCATTTGCCGTAGAACGTTATTTTTTTGGACTTGTACCGGCATTTTATCATGTCAATAACATGTTGCTTCACATGTTGAGTACAATTTTAGTTTTTCTTATTTTCATAAGACTTACAAAATCTTTTGCAGTAACCTATATAATAACGGCATTATTTGCAATTCATCCTATGCACGTTGAAGTTGTTGCATGGATTAGTGCCAGAAAGGATACGCTATATTCCGTTTTTTATCTTATGTCCGTCCTTATGTACATTAAAACATATGATAAAAAAAATATAAAAGCTCTGATTACAATCTCATCTTTTTGTTTTTTGCTTGCTTGTTTTTCTAAGGCAATGGCAATAACGTTACCTTTTGTTCTGATTTTAATTGATTATTTGCAGAATAGATTTTCAATTAAAAAATTTAAAATTTATATTCCCTACATAATAATTTCTCTTATTTTTATAGCCGTGGGTATATGGTCGCACTATCGCAATGATATTGAAACAACTTTTGTTTTTTTAACATTAATTAAAAATATTTTAAATGCTCATTTCCATATTTTATTTTACATATATAAATTTATTTTGCCCGTAAACTTATATTGCATGTATCCGCTTTTTTATAGCCCGCATATAATTCCGCCTTGGTATATTTTATCGTCACCTGTTTTACTTTATCTGATTTTATATTTTGTTTTTTTAAGTTTAAAAAAAACCAGAAAAATATTTTTTGGGTTTATGTTTTTTTTAATAGTCCTTTTGCCGTCAAGCGGAATATTGCCGATGGGGATTGCGCCGGTTGCCGACAGATATGTCTATCTTGCTTATATAGGGCTCTTTTATATTTTTGCCGAAACAGCAGTTTCGGCATACAACCGCTCAAACAAAAATTTTAAAATATTACTTATTTTCCTTGCCGTAATAACAACAACTGTTTTAATCTATCTTTCTTTTGCCAGGTCGGTAGATTGGCAAAAAGACAAATTTGGTCCTCCCGGAGGCCAACCAGGTTATGAAAAAATTAGTTATAGCTCTAACATGTCCGAAGTGATTAAGTCAATGGAATTTGATAAAAGAAATGATTCAATGCAGACACTAATCATAAAACAACAGAAAAAACACAACTGATTAACCAACTTGGATTATTTTTGAAATAACAGAATCCCGGTTATGCAAAAACTGATTTATTTTTTTATGTTTTTCAAGTATTAATTCTTTATCTTCCAATAAAATATTTGAAGCTGTTTCTTTGGCAAGTTCAATAAGTTTTATGTCTTTTATGATGTCTCCCGCTTTAAATTCAGGAAAACCGTGTTGGTTTGTTCCTATAAAATTCCCCGGACCTCTCATCTCCAAATCAGCCGAAGCAATTTTAAAACCGTCTGTTGTTTTTGTCATAATTGCCAATCTTTGTTTGGCTGTCTGACTTTTGGAATCTGAAATTAAAAAACAATATGATTTCTTTTGCCCTCTGCCGACACGCCCTCTTAATTGGTGTAATGTTGCAAGTCCGAATCTGTCTGCATGCTGGATAACAATTATGGTTGCATTGGGCACATCAATACCCACTTCTATTACGGTTGTTGCTATTAAAATATCAAATTTTTTATTTTTAAAATTTGTCATTATTTCATTTTTTTCTTTAGGTTTCATTTTACCGTGAAGAAGCCCTACTTTAACATTTTTAAATACGGTTTTAGATAAATTTTCCGCTTCACTGACTGCAGATTTTAATTCAACTTTGTCGGATTCATCAACCAAAGGATAAACGATATATGCTTGTCCTCCGTTTTTAATTGCCTGTAAAACTTTTTGATATACATTGTATTCATCAGAACACATGGTTTCTATCGGAGTTCTTAGCGGAGGAAGCTCATCAATAACACTGACAGACATTTCACCGTAAATAGTCATTGCAAGCCCTCTCGGTATCGGAGTTGCCGTCATCATTAAAATATCGGGTGTGGAGCCTTTTGCCAAAGCAGAAACTTTTTGCATCACTCCGAATCTGTGCTGTTCATCTATAACGACAAAACTTAAATTTTTAAATTTAACTCTTTTTTCCATTACCGAGTGGGTACCGATAACGATATTTACCCTGCCGTCTGCAATTGATGCCAAAATTTCTTCTCTCTGCTTTTTTGATTTCAGCGTTGATGATGTTACAAGTATAATGTTTACGTTTATATCTTTTAAAATATTCTTAAATGTCAGATAATGTTGTTCCGCTAAAATTTCAGTGGGAGCAACAATTACAGCCTGATAATTATTTTCTACCGCAAGCAAAATCGCACTTAAAGCAACTAT
>JAQTSO010000079.1 GCA_028711215.1 Endomicrobiaceae bacterium | reverse complement strand
CCGTTTATATAAAAATTAAATACACAGCCTAACTTATTGCATGCTTTTGTACAATAGTTCATTCTTGGAGTAAAAATTTCAAAATATTCCATAATAGAACATATCTTTGTATCAATATTTAACTGTAAAGTAATATCTTTATTTTCTTTTGAAATTTTTATTTCTGAATTTTCACATGCTCCGACAACTTTTGAATGGGCATCGTTTAAATATTGATTTTCAGTTCTCAATCTTTCAAAATGCACATCTGTTTTATCACCTAAAATAACAGCTGCTGCTATATCTGTCGGAGGTTGCATTGATTTATCTTCATGACTGCCGATAGCACCAAAAACTTCAAAAATATCACTCGTATACTCTATATTTTCTTTATCGGGTTTTAAAAGATTGACTGCCATTATTGCACCGCTTTGAGCATGTCCTGCTCTTGCAATCATATTGCCGATATCGTGTACGTAGCCGGCAATTCTTGCTAAATTTTGTTTTGTTTTTGAATAGCCCAATTGTTCCAAAACATATCCTGCTCTGTCGGATGCATGTTTTGCATGACGGACTCCGTGTTCTTTATACCCCACGGAAGCAAAAATCTGATCGGCATAACTCAGATATGTCAAAATCTCATTGCTGTTTAATACTTCCTCAATTGATTTTATCATAAGCGAGATTATACAAAATAAATAGTAAAACTTCTCAAAAATGTAATTTTGATATATCTTTTTTGAGTAGTAATAATGCTTAAATTTTGTATAATATCATAGGTGCAAAGCAGATTTCAAATCTGTAAATCACCAAGATTAAAATATTAAGGAGCAGATAAAAATGGAAAGATATATGGTCGTCGTACTGGTCGGACTGTTGCTTTTATTTTTTGTCGGAATGTTTTTAAAGTCCTGTCTTTAAATTTGTATTTTAAGGAGAAATCGTTGAGGGGTTATTAAAATGAAACAATGGTATGAAGCATTATTTGAAAATTACGGTAAAAAATATGACGGTGAAGTTTTTACGCAGGGAACTCTCGGTGAATGTGATTTTATTGAACAGGAAGTCGGGCGAAATAAATCTTTAAAGATTATTGATGTCGGATGCGGTACCGGTCGTCATTCTATTGAACTGACAAAGAGGGGATATAATGTGACCGGCGTTGACCTTTCCGAGAGTCAACTCAAAAGGGCAAGGCAAAAGGCGCAGGATGCGGGGCTTGATATTAACTTTCAAAAACAAGATGCACGCAATCTCCCGTTTGACGGCGAATTTGATCTGGCAATTATGTTATGCGAAGGCGGGTTTTCTCTTATGGAAACCGACGAGATGAATTTTGAAATACTTAAGAATATTGCAAAGACTTTAAAAAGTAACGGAAAATTGATTTTCACCGCATTAAACGGGTTATTTCCTCTGTTTCATTCTGTCAGCAAATTCTATGAATCTGCACAGAAAGAAGGACAGTCACAGTGTAAGGAGTGCTCATTTGATCTAATGACTTTCCGTGATCATAACACAGCGGTTTTTGAGGACGATTCTGGAAATAAAAAAGAGCTTAAGTGTAACGAAAGATATTACGTTCCCAGCGAAATAACATGGCTTTTAAAATCACTCGGGTTTAAAAAAATAGATATTTACGGAGCAAAACTCGGTGCATTTTCGCGTAATGATAAATTAACGACTGAAGATTTTGAAATGCTTATAATCGCCGAAAAATAAAAAGGAGAATATACTATGAACAAAGAAGAAATTTATCAATTAATGGCAAGTAACCCTGTTTTTTGGCTGGCAACGGTTGAAGATAATAAACCGCACTGCAGAGCGATGTTTTTATATAAAGCAGATGAAAACGGAATTGTTTTTCATACAGGTTCCATGAAAGATATTTTTAAACAGATTTCAAAAAACAATAATGTTGAAGTTTGTTTTAACGATTTTAAAACCGGAGTACAGGTTAGAGTTGCCGGTAAACTTGAAGAAATAACGGATAATAAATTTAAAGATGAAATATGTGCCCATCCTACACGCCAGTTTTTAAGAACATGGAGAGAAAACGGAGCACTTTCAGATTTTTATTCTCAGCTAAAAGTATTTACTTTAAAAAATGGAAAAGCTGTTACTTGGACTTCGGCAACGAATTTTTTGCCTAAAACGGAAATAGAGTTATAAGAGGATAAAAATGTTTGAATCAAGATGCGGGGTAAGATGTAATTCCTGTGAAAGAAAAGAAAAAGTTAACTGCAAAGGATGTACAAACATAACAGTTCCTTTTTGGGGCGGTAAATGCGGAGTTAAAAGCTGTTGTGAAGAAAAACACTTAGACCATTGCGGACTTTGCGAAGTTTTTCCGTGTGATATGCTTGCTAATATGGGGAAGGATATGGGGTATGATCCGGCACCGAGGTTGGCTCAGTGCAAAAATTGGAAAAACGAAAAGTAATATAACGGTTTCAAATTTCGGGTTACAACTTTCAATTTTCAGCCCTTATGTACCGTTTACACTTGCGTACACCGCGGTCTGAAAATTGTTCGTTTCACTCCAAACTTTGAAACCTAACGGCAACGACCGAAAAGCAACAGACAACGAAAACTTAAAGATGTTGCTCAGCTTCCAAGCCTCCAAGCTTCTTAGCTTCCAAAAAACCCTTGACACTTTTATATTCCGGTACTATACTATAAATGCTTCTAGCAGATGTCGGAGTGTCTCGAAAGAGACAAGGGCGAAAAGGACCAGTGAAAAAAGTACCTTAAACCTTCTGACAATGCAGGAGGCTCTTTTTTTTGTAGTATGAATTTAATATTTGAGTTATCCGTAATTTCCGGACAACTGATTTTCTCTTAGTTTTTCCAATCTTCTGTAGTAAAAGTTGTTGTCGTTACTAAGCTGCCAAGCTGCCCAGCCTCCCAGCTTCTAAAAAGTTCTTGACAGTTTTACATTTCGGTACTAAACTATTAAAAGCTTCTAGTAGGTGTCGGATCATCTTGAAAAAGATGAAAAGTAGTGTGGAGATGAACCAAATGTGTCTCTTAACTATCCGGCAACTGAACGAAGCTGTTTTTTTTATGTGATGGATTTAATATTTGGCTTACAATTTTGAAACACAAGAGCTTATGTACACCGTAAAGGAACGTACACTGCACTCTTGTGTTTCTTCATTTCAGCACAAATCTTAAATCCTTTAACGACAGACAGCTAAAAATTTGAAAAATGCTTCATTTCATAACGAAAACTCAAAGCCTTTAACAATGACAAAGGCGACATTTCAGCTCAAAGCTTAAAGTCTTAAACGGCAACGACCAAACAACTAAGCTACCAAACTTCTTTGGTTTGCTTTTCAAATCTGCCCAGCATCCATTCTTCGAATTTTGTATAATAATAAAAACAAAAAAGGAAATATAAAATGCTTATATCAGTTGTGGAAAGTTCAACAAATAAATATTTTATCGGAGAACCTCACTTAATAATGAAAAATGGCGAGTGGGAAAAAACTATGCTTGAAAATCAATATTTTCAATCCGCAACTTCCGATAAATTTACAGGGTTTGAAGTATTAAAAAGTGACAACAATCAATTAAAAACATCTTTATTCTGTCTTCAAACTAAGAAGAATGAAATATCTAAAATATCAAATGATAAATTTGTATTGGCTGTTATACCTCAAAGTTGTTGGGATAACACTAAAATAGCAAAAGCACAAGAACACGGTTTTTTTATTGAAACAAACGGCAAAGTTCAACCTAGATTAAATCCGAACAAAAAACATATATCAATTTGCTATACAGGGCAAGATAATAAAACATATACATATACCGTATTTGCCCAATTAAAAAATTATGATAAGTATGCAATCAAACTTGTTGAAAAGAAATTAAAATTCCAACCGAAAACAAACAAAGTGGGTATTTGACCCACAGCAAGTTATATTACTTTTTGTCTTGAGAAAATCTTGTGCGGAGGCTCCGCACAGCGCCATACTTTTTTCTTTAGCAAAAAAAGTTTAGGACAAGCTAACATATATAAAGCAATTGTGTTAGCTGTCAAAACAGATGATATGTGAGGCAGAGTGACGAAGTAATAGCGAGTCTATTACGAGGAAGTCTAACGAAGCAGAGCGCTGTTTGGGCGCTAACCCTTCGGGCTGCGTTACTTTTTGATAAATTTGCACATTTTGTTTGTAAAGTAGTGAAAACTACTCTCCTGCACAAAATATACAAATTGATTTTCAAAAATTTTAGCAGCACAAATGTTTTATATTTGTTAGATTGTCCTCAAAAAATGCCATCGCTAAGCACATTCACTCGTATTTTTGAATGCCGTTTCTGAACTTATCATTTTTGGACTGCATATTGAACCAAAAATGATTTCAAACATTCAGAAACTAAAAGATTTAAAAGTTTATAATCTTTTACATTAAAAAACACTTCACTCATAAACGTGCTTTAATGCGAAAAGAACTAAAAGCAAACAACTGGAAGTACTGAACGTGGCAAAAGGACAAACATTCTTTAATGCAGTAAATGACTAAACTGCCAAGCTTCCAAACTTCCAAACTTCTGTTGTTATTGATGTATATGTCCATATTAAATATAATAGATAAAATTACTGAAAAATATAAAAATGCTGTCAGGGGGAAATGTGGAAAAAGAAGACCTCAAAGCAAAAGTAATTAAAACTAAAGATTTAGTTGCTTACAACAGCGGTGCGGTTGTAAGCCGTACCATAATAGAAAGACCAACCGGCACAGTTACAATTTTCTCTTTTGACGAAGGACAGGGCTTGAGTGAACATATCGCTCCGTTTGATGCAATGGTTGAGATAATAGACGGCGAAGCCAAGATTACAATAGAAGGCAAACCTCATATTCTCAAAGAAGGCGAATTTATAATAATGCCTGCCAAAAAAACTCATGCTCTTAAAGCAATAAAAAAATTTAAAATGCTTTTAATAATGATCAAAGCCTGACGTTAAACAGGGGGAATAAAATGTCATTCAAAAAAATTGCACTTATCGTAGGAAGTCTTCGGAAAGATTCTTTTAACAGAAAGGTCGCAAATACCCTTATAAAACTTGCTCCATCATCACTTAATCTTGAAATTCTTGAAATAGGGGAATTATCTCTTTACAATGAAGATCTGGATTCAAATCCGCCTGCTCCATGGACTAATTTTCGTAATAAACTTAAAACTTTTGACGGTGTTATTTTTCTTACTCCGGAATATAACCGTTCATATACTGCTCCTATAAAAAATGCACTGGATATCGGTTCACGTCCTTACGGACAAAGTGTTTGGTCGGGCAAACCGGGTGCTGTAATAAGTGTTTCTCAGGGACCGTTCGGAGGATTCGGTGCAAATCATCATTTGAGGCAACCTCTTGTATTTTTAAATATTCCTGTTATGCAACAACCTGAAGCTTATATCGGAAATGTAGCAAGTTTATTTGATGAAAAAGGCAATCTTATAAATGATTCAACTAAAAATTTCTTACAAAAGTTTTTGGAAATGTATTCTCAATGGGTTTTAAAAAATTCATAAACCTGTTGACATTACTTTGAAGTCTAACGACAACGGCAAAACAACTCAGCTTCAAAGTTGCCGAACTTCCGTTTTTAAAGTTGTTGCCAAGCTTCTAAGCTGCCCAATTTCCGAGCTTCTGTTTTAAAAAGCCCTTGACACTTTTCCATTTCGGTACTAGACTATTAAAAGCTTCTAGTAGGTGTTGGAACATCTTGAAAAAGATGAAGGTGAAGAGGACGAATGAAAAAAGTACCTCGAACTGTCCGGCAACTGAGGGAAGCTGTTTTTTT
>JAQTSO010000078.1 GCA_028711215.1 Endomicrobiaceae bacterium | reverse complement strand
TACGGAATAAGAAGTGTACCTACGCTTATGGTTTTTAAAGACGGAAAAGTTGTTGAAACAAGAATGGGGTATCATTCAAAAGATGAATTGAAAGAACTTCTTGCAAAATATTTGTAAAACAACAAAAAAGCACGGCAGACCACAAACAGTTTGCCGTGCTCTTTTTTTAATTTATTTTGGACAAGGGTATACCTAACAGTAATCAAAAAAATCTATGATATCGATTTATGCAGTATTTTGATTTTAGACGAGGCGACAAAATCTGTATAATTCATTTTTTACAAGTGTTTTTCGTTTAGACAAGGAGTGAGGATGTAGGAAGTTGGGCGGATTTGTGAAACAAAACGAAGCGTGTGCTGTGAACAGGCGAAGCCGGAGGTACCCGAAGTTTAGATATAATTTATTTGAAGTGTTTTGTGATGATTTTTAATTTTATTTTGGACGAGGAATACCTAGCAAAGCCGAGCGGTAGTTAATTTTTTTGATAACATCTATTTATGCAGTATTTTGATTTTATACGAGGCGACAAAATCTGTATAATTCATTTTTACAAGTGTTTTTCGTTTAGACAAGGAGTGAGGATGTAAGCGTGTACTGTGAACAGGCGAAGCCGGAGGTACCCGAACATCCGAATGACGCAGTATAAACGAAAAAAACGCCGTAAAAAAAACTCCGACGATAGGACTCGAACCTATAACCCTCCCGTTAACAGCGGGATGCTCGACCATTGAGCTACGTCGGAATTGGTGCAACTTTTTTTATAAGAGTTTTAGTATTTTACCGATTTTTTTTATAAAAATCAAGGTTTATATTTACAATTTGGCACAGCCTGGTTTTTAAATTACAAACAAATTCGGTTTATCAACTCTTTTGATAAATCTGCCCGACAGTTCAAAACAATTTCAAACTATAATGTAAAAAATGTACATCATAGTCTGAAATTGTCACAATCAAATATTATCTGTTAAAAGCTTTTTTGAAACGGTCTCTCTTTCTTTTTTCCCATTCAAATATTAACGGGGCAACAACAAATATAGTGGAATAAACACCTATGAATGTTCCAATCAACATTGCAAGAGCAAAGTCTGCAATAACTTCTCCGCCCATTAACCATAAAATAAGAGAAACTATAAAAACAGTTGCAGAAGTTATAATTGTTCGGCCCAAAACTTCATTAATGCTTTTGTTTATTATATTTCCAAAACTTTCTTTAGCAAGAAGTCTTAAATTTTCTCTGACTCTGTCAAACAAAACAATCGTATCATTGATGGAATAACCTGCAATCGTCAAAAGAGCTGCTATTAAAGTTAAGTCTACTTCTTTGTTAAAAAATACCATAATTCCGAAAACAACAAAAACGTCATGGACAATTGCTATAACACCTGACATACCCCATAAACCCGATTTAAATCTAAAGGCAACGTATATGATAATACCAAGGAATGCAAAGAAAAATGCATATGATGCTTGTTTACTTAAATGTTTCCCCACTGACGGACCGACATATTCAGTTCTGTCAATTGTAATTGTTTGGGTCGGAAATTGGGTTTGCAAAAGGGTTAAGATTTCACTTGTCATTTCTGCCTGTGTTTTTGCAGTTGTTTTAACTCTTACAATTATAGCATCTTTACCTACGGTCTGTAGTTCATAAACCAAATTTTTGTCTTTTGACAAACCGGTTCTGACTTGCTCTAAAGATATTTCCTGATTAAACGATGCCTGGATTAAAATACCGCCTGTAAAATCAATACCGTAATTAGGTCCGCCTTTTACTATAAGAGCTCCTAATCCGATTGCAAACAATATTATTGAAAAAGCAAACGCATAATATCTTTTACCTATAAAATCTATATTTGGTGTCTTAAAAAACCTCACAATAAGCCTCCTGTATTCTTGCCGTTAAATTTTAAATTTGTGAATGAAATTTTCTTTAAAAAGAAAATCATAAATCAATTTTGTAACAACAATTGCCGTAAACATGCTGACGCACAGACCTATTGTAAGCGTAACAGCAAAACCTTTAATCGGTCCCGTTCCAAACTGAAACAAGAAAACAGCAACTATAAGCGTAGTTAAATTTGAGTCGAGAATTGTTGTAAATGCTTTCTGGTAACCGGCATCAACGGCAACTCTTGCAGTTTTGCCTACAGCAAGTTCTTCTCTTATTCTTTCAAGTATAAGGACGTTTGCATCAACAGCCATTGCTAAAATTAAGGCAATACCGGCAACACCCGGAAGCGTTAAAACAAATTGAAACTTTGCCATTATCGCCAATAAGATTATTAAATTTAAAATTAAAGCAAAGTCTGCAATAAGTCCCGAAAAGCCGTAATATATAAAAATAAATAAAACCACGATTAAAACACCCACAACAGCAGCGGTAAATCCTTTTTTAATTGAGTCATCACCAAGGCTCGGGCCTACGGTTCTTTCTTCAATAATATTTACGGGAGCAGGTAAAGCACCGGCTCTTAAAACTGTTGCAAGAAGTTTTGCATCATCTGCATTAAAATTACCTTCAATTATTGCTCTTCCGTCAGGTATTCTTGAACGGATAACAGGTGCTGATTGAACAATACCGTCAAGCACTATTGCTAAATTTCTGTCAATATTTGAACCTGTAACGTCTGCAAATAATTTCGAACCGTCTTTATTAAATTCAAGTGAAACATGCGGATATCCGAAACCACCTGTTGCCAATTCAACTTTTGCATTAACCAAATATGCGCCTGTTAAACTTGCTTTTTTCAAAATATAATATCTGTTATCATCTTTGCTTTCAGCTATAAAGTTATCTTCCGGTATCATTTTTGATATTTCAGGGTCTGCCATTGCTTCGGCAGGAGTTAAATTACGGTCTCTCATTTTTGTTGTTATGTCCGCCAAAGCATTATCATTATTTACAAGACAAAATTCCAAGAGTGCAGTTTTACCTATAAGTTCCTTTGCCCTTGAAGGATCTTTAATGCCGGGCAGCTGGATAACTATCCACTTATCACCCTGTTTTGCAATTAAAGGTTCTGTGACGCCGAACTGGTCAATACGGTTTCTTATAACTTCAACCGCTCTGTCTACGGCATCTTTCATACTGGTTTTTTCATCCAGTTTTGATGCATCAACTTCCAGTAAAAGATGAGTCCCGCCTCTTAAATCCAACCCCAATTTTAAAACTTTGCCCAAAATTGAATCTTTTGATTTTTCTGCTGTTGTCTTTTCCTCACCGGACATTCTTGCCCATTCAAACGTCGGGTACAAAAACACAACGGAAAGAATAACCAATAATGCTGTTACAACGAATCTAAATCCTAATTTGTTCATTAGAGTAATTTCCTTTCATTTATTATTAATTCAAATTTACAGTCTAAAAATTTTGCCGCTCTTCTGCACATATTCATTCTGGACATAAATATTTCAAAGTATTCTATAACCTGTGATATTTTTGTGTCAACATTAAGGTTTAATGATATCAATTTATCTGCTTTGTTAATACTTAAAAAAGACCTGTCAACCGCGTAATTTACCCTGTCGTGTATATCTACGGCAATCATACTCGGATTTCTTACTCGGGTTTTATGTACATCCGATTTATCTGCCAAAATCAAAGATGCCGCAACAGGATTTACAGGGTCTCCGATTTCTTCTTCATGGTTGCCTATAGCTGATGCTATCAGCGATATTTCATCAGGCGTTGCACCAAGCTGTCTCAAAATATCAAAAGCAATTAAACTTGCCGACTGACCGTGATCCTGACGATTTACAACGTTGCCTATATCATGTAAATAACCTGCAATTTCTGCAAGTTCCTGTAATCTTTTAGGATAACCTAAAGTTGTTAATATATTTTTTGAAACAGAGGCTACTAAACTAACGTGTCTGAACCCGTGTTCCGTATATCCTATAGCTCCAAGATAATCATTGGAAGCTCTTATAAAGCTGTCAATTGTTTGATTGTTTTTAATATCCTCAAACGATACTTGCGAAAATTCAAGCTCTTTTATCTTCATTTCATTCCAATTTAAAAATAAAATTCCCGTCGAAAAACAAATATTATTTTATAACTTCAGGTGTAACCGCTGCTTCCGGCATAACAACTGTTGTTATAGTTGATTTTACTATTTTAATTCTTACATTTTCTGCAATCTTAACTTCAACAACATCAGCGTTAACAGAAACTACTGTAGCATGAATTCCGCCGGCTGTAATAATTTTATCATCTTTCTGCAAAGCATCCAACATTTTTTGGTGTTCTTTCCTTTGTTTCTGCTGAGGTCTGATTAAGAATAAATAGAAAAATACAAAGATTATTAAAAGAGGCATAAGTCCGCCGAATGCACCCGCACCGCCGGCTCCTTCAGCAAACACATTTGTCGACAATAAAACAACTGACATTAATACTAAAACTAGTTTGTTCATAACGCTCCCTTTTTGGAGTAATACTTTTCAAAAAATTCTTTTTTTGTTTCAAAAAATGTATCACTTTCCAACGCTTTTTTAATTTTGTCCGTCAATTTTATCATAAAATGAATATTATGTAAAGATAACAACGTCAATGCCAAAATCTCCTGAGAACGGAATAAATGGTTGATATAAGCTTTTGTATATCCTCTGCATGCCTGACAGTCGCACTCAGGGTCAAGAGGAGTAAAATCTTCTTTAAATTCTCCGTTTTTAATATTTAGTTTGCCGTGGCTTGTAAATGCCTGTCCGTTACGTCCGTTTCTTGTAGGTATCACACAATCAAACATGTCAATACCGCGTTCAATTGATTCCCAAATATCTTCAGGCATTCCGACACCCATTAAATATCTTGCTTTATTTTCAGGCAGATACGGAGTCGTTGCTTCAACTACTTTTAACATTTCTTCTTTTGATTCGCCGACGGATACACCGCCTATAGCATAACCTATAAAATCTATCTCCTGCATTTTTAATGCACTTTCTTTTCTCAAATCTTCAAATACAGAACCCTGTATAATACCAAAAAGTGCCTGTGTTAAATGTGCATCATCTTTATAAAATTCTTCTTTACATCTTTTAGCCCATTCCAAACTTAAAAGCATAGAATTTTTTGCATAATCATAAGTTGCAGGGTACGGAGTGCATTCATCAAAGCACATAATGATATCAGCTCCGATTGTTTTTTGTATCTGCATTGAAATTTCCGGAGATAAAAAATGTTTTGACCCGTCCAAGTGCGATTTAAATTCAACGCCGTCTGTTTTAATTTTTCTAAAATTATTTAAACTGAATATTTGAAATCCGCCTGAATCAGTTAACATCGGGCCGTTCCATGAATTAAATTTTTGAATCCCTCCTGCTTTTCTGATTATATCAAGTCCGGGTCTTAAATAAATATGATATGAGTTTGCCAAAATGATTTGTGCTTTAGTTTCTCTTAATTGTTCTGTTGATACGGATTTTACAGAGCCTTGAGTTCCTACAGGCATAAAGGTAGGAGTGTCTATAACACCTCTGGTGGTATAAACTTTTCCGAGCCTTGCTTTACATTGTGTCGATTTTTTCAACAACTGATATGAGCCTACTATCACTATAAAATCCCCTGAATATAGAAGCTGAGAAGGTAAGAGGTTTAGAAGCTTGGCAAATACAACAGCCACCACATCGCTTTTACTAAACTTCCAAGCTTCCCAGCTTCCGCCGTTATATGAACTTATCTCCGTTTATATAAAAATTAAATACACAGCCTAACTTATTGCATGCTTTTGTACAATAGTTCATTCTTGGAGTAAAAATTTCAAAATATTCCATAATAGAACATATCTTTGTATCAATATTTAACTGTA